>NZ_KV813626.1:42537-175208 GCF_001813645.1 Pseudomonas sp. HMSC063H08
ACGTGCTGGTGGTCGGCGGCGGCCCGGCCGGCGCCGCGGCGGCGATCTACGCCGCGCGCAAGGGCATTCGCACCGGCGTCGCCGCCGAGCGCTTCGGCGGTCAGGTGCTGGACACCATGGCCATCGAGAACTTCATCTCGGTGCAGGAGACCGAAGGGCCGAAGCTGGCGCGGGCGCTTGAAGAGCATGTGCGTCACTACGAGGTCGACATCATGAACCTGCAGCGCGCCAGCAAGCTGGTTCCGGCGAAGAACTCCGGCGAGCTGCACGAAGTGCGGTTCGAGAGCGGCGGCAGCCTCAAGGCCAAGACCCTGATCCTCGCCACCGGCGCTCGCTGGCGCGAAATGGGCGTGCCCGGCGAGCAGGAATACAAGGCCAAGGGCGTGTGCTTCTGCCCGCACTGCGACGGCCCGCTGTTCAAGGGCAAGCGCGTGGCGGTGATCGGCGGCGGCAACTCTGGCGTCGAGGCGGCCATCGACCTGGCCGGCATCGTCGCCCATGTGACCCTGCTGGAATTCGACAGCAAGTTGCGCGCCGATGCCGTGCTGCAACGCAAGCTCTACAGCCTGCCGAACGTCGAGGTGATCACCAGTGCCCTGACCAGCGAAGTGAAGGGCGACGGCCAGAAGGTCACCGGCCTGGTGTACAAGGACCGCAACTCCGAGGAGTTCAAGTCGATCGAGCTGGAAGGCATCTTCGTGCAGATCGGCCTGCTGCCCAACACCGAGTGGCTCAAGGGCAGCGTCGAGCTGTCGCCGCGTGGCGAGATCATCGTCGACGCCCGTGGCGAGACCTCGCTGCCCGGCATCTTCGCCGCCGGCGACGTGACCACGGTGCCGTACAAGCAGATCGTGATCGCCGTGGGCGAGGGCGCCAAGGCTTCGCTGAGCGCCTTCGACCACCTGATCCGGACCTCCGCGCCGGAGTGACCCGGCCAGCGACCGTCGAACCAGGGACGCCCGGAGCGCGAAAGCGCCCCGGGCGTTTTCGTTGGCGCGACCGCCCGCCTCAGGCCGGGATATCCAGGTTCGCGTGGCCCGGCGCGGCGGCCGCCTCGGCGTAGACCTTCTCGTCCTCCTCGATCACCCGCGAGGCCGGCCCCACCAGCAACGGGTCGGGCTCATGGGCGATGCGCCGGTCCTTGTCCGGGTAGTCCAGCGAGTGCAGGAAGTGGCGGATGCAGTTGAGTCGCGCGCGCTTCTTGTCGTCGGACTTGATGACCGTCCATGGCGCGTCGGCGGTGTCGGTATGGAAGAACATCGCCTGCTTGGCGGCGGTGTAGTCGTCCCATTTGTCCAGAGACTTGATGTCGATGGGCGACAGCTTCCAGTGCTTGAGCGGATCGTCGCGGCGCGAGATGAAGCGCCGCAGTTGCTCCTCGCGGCTCACCGAGAACCAGTACTTGAACAGCAGGATGCCGCTGTTGCTCAGCATGCGCTCCAGCTCGGGGGCCTGGCGCATGAACTCCAGGTATTGCAGTGGCGAACAGAAGCCCATGACCCGCTCGACGCCGGCGCGGTTGTACCAGGAGCGGTCGAAGAAGACCATCTCGCCGGCGGTGGGCAGGTGCTGGATGTAGCGCTGGAAATACCACTGGCCCTGCTCCTGGGAGGAGGGTTTCTCCAGGGCTACGATCCGCGCGCCGCGCGGGTTCAGGTGCTCCATGAAGCGCTTGATGGTACCGCCCTTGCCGGCGGCGTCGCGGCCTTCGAACAGGACCACCACGCGCTGGCCGGTCTCCTTCACCCAGCTCTGCACCTTGAGCAGTTCGATCTGCAGGTCGTGCTTGGCTTTCTCGTACTCGTTACGGCGCATCCGCGTGTGATAGGGATAGTTCGCCGGCAGGCTCGCCGAGGTGCTGTCCTCGCTGCTGCCGTGGGGCGCGCTGGCGACCTGCAGGGCCACCGGCTTCTGGCTGATCGCCTGGATCTCCTCGCGGGCTTTCTGCGCCGGGCTGGCCACCCGCGGGCGGCGGGTCGCCGGCTTGCGTGGGGCGCGGCGGGCGGCTGGCCGGGCCGGCTTGGCCGGCTGCGCGGCGGGTTGCTCGGGGGAGGGGGGAGTGACAGTGGGTTCTTCGCTCATGCGGGGCTCCTTCCGTTCTACGTTTTCAGCTATGCAGTCCCCCACTCTATGCCCCTGCCGGAGGTCGTCCGTTGACCCCCATCAAACCGCGCCCGGCTGCCGCCGGGAGGAAAGCCTTACACCTCTCCGACAATCCCTTGTAGGATATCGCCACGCGCGCGGCGTCCCGTCGCCCCGCGGACCTGGATCAGCAGACAGGGTGAACACTGAGCTGGCTCTCATCAACCGAGGGCCGGCAGCGTTCGCGCCGGCCCGCCGATCCGACGAAGGTCCGCACATGTCCCGCACCTGGATTCGCAACCCCCTCGCCATCTTCACCGCCAACGGTCTCGACGCCGCCGGCGGCCTGGTCGTCGAAGACGGCCGCATCGTCGAGCTGCTCGGCGCCGGCCAACAGCCCGCGCAGCCCTGCGCCAGCCAGTTCGACGCCAGCCGGCACGTGGTCTTGCCGGGACTCATCAACACCCATCACCACTTCTACCAGACCCTTACCCGCGCCTGGGCGCCGGTGGTCAACCAGCCGCTGTTCCCCTGGCTGAAGACCCTCTACCCGGTCTGGGCGCGGCTGACCCCGGAGAAGCTCGAACTGGCCACCAAGGTGGCGCTGGCCGAGCTGCTGCTGTCCGGCTGCACCACTGCCGCCGACCACCACTACCTGTTCCCCGGCGGCCTCGAACAGGCCATCGACGTGCAGGCCGGGGTGGTCGAGGAACTGGGCATGCGCGCCATGCTCACCCGCGGCTCGATGAGCCTCGGCGAGAAGGACGGCGGCTTGCCGCCGCAGCAGACGGTGCAGGAGGCCGAGACCATCCTCGCCGACAGCGAGCGACTGATCGCTCGCTACCACCAGCGCGGCGAAGGCGCCCGGGTGCAGATCGCCCTGGCGCCCTGCTCGCCGTTCTCGGTGACTCCGGAGATCATGCGCGCCAGCGCCGAACTGGCGGCGCGCCACGACGTACGCCTGCACACCCACCTGGCGGAGACCCTCGACGAGGAAGACTTCTGCCTGCAGCGCTTCGGCCTGCGCACCGTGGACTACCTGGACAGCGTCGGCTGGCTCGGCCCGCGCACCTGGCTGGCCCACGGCATCCACTTCAATGCCGAGGAGATCCGTCGTCTCGGCGAGGCCGGCACCGGTATCTGCCACTGCCCGAGTTCGAACATGCGCCTGGCCTCGGGCATCTGCCCGACCGTGGAGCTGGAGGCGGCCGGCGCGCCGATCGGCCTGGGGGTCGATGGCTCGGCTTCCAACGACGCCTCGAACATGATCCTCGAGGCGCGCCAGGCCCTGTACCTGCAACGCCTGCGCTACGGCGCCGAGCGGATCACCCCGGAACTCGCCCTGGGCTGGGCCACCCGTGGCTCGGCACGCCTGCTCGGACGCAGCGACATCGGCGAGCTGGCCCCCGGCAAGCAGGCCGACCTGGCCTTGTTCAAGCTCGACGAGCTGCGCTTCTCGGGGAGCCACGACCCGCTCTCGGCGCTGCTGCTGTGCGCTGCCGACCGCGCCGACCGGGTAATGGTCGGCGGCGCCTGGCGAGTGGTCGACGGTGCCGTGGAAGGGCTCGACCTGGCCGCCCTGATAGCCCGCCACCGCGAGGCGGCGAGCGCCCTGATCGCCGGGTGAGGCGGGCGCCGACGGAGGAGGCGCCAGGCTTCCTCTGTCGGTTCGCATAGGTCGGCGCCTGGCCTGCAACCGGCTAGACTTCGGCATCCCCCACCAGGAGCCGACCATGTCCCGCGCCGCCCGCCCCCGCAATCGCTTTTGCAGCCTTCTGCTAGGACTCTCCCTGCTGATGCCCGCCAGCCTTCCTCTGTCCGCTGCCGAAACGGCGGCGGCGCAATCGCCGCGGACCCTGATCATCGACACCGACCCGGGCGCCGACGACGTGATCGCCCTGCTGTTCGCCATGGCCTCGCCGAAGGAGCTGAAGATCCAGGCGCTGACCACCGTCGCCGGCAACGTGCCGTTGGAAAAGACCGCGCGCAACGCCCGGCTGGCCCGCGAGTGGGGCAAGCGCCCGGATATCCCGGTCTACGCCGGCGCCCCGCGGCCGCTGCTGCGCACGCCGATCTACGCCGCCGACGTACACGGCAGCGAAGGCATCACCGGCGTCGAGGTGCATGAGCCGAAGCAGCCGCTGGCCGAAGGTAACGCGGTGGACTACCTGATCCGCACCTTGCGCGCGGCGCCGGAGAAGAGCGTGACCCTGGCCATGCTCGGCCCGGAGACCAACCTCGCGCTGGCCCTGACCCAGGCCCCGGACATCGTCAAGGGCATCCGCGAGATCGTGATCATGGGCGGCGCCCACTTCAACGGCGGCAACATCACCCCGGCCGCCGAATTCAATATCTTCGCCGACCCCCACGCGGCGGAAATCGTGCTCAAGAGCGGGGCGCCGATCACCATGCTGCCGCTCGACGTGACCCACAAGATCCTCACCAGCCCCGAGCGCATCGCCAAGCTGCGCAACCTCGGCAACCGAGCCGGCAAGACCGTCGCCGACATCCTCGACGCCTACGTCCAGTACGACATCAAGTACTACGGCCTGGAGGGCGGCCCGGTGCACGACGCCACGGTGGTCGCCTACCTGCTCAAGCCCTCGCTGTTCAAGGGCAAGCGGATCAACGTGCAGGTCGACAGCCGCGAGGGCATCACCTTCGGCCAGACCGTGGCCGACTGGTACGGCGGCCTCAAGCAGCCGGCCAACGTCGAGTGGATCAACGAGGGCGATGCCCAGGGGTTCTTCGACCTGCTCACCGAGCGTATCGCCCGCCTGCCCTGAGCGGGCTTCCCGCGGCGCCCGGCGTGGGCGCCGCGCTCAGAACGCGTAGCCGACGTTGAAGTAGTGGCCGATCCCGCTGGAGTCGGTGCGGTGTCCGTCCAGTTGCTCGCCGTCGCGCCACTGGGTCATGTTGCGGTAGACCTTGGCGCCGTAGCCGAACTTCCAGTGTTCGGTGTGATACCAGAGCCCGAGGTAGGCCTGGAAGCCGTTATCGGTACGGTATTCGCGCTCGAAGGCATCGTCCTTGTCGGGCAGCTTCGAGCCGAACTCGTAGTCGAAGAAGCCCTGGAAGGCGATGAAGCGCTTGCCGCCGAACTGCGCCAGCGGCTTGAACCAGTTCATGTGGGCGACGTAGCCGTCCCAGGCGTTCTCGTTGGACGCGCTGTAGTTCTTGTCGATGTAGCGCGCGTAGAGATTGAGCCCCACCGTACCCAGCCAGGGCAGCTCGGTGTTGGTGCCGATGCCCGACCACAGCACGTTCAGCCCCGGTCCCTGGCGCGCGTCGGCGTAGTAGTAGTCGAAGGCGACGAACCATTCGCGGATCGGGCCGATGGAGAAGTCGCGGCCGAGCAGGCGGTCGATGGAGAGACGCGGCTCGATGTCGACGAACCAGTTCTCGCCGTCGGGTACGTCCGAGCTGGCGTCGTCGAAGAGGTTCTTGTAGTCGATGTAGCCGTACAGGTCGAGCACCCCCTTGCGGCCGCCGAACTCCCATTCCAGGTAGCTGTCGTCGGTCAGGTAGGGGCCGCCGCGCTGGTTGAACGCGCGGTAGACGTGCAGGTTGTTCCAGAGCCCTTCGCGGGCGGCGTTCTCGTCGTTGTTTTCGGCGCCGAAGGCGGCGGCCGCGCACAGCGGGGCGGCACAGCACAGCAGGGCTTTGCGCATGGGAAGTCCTTGCCTGGAGTGGGACGGGTCGGACTCAGCCGCGGGATTGCCCGGCGAGTTGCCGGAGAGCCTGCTCGGCGTCGCCGACGACGATCCTGCCGGGCACCGCCAGCATCAGGTTGAGCGGCAGGCCGAACTCTTCCAGGGCCATGCCGTCGCGGTCGCCGGTCGGATCCTCGCCGACCAGCTCCGGGGCGTGCCGGCGGATCCGCTCGGCGTAGCTGCCGGCGTCGTCGACGTAGCCATAGACCGGCTTGCCGAGAGCGGTGGCGTAGCCGACCTCGAAGGCGGTGCCGCTGTCCGGCTCGGCGCCGCGGAAGAAGTTCAGGTTGGCCAGCACCGCGTCGGCGCGTTCGATCAGGCCGATGTTGGCGCGGTAGATCCAGGCCGCCTGTTCGCGCGGCTCGGCGAGCTGTTTCGGCAGCGCGTTGTCCAGCGGGTAGAGGCCTTCGAAGCCGTAGCGTGCGCACAGTGCCTTGAGCGCTTCGCCGTGGGCGACGGCGTCGGCGCGGAACACGTCGGGACCGGCCAGATAGAGTTTCCGCGGTCTGGCCGCGGCGCGTACGCCCGGCAGGCTGCCGAGCAGGGCGCCGGCGGGCAGCAGCAGGGCCGCCAGGCGCAAGAAGGTACGACGGCTGCTGGAACCGTTGGATCGGCTCATCGGATGCTCCCCCCAGGATGCCGGACGCCCCGCGCGGGGGCCGTTGTTGTCCGGGGATTATGGGCAGCAAGCGACATGCCAGGCGGCGCCTACCTGTCAGCAGATAGGCGGCGGCTCGCGAGCTTCTTCCGGCGCTCGGCGCGGGCGCTTCAGGCGTTCCCGCCGAGTTCCTCGGCGAGGCGTCGCAGGGCCTCGCGCGGACCGCCGGCGACCAGCCGCGAAGGCACCGCCAGCATCAGGTTCAATGGCAGGCCGAAACCCTCCAGTTGCCAACCGTCGCGGTCCTCGCCGGGGCGCTCGCCGAGCCATTCCGGGGCCAGCCGGGCGAGGCGCTCGGCGTAGGCGCCGGCATCGCTGAGGTAGGCATATACCGGCTTGCCCAGGGCCAGGGCGTAGCCCACTTCGAAGGCGGTGCCGCTGTCCGGCTCGCTGCCGCGGAACGGTTCGAGGTTGGCCAGCACGCAGTCGGCGCGCTCGATCAGGCCGACATTGGCGCGGTAGATCCAGGCGGCCTGTGCGGCCGGCTCGCGGATGTCGGCGGGCAGGGCGTGGTCGAGCGGGTAGAGGCCGAGGAAACCGAACTCGGCGCAGAGCGCCTTGAGCATTTCGCCGTGGGCCTCGGCGTCGGGGCGGAAGACGTCCGGCCCGGCCAGGTAGATCGCGGTCATCGCGTGCGTGCCTTGTTACGGAAAGCCAGCGCCCATGGTAGGCCATCGTGGCGGCGCCGGCATGCACCAAGCGATGGCGCGCTGCACCGTCCTGCAGCCGCGCCGGCATGGCGCGGCACGCAGAAGCGCGGGCTTGAGCGGAGTTGTCCGGGTGGTCAGGTAATTGCATCGGCGGGCGGGCTGAACGCGAAGCCACGCCCGATGGCCAACCCTGCACTCACCGGAGCACGCCCATCCATGAAACACCGTCGCACGCAATCCCACATGTCCGTCCTGCGCCGCCTTGCCGCCGTCCTCGGCCTCGGCGCCTGCGCTCTCGCCGCCGAGGCCGCCGAACCGCTGAAGATCGGCTTCGTCTATGTCGGCCCGGTCGGCGACCACGGCTGGACCTACCAGCACGAGCTGGGCCGCCGCGAACTGGTGGAGCACTTCGGCGATAAGGTGAAGACCAGCTTCGTCGAGAACGTCGCCGAGGGCGCCGACGCCGAGCGGGTCATCCGCAACCTGGCGAAAGACGGCTACGGCCTGGTCTTCACCACCTCCTTCGGCTACATGAACCCCACCGCCAAGGTGGCCCGACAGTTTCCCAAGGTGACCTTCGAGCACGCCACCGGCTACAAGCGCGACAGGAACCTCGGCACCTACCTGTCGCGCTCCTACGAGGGACGCTACGTCGGCGGCTTCCTCGCGGCGAAGATGACCCGCAGCCACAAGATCGGCTACATCGCCTCGTTTCCGATTCCCGAGGTGATCCGCGACATCAACGCGATCCAGCTGGCGCTGGACAAATACGACCCGCAGGCCGAACTCAAGGTGATGTGGGTGAGCACCTGGTTCGATCCGGGCAAGGAGGCCGACGCGGCCAACGCGCTGATCGACCAGGGCGTCGACGTGGTGTTCCAGCACACCGATAGCCCGGCGCCGATCCAGGCCGCCGAGCGTCGCGGGGTGTACGCCGTGGGCTACGCCTCGGACATGCAGCACTTCGGTCCGAAGACCGTGCTCACCTCGATCGTCAACGACTGGGGCCCGCACTATATCCGCTCGGCCCAGGCGGTGATGGACGGCACCTGGAAATCCGAGGACTTCTGGGGCGGCCTGGCCGAGAGTACGGTGGTCCTGCCGCTGAACCAGGAGGTGCTGCCGGCGCCGGTGCGGGAAGAGGCGGGCAGGCTGATCGAGTCGATCCGCAGCGGAGCCTTCCACCCCTTCACCGGGCCGATCCGCGACCAGTCCGGCAAGGAGCGTTTCGCCGCCGGCGTCAGCGCGACCAATGCCGACCTGGCGTCGATGAACTATTACGTGGAAGGCATCAAGGCCGACCTGCCGAAGTGAGCCCTGGCCTTGTATGGAAAAAGTCGCCGAGCGCAGGCACTTTCCGTACAGGGCCCATCGAGGAGAGCGCGATTGGACCGTCTACCCATCATCGACATCGCCCCGCTCTACGGCGCCGACCGTGGCGCCTGGAACGACGTGGCGCGGCGGATCGACCAGGCCTGCCGCGAGTGGGGCTTCTTCTACATCGCCGGACACCCGTTGCCGACCGCGCGCTTCGAAGCCCTGTTGGCGGCGGCGCGGGAGTTCTTCGCGCTGCCCGTCGAAGAGAAGCTGAAGATCGATATCACCCGTAGCCGCAACCATCGCGGCTATGGCGCGATCGCCACCGAGCAGCTCGACCCGGCGTTGCCCAGCGACTTCAAGGAGACCTTCGACATGGCCCTGCACCTGCCGGCGGAGCATCCCGACGTGCGCGCCGGCAAGTCCTTCTACGGGCCCAACCGACACCCCGACCTGCCCGGTTGGGAGGCCCTGCTGGAAGGACACTATGCCGACATGCTGGCGCTGGCCCGTACCGTGCTGCGTGCCCTGGCCATCGCCCTGGGGATCGAGGAGGACTTCTTCGACCGCCGCTTCGAGCAGCCGGTCAGCGTATTCCGCCTGATCCACTATCCGCCGGCCGCCGCCCGGCAGAGCGCCGACCAGCCCGGCGCCGGCGCGCACACCGACTACGGCTGCGTGACCCTGCTCTACCAGGACGCCGCCGGTGGCCTGCAAGTGCAGAACCGCCAGGGCGAATGGATCGACGCGCCGCCCATCGACGGCACCTTCGTGGTCAACATCGGCGACATGATGGCGCGCTGGAGCAACGACCGTTACCGCTCGACCCCGCACCGGGTGATCAGCCCGCGCGGGGTGCATCGCTACTCCATGCCGTTCTTCGCCGAACCGCACATGGACACCGAGATCCGCTGCCTGCCGGGCTGCTTCGACGCGGACAACCCGCCGAAGTATCCGCCGACCACCTGTGGCGAGTGGCTGACCTCGCGCTTCGCGCAGACCTATGCCTATCGGCGCGGCGAAACGGCCTGAGCCGCCCGTCGCGCGCGGGAGCGGCTCGCGGGTTTCCCTCGGGCCTGACTCCCGGGACAGGTTAAACTTGCCGGCAAAGACCAGCCTGATCGAGAACCCACCCCATGTACGAATGGCTCAACGCCTTGCCCAAGGCCGAACTGCACCTGCACCTGGAAGGTACCCTGGAGCCGGAGCTGCTGTTCGCCCTCGCCGAGCGCAACCGCATCGCCCTGCCCTGGAACGACGTCGAGACCCTGCGCAAGGCCTACGCCTTCAACAACCTGCAGGAATTCCTCGACCTCTACTACGCCGGCGCCGACGTGCTGCGCACCGAGCAGGACTTCTACGACCTGACCTGGGCCTACCTGCAGAAGTGCAAGGCGCAGAACGTCGTCCACGTCGAGCCGTTCTTCGACCCGCAGACCCACACCGATCGCGGCATTCCCTTCGAGGTGGTGCTCGCCGGCATCCGCGCCGCGCTGCAGGACGGCGAGAAGCTGCTGGGCATCCGCCATGGGCTGATCCTCAGCTTCCTCCGCCACCTCAGCGAGGAACAGGCGCAGAAAACCCTCGACCACGCGCTGCCGTTCCGCGACGCCTTCATCGCCGTCGGCCTCGACAGCTCGGAAGTCGGGCATCCGCCGAGCAAGTTCCAGCGGGTCTTCGACCGCGCCCGCAGCGAAGGCTTCCTCACCGTCGCCCATGCCGGCGAAGAGGGGCCGCCCGAGTACATCTGGGAAGCCCTCGACCTGCTCAAGGTCGAGCGCATCGACCACGGCGTGCGCGCCTTCGAGGACGAGCGGCTGATGCGGCGGCTGATCGACGAACAGATCCCGCTGACCGTCTGCCCGCTGTCCAACACCAAGCTCTGCGTGTTCGACGACATGAGCCAGCACACCATCCTCGACATGCTCGAACGCGGCGTGAAGGTGACGGTGAACTCCGATGACCCGGCCTACTTCGGCGGCTATGTCACCGAGAACTTCCATGCCTTGCAGCAGAGCCTGGGAATGACCGAGGAGCAGGCCAGGCGCCTGGCGCAGAACAGCCTGGATGCGCGCCTGGTGAAGTGAGGGGCGGCGCGCCGGGCAACCCGGCGCGCGACCCGCAAGGCGTTTCGTCGTCGCCGGCTTCTCGGTATTGATGATAAGCATTATCATTTGCGGGCTGCTCAGCATTCCCATGGCGCCGCCCCGGCGCCGGCTTTCGTGCAGCCGTCCCTCACCGATGCCCGACCGCGACCTACCCTCCGGCCCGCGCCCGGATGCCTTGCCGGCAGACGGCGAGGCGGCGCGCCGCGCGGATCTGCTCAAGGCCTTCCTGGCCCAGCGCCAGCGCATGGAAAGCCTGGTCAGCCGCTGGGTCGGCTGCCGGGCGACCGCCGCCGACCTGGTCCAGGAACTGTTCCTGCGCTTCTGGCGGCGCCCGGCCGCCCCGGTGGAGGAGCTTGGCAGCTACCTCCTGCGCAGCGCGCGCAACCTGGCCATCGACCACTTGCGTGGCGAAGGATCGCGGCAGCGGCAACTGGACGACTGGCTGCCGGAGCAGCGCCAGGGCGAGCCGGTCGGTCCCGAGCAGGCGCTCGAGGCCGGCGACCAGTGGCGCCGGGTCGAGGCCGCCTTGCGCGGCCTGCCCGAGCGGACCCGGCGGATTTTCCTGCTCAATCGCATCCACGGTCGCACCTACGCGGAGATCGCCCAGGCCATGCAGCTTTCCCAAAGCGCCGTGGAAAAACATATGATGCGCGCCCTCGACGCCTGCAAGGCGAGCCTGGCCGGCCCGGCCGGCGAGCAGGCAAGGAGCGCCCAGCCATGACCCGAACCGATAGCGACGCCGCGCCCTACGATCCCGTCCTCGAGCAGACCGCCCAGGCCTGGCTGGTGCGCCTGCGCGGTACGCCGGATGCGGCGACCCGGCGGGCCTTCGAGGACTGGCTGGCGCAGCGGCCGGCGCATGCCGAGGCCTATGCTCGCGCCGAGGCGCTCTGGCGCCTGACGGAAATACCGGCGAGCCGCCTGGCCATCGAAGAGGCCGATGCCCTGGAAGCCTACCTGCGGCCGCGCCGAGCGTCGCGCAACCCGCGGCGCTGGGCCTACCCGCTGGCCAGCGTCGCCTGCCTGCTGGCGATGCTCTGGCTGGGCGGCTGGTGGCAGCCCGGCGACTGGCTGCAGGACTGGCGTGCCGACTATGTCGCCGCGCCGGGACAGGTCGCCGAATGGAAGCTGGCCGATGGCTCCTACCTGAGCCTGGACGCCGGCAGCGCGGTGCGCGTGCGTATCGACGGCGGCCAGCGGCGGGTCGAACTGCTGCGCGGCGCCGCCGCGTTGCGGGTGAAGCGCGACACGCTGCCATTCGTGGTCGAGGCCGGCGAAGGCCGGGCGCGGGTACTGGGCACCGAGTTCGAGGTCCGTCGCGGCGCCGGGGAGACCCGCGTCACCGTGCTGCAAGGGCGGGTCGCGGTGAGCGCCGGCACGGGCGCGGGCGCCGCCGAGGAAGTGCTGGGCGCCGGCCAGCAGGTCGGCTTCGCCGACGGCAGGCTGGGCCGGCCCGTGGCCATCGACGCCGCCGCCGCGCTGGCCTGGCGCCAGGGCTGGCTGAGCTTCTACCGGCGGCCGCTGGCGGAAGTGCTCGACGAACTCGCTCGCTACTACCCCGGACGCATTCTCCTGCTCGACGACGCGCTCGGCCGCCAGCCGGTCAGCGGCAGCTTCCGCAGCGACGATCCCGAAGCCGCGCTGAAGTCGCTGCAGGCGGTGCTCGGCTATCGCCAGCAGATCCTGTTCGGACGCCTGGTGGTGATTCGCTGACGGCGGCCCCGCTCCGTTTGGCGCAGGAATTTTTCCCGGCGAAGAATTTTTTTGCGCTGCGGGGTGAGGTAAATCCGGCGCCGCTTCGTGTAGTGCTCATGACCGCGATTGATTCGCATTAGAAAAGCGACCGACACGAGCAACCCATGACCCCCTTCCCGCGCTTCGCCCTGCGTACTCTCCCCGCCCTGTTCCTCAGCCTCGGCTGTCTCGCCGCCACCGCGCAGGCCGCCGAGGCGGTTCGCTACCGCTTCAGCCAGGCTGCCGCGCCGCTGGCCCAGGCGCTCAACGCGTTCAGCCGGGCCAGCGGGCAGACGCTGCTCTACACCGCCGAGCTGCCGCCGCAGGCGACCGCCCCGGCATTGCACGGTTCGCTGGACGCGGAGGAGGCGCTGCAACGCCTGCTGCAGGGCAGCGGCCTGCGCGCGCGGCGGATCGACGAGCGCACCCTGACCCTGGAACCGATCCCCGCCAGCGGCGCGCTCGACCTCGATGCCACGACGGTCTCCGCCGCCGCCCCGGCGCAGGGCTACCGGCCGGCGGCCAACGCCTCGATCAGCCGCGGCGATGCGCCGCTACTGGATATCCCCCAGGCGATCAGCGTGGTCCCGGCACAGGCGCTGCAGGACCAGCGCCCGCGCAACCTTGACGACGCGCTGGGCAACATCAGCGGCATCACCCAGGCCAACACCCTTGGCGGTACCCAGGACGCGGTGATGAAGCGCGGCTTCGGCGACAACCGCGACGGCTCGATCATGCGTGACGGCATGCCCTCGGTGCAGGGCCGCAATTTCACCGCCACCGCCGACCACGTCGAGGTGCTGAAGGGGCCTGCATCCCTGCTCTATGGCATCCAGGACCCGGGCGGGGTGGTCAACGTGGTGAGCAAGAAGCCGCAACTGCAACAAGCCAACGCCCTGACCCTGCGTGGCTCGGCCTACGCCCACGGGCGCAACGGCAGCGGCGGCCAGCTCGACTCCACCGGCCCGCTGGGCGACAGCGGACTGGCCTACCGGATGATCCTCGATCATGAGGACGAGGATTACTGGCGCGACTTCGGCAAGAGCCGCGAGACGCTGGTGGCGCCCTCGCTGGCCTGGTACGGCGAGGACACGACGGTCAACCTGAGCTACGAGCACCGTGAGTTCACCACGCCGTTCGACCGTGGCACGGCCATCGACCCGCGTACCAACCGCCCGCTGGACATCCCGCGCAGCCGGCGCCTGGACGAGCCCTTCAACATCACCGAGGGCCGTTCCGAGCTGACCCGCCTGGATCTCGAACGGCAGCTCGACGACACCTGGAAGGCCCACTTCGGCTACGGCTACAGTCGCGAGACCTACGACGACAACCAGGCCCGGGTGATGGCCGTGAACGCCGACGGCACCCTGACCCGGCGCATGGACGGCACCCACGGCGCGGTCAGCAGCGACAGCTTCGCCACCCTCGGCCTGAGCGGAACGCTGCAACTGGCCGGGATGCAACATGACCTGCAATTCGGCATGGACCACGAGAAGCGCAAGATCTTCCGCGCCGACCTGCTGCGCGACAGCAAGACCAGTCGCTTCGACTACCTCGACCCGGTCTATGGCCAGGTGGTGCCGTCGACCCGGGTGGTCGCCGGCGACAGCGACCAGACCGACAAGCTGCGCAGCGACTCGCTGTACTTCCAGGACTCGATCCACCTGGACGAACGCTGGATCCTGGTCGGCGGCGCGCGCTACCAGATCTACGACCAGCTCGCCGGGCGCGGCCGGCCGTTCAACGCCAACACCGATATCAACGGGCAGAAATGGGTGCCGCGCGGCGGCCTGGTCTACCGCCTGAGCGACGAGGTTTCGCTGTACGGCAGCTACACGCGCTCGTTCAAGCCGAACTCGACCATCGCCCCGCTGAGCACCGGCGAGACCATCGATTCGGCGATCCTGCCGGAGCAGGCGACCTCCTGGGAGCTGGGCGCCAAGCTGGATGTGCCGGGGCGTCTCAGCGGCACCCTGGCGCTGTTCGACATCCGCAAGAAGAACGTGCTGGTCAACGAACTGGACGGTGCCGGCAACAGCAGCGTGCGCGCCGCCGGCCGGGTCCGCTCGCGCGGCCTGGAGCTGGACCTCACCGGCCAGCTCAGCGAACGCTGGAGCCTGATCGGCAGCTACGCCTGGCTCGCCGCGGAAGTCACCGAGGACCCGACCCTGGAGGGCAAGCGCCTGCAGAACGTGGCGCGCAACACCGCGTCGCTGTCGGCGGTCTACGAACTCGGCCAGCTCTTCGGCGGCGACCGCCTGCGCCTGGGCGGCGGCGCGCGCTACGTCGGCAAGCGCCCGGGTGACCCGGCCAATTCCTTCGACCTGCCGTCCTACACCGTGGCCGATGCCTTCGCCAGCTACGACACCCGCTTCGGCGGACACGGCGTGAAGTTCCAGCTCAACGTGAAGAACCTGTTCGACCGCACCTACTACCCGTCCAGTGCCAATCGACTGTACGTGGCGATGGGCGAGCCCCGGCAGTTCCAGGTGTCGACGACGGTGGAGTTCTGAGTCGGCGCCCGCTCCAGGTGGGGTTCCCCCGGCGTCCTCCTGGACGTGGAGGCCCCCCTGAAGGGCGAAGGGTCGGCGCGATGCTGCCCGACCATGCTCCATCCGGTTCCTTCTTCCCCCAGGGAAGGGATTGCCCGGCACGTGAGTCGTTCCGCCATCTAGTGCCTTCTCCCTTTGGGGAAAGGAAGGCGGAGTACCGCCTGGCACGACCTCGCCGCACGCCACACCTCGTTCCCAACCCGCCCGTTGGGTACCATGCCCGCACCACTCGCCGCCACGGCCGCCCCATGAACCTCGACAACCGCATCAAGTTCCGCCACCTCGCCTGCTTCCTCGAAGTCGCCCGCCAGCGCAGCTTCGCCAAGGCGGCGGATGCCGTGGCGGTGTCGCAGCCGGCGATCTCCAAGACCCTCAAGGAACTGGAGGAAATCCTCGGCGCGCGGCTGTTCGAACGGAGCAAGGCCGGCGCCGAGCTGACCGAGGCGGGGGTGACCTTCCTGCGTTATGCCGGCCCCTGCGTGCAGGCCCTGCGCGACGGGGTGAACACCCTGCGCGGCCACGAGGCGCAGGTCGAGACGGTGCGGGTCGGCGTGCTGTCGACGGTGGAGAGCCTGGTGGTGCCCGAGGTGATCCGGCGCCTGCACCGGCGCCACGGCGCCCTGGTGGTCAGCGTCGCCACCGGACCCAGCGCCTACCTGCTGGCGCAACTGAAGGTCGGCGAGCTGGACCTGGTGGTCGGGCGGATGACCGATAGCCCGGACATCCAGGGCCTGACCTTCGAGCACCTGTACAGCGAGTCGATGATGCTGGTGGTGCGTCCCGGCCACCCCTTGCTCGCCGCGCCCCTCGGCGACCCGCAGCGGCTGGCCGAATTCCCGCTGGTGCTGCCGCTGGTCGGCACCACCATCCGCCGCCACGCCGACAGCCTGTTCGTGCAATGGGGCATCCCGCTCGCCGGACAGCGCCTGGAAACCCTCTCGCCGACCCTCAGCCGCAGCTATGTGTTGCGCAGCGAGGCGATCTGGGTGGCGCCGCGCGATGCCGTGCGCCTGGACGTTGGCAATGGCGAGCTGGCCGAGCTGGACCTGGGTATCCGCGAACCGGGCGGTTCGGTCGGGCTGTGCCACAACGCGGCCTTGCCGTTGCCACTGGGGGCGCAATGGTTCAGCGCGGTGTTGCGCGAGGTGGCCGCCGAGTTGCACTGATGAAGCATAACCAAATGGTTATGTATAGGGCCGGATAATTCACTGTCCCCGCCCCGCCTCCTGCGCAAGACTTCGTTTTCCATGCCTGAATCCACAAGCCTGGCGACCGATAACGCGAATAACAGGAGCCCGACATGCACGACGCCGAAAGCCGTCGTTTCGTCATCCGTGACCGAAACTGGCACCCCAAAGCCTTGACCCCCGACTACAAGACCTCCGTGCCGCGCTCGCCGAGCCAGGCGCTGGTGAGCATCCCGCAATCGCTCTCGGAAACCAGCGGGCCGGACTTCTCCCACCTCAGGCTCGGCCGCCACGACAACGACCTGCTGCTCAACTTCGACCACGGCGGCCTGCCCCAGGGCGAGCGCATCATCATGTTCGGCCGGGTCTTCGACCAGTACGGCAAGCCGGTCCCGCACACCCTGGTGGAGATGTGGCAGGCCAACGCCGGCGGGCGCTACCGGCACAAGAACGACCGCTACCTGGCGCCGCTCGACCCGAACTTCGGCGGCGTCGGCCGGACCCTCACCGACAGCGAGGGCCACTATTACTTCCGCACCATCAAGCCCGGGCCCTATCCCTGGCGCAACGGCCCCAACGACTGGCGTCCGGCGCACATCCACGTGTCCGTCAGCGGCCCGGCGATCGCCGCGCGGCTGGTCACCCAGATGTACTTCGAGGGCGACCCGCTGATCCCCAAGTGCCCGATCATCCGCACCCTTGCCGACCCGGAGGCGGCGCAGAGCCTGATCGGCCGGCTCGACATGAGCATGGCCAACCCGATGGATTGCCTGGCCTACCGCTTCGACATCGTCCTGCGCGGGCAGCGCAAGACCTTCTTCGAAAACGCCTGAGGAGCCGACCATGAGCCACGAACTGCTGCGGGAAACCCCTTCCCAGACCGCCGGTCCCTACGTCCACATCGGCCTGGCGCTGGCCGCCGCCGGCAACCCGACCCGCGACCTGGAGATCTGGAACCGCATGGCCCGCGAAGACGCGCCGGGCCAGCACATCCTCCTGCTCGGCCACGTCTACGACGGCAACGGCCACCTGGTGCGCGACTCGTTCCTGGAGTTCTGGCAGGCCGACAGCGAAGGCCGCTACCAGGAGCGCTACGATCCGGAGCGACCGTTCAACAGCTTCGGCCGCACCGCCACCACCTTCGATGCCGGCGAGTGGACCCTGCACACGGTCAAGCCGGGGGGGGTGCGTAACGCCCAGGGCGTGCCGATGGCGCCGCACATCAACGTCTCGCTGTTCGCCCGCGGCATCAACATCCACTTGCAGACCCGGCTGTACTTCGATGACGAGGCCGAGGCCAACGCCGCCTGTCCGATGCTCAACCTGATCGAGCAGGCGCCGCGTCGCGACACCCTGCTCGCGCGGCGCTGCGAAGTGGACGGACAGCTCGCCTACCGTTTCGACATCCGCATCCAGGGCGACAACGAGACGGTGTTCTTCGACTTCTAGGCGCATCGATCGCGCGGGACGCGCGGGAAGGAAGGGCGCCCTTGCCGGAGCGGCAAGGGCGTACCCAGAACCCGCCGATGGGTACCTGACATTACTCCCGGAGGGCGATGGGTAGCCCCGACAGTACTACAGTCGGAGGCGCTCCGGTCAATTGCGATGATCGAACGAGTGTCCGATAATCGGCAAGCCTTTCCGTGACCCGAGCCCGAACGTCCATGAGCGAACTCCCGGAACACCCCGCCACCCTGGCGCCGCCGACCGTCCTTTCGCCAGCCAAGCGCATCGAGGCCTTCACCGGCGATCCCAACTTCATGACCTCGCTGGCCCGTGGCCTGGCGGTGATCCATGCGTTCCAGGAGCGCAAGCGGCACCTGACCATCGCCCAGATCAGCCACCGCACCGAGATACCCCGCGCCGCCGTGCGTCGCTGCCTGCACACGCTGATGCAGCTTGGCTACGCCACCACCGACGGGCGCACCTACTCGCTGTTGCCGAAGGTGCTCACCCTCGGTCACGCCTACCTGTCGTCGACGCCGCTGGCGATCACTGCGCAGCCGATCCTCGACCGCCTCAGCGAACAGCTCCACGAAGCCTGTTCGATGGCCACCCTGGAGGGCGACGACGTGCTCTACATCGCCCGTTCGGCCACTCCCCAGCGGCTGATTTCGGTGGACCTCAACGTCGGCAGCCGGCTGCCCGCCTATTGCACCTCGATGGGCCGCATCCTCCTCGCCGCGCTGGACGACGACGCGCTGCACGCCTACTTCGGCGGAGTGGAGATGCAGGCCAAGACCAGCCGTACCCTGTATACCCCCCGAGACCCTGCTGCCGTGCCTGGTGGAGATTCGTCGCCAGGGCTGGTGCATCGTCGACCAGGAGCTGGAAGTCGGCCTGCGCTCGCTGGCGGTGCCGGTACGCGACTCCGCCGGCCACGTGCTCGCCGCGTTGAACGTCGGCACCCATGCCGGGCGGGTCTCCCGCGCCGAACTGGAAAGTCGCTTCCTGCCGTTGCTGCTGGAGGCCAGCCGCGAGCTGAGCGCGCGTCTGTTCACCTGACGCCGGAGGCGATCCCCTCCACAAGTTTGGAAAAGGAACCCCCGCTTCCATCTGATAGTCGCAATCCTTGGGGACGCGGCTAGAATCCCTGCCAATTCTGGGAGTTTCCGGCCGTATCGGCCGGTATCTGTATGGATCGCGAAGGGGAAGGCATGTCAGACGCCAGAGGCGCTTTTCATTCCAAAGGTCGCTGGTCGCGGATGGCGCTGCCCGCCATCCTGTGCGCCAGCCTGCTTGTCGGTTGCGGCGCCGAGCCGCCCGCCGAGGAACACGTCCGTGTGCTGGCGCAGACGGTGAAGATGGCCGAGTTCGCCTCGGCCACCTCGATCACCGGCGACATCCAGGCACGGGTACAGGCCGACCAGTCGTTCCGTGTCGGCGGCAAGATCGTCGAGCGCCTGGTCGATGTCGGCGACCACGTCGCGGCTGGCCAGGTGCTGGCGCGGCTCGACCCGCAGGACCAGCGCAGCAACGTGGAGAACGCCCAGGCGGCGGTCGCCGCGCAGCAGGCGCAGTCGAAGCTCGCCGACCTCAACTACCAGCGGCAGAAGGCGCTGCTGCCCAAGGGCTACACCAGCCAGAGCGAGTACGACCAGGCGCTGGCCTCGGTGCGCAGCGCGCAGAGTTCGCTGAAGGCCGCCCAGGCGCAGTTGGCCAACGCCCGCGACCTGCTTTCCTATACCGAGCTGCGTGCCTCCGACGCCGGGGTCATCACCGCCCGCCAGGCCGAGGTCGGCCAGGTGGTGCAGGCCACCGTGCCGATCTTCACCCTGGCCCGCGACGGCGAGCGCGACGCGGTGTTCAACGTCTACGAGTCGTTGTTCAGCCACGATGTCGACGGCCAGCGGATCACCGTCAGCCTGCTCGGCAAGCCGGAAGTCACCGCCAGCGGCAAGGTCCGCGAGATCACCCCGACGGTGGACGAGCGCAGCGGTACGCTGAAGGTCAAGGTCGGCCTCGACTCGGTGCCGGCGGAAATGAGCCTCGGCAGCGTGGTCAACGCCAGCGTCGCCGCGCCGGCCGCGCACAGCGTGGTGCTGCCCTGGTCGGCGCTGTCCAAGGACGGCGAGCAGCCGGCGGTCTGGTTGCTCGATCAGGAAAGCAAGGTGCGCCTGCAACCGGTGCGGGTGGCACGCTACGCCAGCGAGAAGGTGGTCATCGACGGTGGCCTGGAGGCGGGCCAGACAGTGGTCACGGTGGGCGGCCAACTGCTCCATCCGGGCCAGGTGGTCGAGGTGGCCCAGCCGCCGCAGCCGACCCAGAGCACCGCCAGCCGCGACGCCGTGGGCGGAGGCCAGCCATGAAGCCGTTTTCCCTCGCCGGCCTGTTCGGCTTCGCCCTGCTCCTCTCCGGCTGCGGCGACGAGCCGCCGCCGGCACCGCCGCGGCCGGTGCTGACGGTGACCGTGAAGACCCTGAAGAACGACGACCTCGGTCGCTTCGCCGGGAGCATCCAGGCGCGCTACGAGAGCGTGCTCGGCTTCCGCACCAACGGACGGATCGCCTCGCGCCTGTTCGACGTCGGTGACTTCGTCGGCAAGGGCGCGCTGCTGGCAACCCTCGACCCCACCGACCAGCAGAACCAGTTGCGCGCCAGCCAGGGCGACCTGGCCAGCGCCGAGGCGCAGTTGATCGACGCCCAGGCCAATGCCCGGCGCCAGGAAGAACTGTTCGCCCGCAGCGTCACCGCCCAGGCGCGCCTGGACGATGCGCGGACCCGCCTGAAGACCAGCCAGGCCAGCTTCGACCAGGCCAAAGCGGCGGTGCAGCAGGCCAGGGACCAGCTTTCCTACACGCGCCTGGTGACCGATTTCGACGGCGTCATCACCACCTGGCACGCCGAGGCCGGGCAAGTGGTCAGCGCCGGCCAGGCGGTGGTCACCCTGGCCCGGCCCGAGGTGCGCGAGGCGGTCTTCGACCTGCCCACCGAGGTCGCCGAGAGCCTGCCGGCCGACGCGCGCTTCCTGGTCAGCGCCCAGCTCGACCCGCAGGCCAGGACCACCGGCAGCATCCGCGAGCTGGGTCCGCAGGCCGACGCCTCGACCCGCACCCGTCGCGTGCGCCTGAGCCTGGCGCAGACGCCGGAGGCGTTCCGCCTCGGCTCGACCATCCAGGTCCAGCTGAGCAGCGCCGGTAGCGTGCGCAGCGTGCTGCCGGCCAGCGTGCTGCTGGAGCGGGACGGCAAGACCCAGGTCTGGGTCGTCGATGGGAAACAGTCCAGCGTGGCCCTGCGCGAGGTACAGGTGCTCAGCCGCGACGAACGCCAGGTGGTGATCGGACAGGGCCTGGCCGACGGCGACCGGGTGGTCCGCGCCGGAGTCAACAGCCTCAAGCCCGGCCAGAAGATCAAACTCGACGAGGATGCGCGATGAAGGGCGGTTTCAACCTGTCGGACTGGGCCCTGCGCCACCAGTCCCTGGTCTGGTACCTGATGGCGGTATCGCTGGTGATGGGCGTGTTCTCCTACCTCAACCTGGGGCGCGAGGAGGATCCCTCGTTCGCCATCAAGACCATGGTCATCCAGACCCGCTGGCCGGGCGCCACGGTGGACGACACCCTGGAGCAGGTCACCGACCGCATCGAGAAGAAGCTCGAGGAGCTGGACTCGCTGGATTACGTGAAGAGCTACACGCGACCCGGCGAGTCGACGGTCTTCGTCTACCTCAAGGACACCACCAAGGCCGGCGACATCCCGGATATCTGGTACCAGGTGCGCAAGAAGATATCCGACATCCAGGGCGAATTCCCCCAAGGCATCCAGGGACCGGGTTTCAACGACGAGTTCGGCGACGTGTTCGGCAGCGTCTACGCCTTCACCGCCGACGGCCTGGACTTCCGCCAGCTGCGCGACTACGTGGAGAAGGTGCGCCTGGACATCCGCTCGGTGAAAGACCTGGGCAAGGTGCAGATGATCGGTGCGCAGAACGAGGTCATCTACCTCAACTTCTCCACCCGCAAGCTGGCCGCCCTCGGTCTCGACCAGCGCCAGGTCGTGCAGAGCCTGCAAGCGCAGAACGCGGTGACCCCGTCCGGCGTGGTCGAGGCCGGCCCCGAGCGCATCTCGGTGCGCACCTCCGGCAACTTCCGTTCGGAAAAGGACCTGCAGGCGGTCAACCTGCGGGTCAACGATCGTTTCTACCGGCTGTCCGACCTGGCCAGCATCAGCCGCGATTTCGTCGACCCGCCGACCTCGCTGTTCCGCTACAAGGGCGAGCCGGCCATCGGCCTGGCGGTGGCGATGAAGGAGGGCGGCAATATCCTCGAGTTCGGCGAGGCGCTCAATGCGCGCATGCAGGAGATCACCGGCGAACTGCCGGTCGGGGTCGGCGTGCACCAGGTGTCGAACCAGGCCCAGGTGGTGAAGAAGGCGGTCGGCGGTTTCACCCAGGCGCTGTTCGAGGCGGTGGTGATCGTCCTCATCGTCAGCTTCGTCAGCCTCGGCCTGCGCGCCGGGCTAGTGGTGGCCTGCTCGATCCCGCTGGTGCTGGCGATGGTCTTCGTGTTCATGGAATACACCGACATCACCATGCAGCGGGTTTCCCTCGGCGCGCTGATCATCGCCCTCGGCCTGCTGGTGGACGATGCCATGATCACCGTGGAGATGATGATCACGCGCCTCGAACTGGGCGACTCGCTGCACGACTCGGCGACCTACGCCTACACCTCGACGGCCTTCCCGATGCTCACCGGGACCCTGGTGACGGTGGCCGGCTTCGTGCCCATCGGGCTAAACGCCAGCTCCGCCGGCGAGTACACCTTCACCCTGTTCGCGGTGATCGCCGTGGCCCTGCTGCTGTCGTGGATCGTCGCGGTGCTGTTCGCCCCGGTGATCGCCGTGCACATCCTGCCGAAGACTCTCAAGCACAAGTCGGAGCAGAAGAAGGGGCGCATCGCCGAGCGTTTCGACAGCCTGCTGCACCTGGCGATGCGCCGGCGCTGGACGACCATCTTCCTCACCGCGCTGCTGTTCGGCGTGTCGCTGTTCCTGATGAAGTTCGTCCAGCACCAGTTCTTCCCGTCTTCCGACCGTCCGGAACTGCTGGTCGACCTCAACCTGCCGCAAAACAGCAGCATCCACGAGACCAGGGCGGTGATGGACCGCCTGGAAGCGACGCTGAAGGACGACGAGGACATCGACCACTGGAGCGCCTACGTCGGCGAAGGCGCGATCCGCTTCTACCTGCCGCTGGACCAGCAGTTGCAGAACAACTTCTATGGCCAGCTGGTGATCGTCACCAAGGACCTGGAGGCCCGCGAGCGCGTCGCCGCACGCCTGCGCGATCGCTTGCGCAAGGACTACGTCGGCATCAGCACCTACGTGCAGCCGCTGGAGATGGGGCCGCCGGTGGGACGGCCGATCCAGTACCGGGTCAGCGGACCGCAGATCGACAAGGTCCGCGAGTACGCCATGGGCCTGGCCGGCGTGCTCGACGGCAACCCGAACATCGGCGATATCGTCTACGACTGGAACGAGCCCGGGAAGATGCTCAAGATCGACATCGCCCAGGACAAGGCGCGCCAGCTCGGGCTGTCCTCCGAGGACGTGGCGCAGATCATGAACAGCGTGGTGACCGGCAGCGCGGTGACCCAGGTGCGCGACGACATCTACCTGGTGAACGTCATCGGCCGCGCCGAGGATAGCGAGCGCGGCTCGCTGGAGACCCTGGAGAGCCTGCAGATCGTCACGCCCAGCGGCACCTCGATCCCGCTCAAGGCGTTCGCCAAGGTCAGCTACGAGCTGGAGCAGCCGCTGGTGTGGCGCCGCGACCGCAAGCCGACGATCACGGTGAAGGCGTCGCTGCGCGGCGAGATCCAGCCCACCGACCTGGTCGCCAAGCTGGCGCCGGAGGTCAAGCGCTTCGCCGACGGCCTGCCGGCGAACTACCGGATCGAAGTGGGCGGCACGGTGGAGGAGAGCGGCAAGGCCGAGGGCCCGATCGCCAAGGTGGTGCCGCTGATGCTGTTCCTCATGGCGACCTTCCTGATGATCCAGTTGCAGAGCGTGCAGAAGCTGTTCCTGGTGGCCAGCGTCGCGCCGCTGGGGCTGATCGGGGTGGTCGCGGCGTTGCTGCCGACCGGCACGCCGATGGGCTTCGTGGCGATCCTCGGGATTCTCGCGCTGATCGGCATCATCATCCGCAACTCGGTGATCCTGGTGACCCAGATCGATGCCTTCGAGAAAGACGGCAAGACGCCCTGGGAAGCCGTGCTGGAAGCCACCCACCACCGCACCCGGCCGATCCTGCTGACGGCGGCGGCGGCCAGCCTGGGGATGATCCCCATCGCCCGCGAAGTGTTCTGGGGGCCGATGGCCTATGCGATGATCGGCGGCATCGTTGCCGCCACGCTGCTCACGCTGATCTTCCTGCCGGCGCTGTACGTCGCCTGGTACCGGATTCCGGAACCGGGACGCTGAGCGCGACGGAAGGGGAAGGGGGCGCCGCCGTAGCAGAGTCTGTGCGGGGGGAAGGAGAGCGGACGGTGGGTGGGCCATCCGCCCCGACGCCGGGCAGGGTATGCCCGGCGTTGCTACGGCGACGGCGGCCAGTATAGGCAGCCCGGCGCCAGGGAAAATCCGACCAATTTACGAATCTGTTTTGCAACCGAGGTAATAGTGGACACATTGCAAGGCATGCGCGTGTTCGCCAGGGTGGTGGACAGCGGCAGCTTCACTTCCGCCGCCCAGGCCCTGGACCTGTCCACCGCGCAGGTATCGCGGCTGATCTCCGACCTGGAGGCGCACCTGCAGACGCGCCTGCTGCACCGCACCACCCGGCGCCTGGCCCTGACCGAGGCCGGCGAGCGCTACCTGGAGCGGTGCCGTGGGATCCTCGAGGACATCGAGGTCGCCGAGGCCGAAGCCGCCGGCGCGCACATCCGCCCCTGCGGCCGCTTGCGCGTGCAGTCGCTGATGGGCATGGGCCAGCATCACCTGGTGCCGATGATCGCCCGCTACGGCGCACTGTTCCCCGACGTGGTGATCGAGCTGACCCTGTCCCAGCGCAACCCGGACATGCTCGAGGAAGGCCAGGACGTGCTGATCACCGGCGAGCGCCAGTTGCCCGACTCGGAGTTCGTCGCCCAGCGCCTGGGCAGCATCCACAGCGTACTCTGCGCCAGTCCCGGCTACCTGCAACAGCACGGCGTGCCGCGCTCGGTGGACGACCTGGAGCGCCACGTCTGCCTGCGCCTGCAGGATCCGGCCTACCCGGAGGGCTGGATCTTCGCCGACGAGCAGGGCGAGCGCACCGTCAGCCCGCAGAACACCTTCATGGTCAATGTCGCCGAGGTCATGGCCCAGGCGGCCAAGGCCGACCTCGGCATCGCCCTGCTGCCCAGCTACGTGGCGGCCGCGGCGCTGCGCAACGGCGAGCTGCTACGGGTGTTGCCCGGCCATGCCATGCACGAGCGGACCATCTATGCGCTGTATCCCTCGCGGCGTTACCTGGACGCGAAGATCCGCACCTGGGTCGATCTGTTGCAACAGGAACTTCCCCAGGCATTCGCCCGCGACGAAACCACCATGCAAAGTTCAAGTTACTGGGCACAGTGAAGGATTGTTGTTATTGAGGTAATACTCTCTCGTCTGTTTGGCTATTTTTCCGAGCATGGCGGTTAACTAATATGGCGCCTGTCCCAAGTGAACAGGGTGTCATCGGAGACCCGCCATGAATCGCCAGATCCTTGCTGCCGCCATACTCAGTTTGTTTTCCCTCGCATTTTCCCAGGCCGGTTTCGCCGAAGAGTCCTCGCTGATGACCAACCGCATGGTCGACGCCAACCAGCAGGCCATCGAGCACCAGCAGGAACTTTCCGCCTCCGCCGCGCAGGCCGGGGCCCGCAGCGACTCCTGATCTAGCGCATGGCGCCAGCCGCGCCATGGCTTCCCCCGGGTACTCGGGAAGCGTGAGCCTGGGTACCCTGTCCTTGCGCCGCATATGATATGCGGCGTTTTTTTTGCCTTCCTGACCGTTCGGACAATTCTTGCAGAATATGTAAAAGACTTTCGTTGGATATCGGGTTTTTCCGATAGTGGCAAAAAAATATAATCGCGCCAGCTCAATGGATAATTGTCGCTGGCTGTCGACGATATTCGTTCTGTCTTCATCGATCTCGCCATGCAAGAGCGGGACGTGGAAAGCCTAAAGCCCGATGAGTCGAAGAGACTTTCAGTAGAAGAGTCCGACTGTGTTCCAGCCGGTTTCCAGTGTCCGGAAATACACTGGCAAGACTTCCCGACGCCGAACTTTGATTGCTCCTATTCGACGTCTTCTCAAGGCCGCTGATACCAGCGGCCTTTTTTTTCGGGTTGCGCCCGGCTGGGCGCCCCATGGGAGCGATCGCCCGCGCGACGCCAGCAGAAGCGTCGCCGGGAACGACACCACAACACGCTTTCCGGCCTTGCCGGATTTCACCACGCTGTAAGAAGGAGCAACCGCAATGAGGAATCTGTTCGCCTTGACGCCGATGGCGCTGGCGCTGTGCACCGCGTCCGCCGCCTGGGCCGATGAGGGGGAAGCCAAAGAAGGCTTCATCGAAGGCTCCAGCCTCCAATTGCTGACCCGCAACTACTACTTCAACCATGACCGCCGGCACGCTTCCGGGCACGACAGCAAGGAATGGGCGCAAGGCTTCATCGCCACCTTTCAGTCCGGCTACACGCCCGGCGTGGTCGGCTTCGGCGTCGACGCCTACGGCATGCTCGGGCTGAAGCTCGACGGCGGCGGCGGTACCGGCGGCACCAGCATCCTGCCGATCACCGCGCCGAGCAAGGAAGGCTACGAATCCGGCAAGGCGCCCGATGAGTTCTCCAGTGGCGGGGCGGCGCTGAAGATCCGCGCCTTCGACACCGAGCTGAAGCTGGGCGACCAGTTCCTCAGCAACCCGGTGGTCGCCGGCGGCGAGTCGCGCATGCTGCCGCAGACCTTCCGCGGCGTGAGCCTGACCAACAACAGTTTCGAGGACCTGACCCTCACGGCTGGCCAGGTCAGTTTCACCAAGTACTACAACCAGAGCGGCCACCGTCGCCTCGGCTCGTACTACGGCGAACTGCCGGGCGACCGCGACAGCCATCATCTCAGCTGGCTGGGCGGCACCTGGGGCGGTATCGAGGGCTTCACCAGCAGCCTGTACGCCGCCGAACTGCAGAACGTCTGGAAGCAGTACTACGCCGACGTCGACTACACCTACGAGATCGACGACAACTGGTCGCTGAACCCCGGCGCGCACTACTACAAGACCGTCGACAGCGGCGACTCGCTGCTCGGCCGGATCGACAACAACACCTACAGCCTGCATTTCGCGGTCGGCTACAAGCAACACACCGTCACCGCGGTGCTGCAGAAGGTCAACGGCAACACGCCGTTCGACTACATCAACCAGGGCGACAGCATCTTCCTCGACAACTCGCAGCAGTATTCCGACTTCAACGGTCCCAACGAGAAGTCCTGGAAGCTGCAATACGACTACGACTTCGTCGCCCTCGGCCTGCCCGGCCTGAGCGCCTCGGCCTCGTACTCGCGCGGCAAGCTGGACCTGACCCGGGTCGATCCGGACAGCCCCGGCTACGGCGGCTGGTACAGCGCCGACGGCAAGAACGCCAAGCACTGGGAACGCGACCTCGACCTGCAGTACGTGGTCCAGGGCGGTCCGGCCAAGGACCTCTCGCTGCGCCTGCGCTGGGCCACCCACCGCGGCACCGGCGGCTACAGCGCGGTGGACAACGACATCGACGAATACCGGGTGATCGTCGACTATCCCATCGACGTGTTCTGAGCCCCGCGCGCTGGGCCCTTCGCCGGGCTCAGCGCTGGCGGAACAGTTCGCCGGGAGTGAAGCCGAAGAGTCCCTTGAAGGCGGCGATGTAGGCCGAGGTCGAGTCGTAGCCGCTGTCCAGGGCGGCGCCGGTGACGCTGTCGCCGGCCTCCAGCGCGTTGAGCGAGGCGAGCAGGCGCTGGCGTTGGCGCCAGAGCCGGTAGTTCATCCCGGTCTCGCGCTGGAACAGGCGCGACAGGGTCTTTTCCGAGGTGCCCAGGCGCTGCGCCCAGTCGCCCATGGTCAGGCTCTGGGTCGGTTCGTCGATCAGTGCCTGGCACAGCCGCAGCAGGCGCGGCTCGCGCGGCATCGGCAGGGAGAAGGCGACCTCCGGCAGCAGCCGCAACTGGTCCAGCAGCACCTGCACCAGCCGCGATTCGGCGCTGTCGCCCTCCGGGTAGTCCACCGGCAACTCGCAGAAACTCTTGATCAGCTCGCGCGCCAGCGGCGTCACCTCCAGCACCCGGCAGCGCGTCGGCGCCCAGGCACAGGCGTCGCCACGGATGTACAGGCTGCGCATCTCGGCGCGGGTGGAGGTGACCACCTCGTGTTCCAGTTGCGCCGGAATCCAGATCGCCCGCTGCGGCGGGGCGAAGAAGCTGCCCTCGGCGGTATGCACGCCGAGCACGCCGCTGATGGCGTAGGAAAGCTGCACCCAGGCGTGCCGGTGGCGCGAGGTCCAGGAGCCGGCGCGCAGGCTTTCGGCGCGCGCGTAGACCGGCCGTGGCAGGCGGGCGAGGGTGGGAATCGGGCGGTGCAGTTCCGCAGGCTGTCCGTTCATCGTCATGACTTGGCGTCGTGTCGCTAGTCGGCAGAGTCTGGCAGGGCTAACCTGCCGCCTCAAGTTTCCCGGAGCCCACGCCGATGCTCGACTTCTCCGCCCACGCGCTTCCCTACGCCTCGCAACGTTCGCCGGTCCATGCCCGCCGCGGCATGGTCGCCACCTCGCAGCCGCAGGCGGCGCAGGTCGGGCTGGAGATATTGCGCCGTGGCGGCAACGCCATCGACGCGGCGATCGCCACCGCCGCCGCGCTGACGGTGGTCGAGCCGACCGGCTGCGGGATCGGCGGCGATGCCTTCGCCCTGGTCTGGACCCGCGGCCGTCTGCACGGCCTGGACGCCAGCGGGCGCGCGCCGGGCCTGCTCGATCGCGAGCGGGTGCGCGCCGCCGGCCACGAGCGGATGCCGCTGTACGGCTGGACGCCGGTCACCGTGCCGGGCTGTCCGGCGGCCTGGGCCGAACTGTCGCGGCGCTTCGGCAAATTGCCGTTCGAACAACTGCTGCGGCCGGCGATCGAGCTGGCTCGCGATGGCTTTCCGGTCTCGCCGGTGATCGCCCGCCTGTGGCAGAGCGGCCTGGACAAGTTCCGTGCGGCGTTGCCGCAGCGGCCCGAGCTGCGGGCCTGGTTCGACGAGTTCCTCATCGACGGCCGGGCTCCGCGCGCTGGCGAGGTGTTCCGCCAGCCGGGCCAGGCCGACACCCTGGACGAGCTGGCGCGCAGCCAGTGCGAAAGCTTCTATCGCGGCGAGCTGGCCAGGGCCATCGTCGGCCACGCCGAGCGCAGCGGCGGCTACCTGCGCGCGGAGGACCTGGCCGGCTACCAGGCGAAGTGGGTCGAACCGATCTCGCTGAACTACCGTGGCTATGACGTCTGGGAGATTCCGCCGAGCGGCCAGGGCCTGATCGCCCTGATGACCCTGAACATCCTCAAGGGCTTCGAATTCGGCGAGCGCGACTGCGCGCGGACCTGGCATCGCCAACTGGAGGCGATGAAGCTGGCGTACGTCGACGGGCTGCACTACATCAGCCAGCCGCAGTCGATGCGGGTCTCGGTCGAGGAACTGCTGCACGAGGACTACGCCGCCAGCCGCCGTGCGCTGATCGGCGAGCGCGCGCTCGATCCCAGCCCCGGCCAGCCGAGGCCGGGCGGCACGGTGTACCTGGCCTGTGGCGACGAGGAGGGCAACCTGGTCTCGTTCATCCAGAGCAACTACCACGGCTTCGGCTCCGGCGTGGTGGTGCCCGGCACCGGCATCGCCTTGCAGAACCGCGGCGCCGAGTTCAGCCTCGATCCGGACCACGTGAATTGCCTGGAGCCGGGCAAGCAGACCTTCCACACCATCATTCCCGGTTTCCTCAGCAAGGACGGCGTGCCGCTCGGCCCGTTCGGCGTGATGGGCGCCTATATGCAGCCGCAGGGCCACGTGCAGATGGTGATGAACCTGGTGGACTTCGGCCTCAACCCCCAGGCTGCCCTCGACGCGCCGCGCTGGCAGTGGCTGGGCGGGCTGCGCGTCGGCATCGAACATGCCGCGCCGCGCGCGCTGGCGGCGGAGCTGGCGCAGCGTGGGCACCAGGTGGAGATCGCCTACGACTCGACCAGCTACGGGCGCGGCCAGATCGTCCTGCGCGACCCGGCCAGCGGCGTGCTCTGTGGCGGCACCGAGCCGCGCACCGATTCGCAGATCGCGGTGTGGTGAGGGGACCCATGTGGGTGAGGCGGGGAGACCTGTCCGGCGGATAATGCCCAAGGCGTATCCGCCCTGCGGATGGCGAAGCAAGAAGTCCCGGCAGGCATAGGCTGCCAGGCGACCCGTACTCGAGCGCGCTCCGCTACGCGACATCGAGAGCGCCTTCTGGATGTCATGCCACCGGAGTCTCCCAGGCCCTGGCGAATTTACGCCCGGGCGTCCTGAAACCCGACGAAAAACCCCATTCGGGGATGAATTCCGCCCGTCGTCTCTGGCATCATCCGCGCCGCTTCTCGCCCGAACGCCGGGGCGGTGATGTGTAGAAATACCACGCAGTGTTTTGTGTACAAAATCCTACTGATTCTTTTTGTCACAAAACGCTTTTGTGTATCCAGTTTTCTTCGCGCTGCCATCCCAAAGTCGAGCACGCCCCTCCCGACCACGCACCAGCGCAAGGCAGAAACTGTCCTTGGGGTCAGGTTTTTGCCGTCGTAGAGAGGTTGGAGGCATTTCGCCGCCTTTGTCCAGAACACTGAAAAAACAGGCGTTCCCTTCGCCGTTGGAAACCCGGCGAAGCGCCCGCGCCGTCTTGGCTTCGTTCTTGCTATCCATGGCGAGGCCTGACCGCTCGGACAGGTTCGCCCACTAGAAAAAAAGCTATTCACTCCAGGAGCGTTTCAATGAGCCGCACACTCGCCACCGTGATGCTAGCCGGGGGGCTGCTGGCCGCAGGCCAGGCTGTCGCCGAAGACCATGACATGACGCCGACCCACGAGACCGACTCGGGGCCGCTGCTCTGGCACAACGAGAGCCTGACCTACCTCTACGGCAAGAACTTCAAGATCAACCCGCCGATCCAGCAGACCTTCACCCTGGAACATGCCAGCGGCTGGACCTGGGGCGACCTGTTCATCTTCTTCGACCAGATCAACTACAACGGCAAGGAAGACGCCAGCAACGGCAAGAACACCTACTACGGCGAGATCACTCCGCGCCTGAGCTTCGGCAAGCTCACCGGAGCGGACCTCTCCTTCGGCCCGGTGAAGGACGTGCTGCTGGCCGGCACCTACGAGTTCGGCGAAGGCGACACCGAGGCCTACCTGCTCGGCCCGGGCTTCGACCTGGCGATCCCCGGCTTCGACTACTTCCAGCTCAACTTCTACTACCGCAAGCCCGACGGCAACCGCGTGCGCGCCGGCGCCTGGCAGATCACCCCGGTGTGGTCCTACACCATTCCGGTGGGCAACTCCGACATCCTCATCGACGGCTACATGGACTGGGTGATCAACAACAAGAGCGCCAGCACCAGCCGCCGCAACCAGAGCGACTACCACGCCAACCTGCACTTCAACCCACAGGTCAAGTACGATCTGGGCAAGGCCCTCGGCTACGAGGCGAAGCACCTGTACGTGGGCCTGGAGTACGACTACTGGTCCGACAAGTACGGTGTGAAGGACTCGCAGTACTTCACCACCGACCAGAACACCGCCAGCTTCCTGGTCAAGTACCACTTCTGAGTCCGTCGCGCGGGGCTGCCGGCCCGGCCCCGCCAGCGCGCCCCGTCATTGCGCGCCGTGCATCGGTACGGTGCGCGACGGTCGCCTCCGTGATCCTTGCGTTTGCCTCCCGTTGTCCGCTCGACCCACGCCGGGCGCGCCCTGCAGCCTGAGCGGCAGGAATAAGCTGATCACCTGGACAGCTTTTTGCAGAAGCCGTGCATCCTCCTCGCCGCCCGAGGAGCGCCACCCTGAGACGGCCCCGATGCACAGCGAAGACCAACGCCCCAACGACCTCATCTACGGCCTCGACGACCGGCCGCGCCCGCTTCCCGCCTTCCTTGCCGCGCTACAGCACGTGCTGGCCAGCTTCGTCGGCATCGTCACTCCGCCGCTGGTGATCGGCTCGCTGCTCGGCCTCGGCGAGCACCTGCCGTACCTGATCAGCATGGCGCTGATGGTTTCCGGCGCCGGCACCCTGATCCAGGCGCGCCGGCCGTTCGGCATCGGCGCCGGGATGATCTGCCTGCAAGGCACCAGCTTCGCCTTCCTCGGCGCCGTGCTGGCCGCCGGGATGCTGGTGAAGCAGCGCGGCGGCGGTCCCGAGGAGATCCTCGCGATGATCTTCGGCGTGTGCTTCTTCGGCGCCTTCGTGCAGATCGTCCTCAGTCGGTTCCTCGGCCATCTTCGCCGGGTGATCACGCCGCTGGTCACCGGCATCGTCATCACCCTGATCGGCGTCAGCCTGATCAAGGTCGGCATCACCGACCTCGGCGGCGGAGCCGGGGCCACGGACTTCGGCGCACCGGCCAATCTCGCGCTGGGCGCGCTGGTGCTGCTGAGCATCGTCCTGCTGAACCGCTCGCGCCTGCCCTGGCTGCGCCTGGCCGCCATCGTCATCGGCCTGGCGCTGGGTACCCTGGCGGCCTGGGCGACCGGCCTGTTCGTTCCGCGGGCGTTGCCCGAGCTGCCGCTGGTCAGCCTGCCGCAGCCGTTCCGCTTCGGCTTCGCCTTCGACTGGATGGCCTTCCTGCCGGTGGCGCTGATCTACCTGATCAGCAGCATCGAGACGGTCGGCGACCTGACCGCCAACTGCATGCTCTCGCGGCAACCCCTGGAGGGGCCGGCGTACCTGCAGCGGTTGCGCGGCGGGGTGCTCGGCGACGGCGTCAGTTGCCTGCTGGCAGCCACCTTCAGCGCCTTCCCGAACACCACCTTCGCGCAGAACAACGGGGTGATCCAGCTCACCGGGGTGGCCAGCCGGCACGTCGGGATCTATATCGGCGGCGTGTTGCTGGCGCTCGGCCTGTTCCCCTGGGTCGGCGCGATCCTCCAGCAGATCCCCAAGCCGGTGCTCGGCGGCGCCACCCTGGTGATGTTCGGCAGCGTCGCCGCCGCCGGCATCCGCATTCTCGGCCAGACCGCGATGGACCGCCGCAGCGTGCTGATCATCGCCGCCTCGTTCGGCGTCGGCCTCGGTGTGGCCGCGCAGCCGACCCTGCTCGACCAGATGCCGGCGGTGGTGAAGACCCTGTTCGACTCGGCGATCACCAGCGGCGGCATCACCGCCATCCTGCTCAATCTGCTGCTGCCCGAGGAGCGCGTTGCCGAAGCGGCGCAGGCCAGCGCGAAGGGCGGCGCCCTGGCGCGCTGGCGCAAGCCGCTGGGTTGATACGGGCGTTTGCAAATTTTTCCGCGCCTGGCTTGTGTCCCGCGGCCGGGCTGGGGTATCAACGCGGGGATCACGCCGATGGAAACCTGCGCATGACCCTGACAGTGCCCGCCCACGACCCGGCCGCCCGCGACAAGCCGGCCGGGCGCATCCGCCAGAAGAACGAGGAGGCGATCCTCGCCGCGGCCGAGGAGGAGTTCGCCCGCCACGGCTTCAAGGGCACCAGCATGAACACCATCGCGCAGAACGTCGGCCTGCCCAAGGCCAACCTGCACTACTACTTCGGCAACAAGCTGGGCCTCTACACGGCGGTGCTGAGCAACATCCTCGAACTCTGGGACAGTACCTTCAACACCCTCGGCGTCGACGACGATCCGGCCGAGGCGCTGGCCCGCTACATCCGCGCCAAGATGGAGTTCTCCCGCCGCTACCCGCTGGCCTCGCGGATCTTCGCCATGGAGATCATCAGCGGCGGCGAGTGCCTCACCGCGCATTTCAACCAGGACTACCGCAGCTGGTTCCGCGGCCGCGCCGCGGTCTTCGAGGCCTGGATCGCCGCCGGCCGGATGGACCCGGTGGATCCCGTGCACCTGATCTTCCTGCTCTGGGGCAGCACCCAGCACTACGCCGACTTCGCCAGCCAGATCGGCCTGGTCACCGGCCGCAAGCGCATGTCCAGGCAGGACTTCGCCGCCGCCGCCGACAACCTGGTGCGGATCATCCTCAAGGGCTGCGGACTGACCCCGCCGGCGGCCTGAACGCGATGCCGAGCACCCTGCAAGGCCTCGCCGAATACCGCGAGGAAATCCGCAAGAGCCGCTTCCACACCATCGCCGCGCCGGTGGCCGACGAGGACGAGGCGCAGGCGTTCATCGCCGCCCACCGCGACGCTTCCGCCGGACACAACTGCTGGGCCTGGAAGTGCGGCGCGCAGTATCGCTTCAGCGACGACGGCGAACCCGGCGGCAGCGCCGGGCGGCCGATCCTGGCGGCCATCGAGGGACAGGACATGGACTGCGTGGCGGTGCTGGTCAGCCGCTGGTTCGGTGGCATCAAGCTCGGCACCGGCGGCCTCGCCCGCGCCTATGGCGGCGGCGCGGCCAAGTGCCTGCAGCAGGCGCCGCGCAGCGAGCTGGTCGAGCGCTGCCGGGTGCGCTTCGCCTGTGCCTTCGCCGACCACGCGCTGCTCAAGGCGCGCAGCCTGGCGCTGGGCGCCAGCGTGGCGGCGGAAGACTACGGCGCCGACGGCGTCGTCCTGACCCTGGAGTTGCCGGTGGCGCGCTTCGAGGCGCTTCAGGCGCTGCTGGTGGACCTCAGCCGAGGCCAGGTGCGGCCGCAGCGGCTGGACGCCTGAGGAGGCTCAGCGCGCTGGAGCCGGGCGGGAAGGGGCAGGAAGCGGCGGGAGCGCGGCGAACACGCATTTGTCGCGGCCGCTGCGCTTGGCGTCGAGCAGTGCGGCGTCGGCGCGATTGACGGTCTGCGAATAGGTTTCGCCGATGCGGTGTTCGGTGACGCCGACGCTGGCGGTGACGCTCAGCGCCTCGGTGCCGACGCGTACCGCCAGGGTCCGTACGCTGTCGCGCACCCGCTCGAGTACCGGGCCGGCGTCCTGCAGGCGGGTCTGCGGCAGCAGCAGGAGGAATTCCTCGCCGCCCCAGCGGCCGCAGAGGTCGTATTCGCGCAGCTCGGACTCCATGGCCCGGGCGATTTCCACCAGCACCCGGTCGCCGCTGTCGTGGCCCCAGGTATCGTTGACCTGCTTGAAGAAGTCCACGTCGAGCATCGCCAGCACGTAGCTCTGGCCGTGGCGCTGGGAGCGTTCGTTCTCCTCCCTGAGGCGCTCCAGCAGCATGCGTCGGTTGGGCAGGCCGGTCAGCGGGTCGCGGATCGAGGCTTCCTTCAGCGCCAGGTTGAGGTCGCGCATCATCTGCTGGTAGCGGTCGGAGATCCGCGCCACCTTTTCCAGGCGCCGCAGTTGCTTGTGGTAGCGCTCGGACAGCGACAGGTTCTGCTCCCGCGCCATCGACTGGAAACCGTCGGAGATCCGGGCGATGCGCTCCAGCCGCACCAGTTGCTCCAGCGATTGCTGGCGCAGGCGGGCCAGCGCCTGGTGCAGCGGATGTCCGTGGAACTGCGGATCGGCCAGCAGGCCGTCGATCCAGGCGTCCAGTTCGCGTTCGCGGCTCATCGTCGGCTACTCGTCGTGGGCCTGGATTGCGAAGGGGAAGCTGCAATCCTCGCGGAACTCCTCGGCCAGCTCGGCGACCCGTTCGTTGCGCCGGTCGTAGTGCCAGCGCAGGCTGACCGGGCGACCGCCCTGGTGGGCCTCTTCGAGCAGGTCGAGGATGTCCATCATGGCCTTGATCGAACTGGTGTTCAGGTACAGCAGGCGCAGGTCCAGTTCCAGCGGCCGCTGCCCGTCGGCGAGGAAGCGCTCGACCCAGTCGATCACCTGGCCGAACAGTTCATAGGAGTTTTCCGGGTAGGAATCGCCTTGCATGGACAGGCGTCCGGCCTGCCAGTCGCCCTGGATGGCGGGCGTGGACTGGGTGCCGGGTATGTGCAGGTCACTCATGATGGTGTTCTTCCTAAAACACGGGGTCAGATCACGGCGCGCAGGCTGAAGAAGGCGCGCCCGTCGGGCTGTTCCTTCAGCGATGCGGCCAGTGGTTCGCTGGACTTGCGGGCGATGTCCAGCAGGCCGAGACCGGCTCCGCTGGCGCAGCCGCTGTCGCGCGGGCGGCGTAGCTGCTCCTTGTAGGCGGCCTTGAGGGCGGCCTTGTCGAGGTTGGCGATGGCCTGGATGCTGCGCACCAGGCTCTGGCCGTCGTCGCGTTCCACCAGGTTGCCGGCGGACACCACGTAGTGGCCGTCCTCGTTGCGGGCGATGGCTACCGTGGCCGCCGCCTCGTGTTCGCCGTAGCCCTTGAGATTGGCGTAGTGGCGGATGTTCTGGGTCATCTCGATGTACACCGCGAAGACGTCCATCGCTTCGCTCGGCTTGGCCTGTTCGGCGTGCAGGTAGTTGCGCAGCGCGTGGCCTATCTCCTCGATCAGGCTGCGCGAGATCGGTCCGTTGAAGCAGAGCAGGATGCGTTGGCGGGTGTAGCTTTCACGCATGGCCAGCAGGTCTAGCGTTTCCATGGGTGCCCCTAGTCGAATCGGAAGGACAGGATGGTGATGTCGTCGCGTTGCGGGTGCTCGCCCTGGTACTCGGCGAGCGTCGCCACGAAGGCCTCGGCCTGCTCGGGGAGCGGCTGCCGCGCGTGGTCGCGGAGCATGTCGGCGAAGCGCCGGCTGCCGAAGCCGAAGCCGTGTTCGCCGCCGGCCTGGTCGAGGAAACCGTCGGTGCTCAGGTAGAAGGTCCAGCCCGGCGCCAGCGGTACCTCGATGTTGCGGTAGTCGCCACGGCGCTTGTCGCCGATCGCCCGGCGCGCGCCCTTGAGTTCCTGGACCTCCTCGCCGTCGCTGGCGTACAGCGAGATCTTCGCCCCGGCGAAGGCCAGCTGGCGGCGCCGGCGGTCGACCCAGACCAGCCCGGCATCCATGTTGGTGGCCAGCGCCTGGGGGATCTGCTCCTGGCTGAGCATGCTGCGCATCGCCTGGTCGGTCTCGCCGAGGATCGCCGCCGGGTCGCGGCTGCCCACCGCCTCGATGGCGTGGTCGATGGCGGCGCGGGCGAGCATGGTCATCAGCGCGCCGGGCACGCCGTGACCGGCGCAGTCGACCACGCCGATCAGGTAGCCGTCGGCCTGCTCGCGGTACACGTAGAAGTCGCCGCCGACCACGTCGCGCGGTTTCCACAGGATGAAGTGATGCTCGCCGAGGGTGGCGCTGAGCTGGCGGTCGGGGAGGATCGCGCGCTGGATCAGGCTGGCGTAGTCGAGGCTGTCGCCGATCTTCTTCTGCGCGGCGGCCATCTCGCGGTTGGCTTCCTCCAGCGCCTGGGTGCGCTCCTGGACCTTGTCTTCCAGCTCGGCGGTGTGCCGGCGGACTTGGTCGGCCATGCTGGCGAAGGCCTTCGACAGCGAGCCGATCTCGTCCTGGCGCGCCAGCGGCAGCGGCGTGTCGTAGCGCCCGGCGGCGATCGCCTTGGCCGAGCGCTTGAGGCTGCGCAGGGGGCGCAACAGCAGGCGCTCGACGGCATAGGCGAAGCCCAGCAGCAGGGCCACCAGCAACAGCAGGAACGTGCCCGCCAGCGGCCAAAGCCAGCGGTTGTCGAGGACCTGGGCGGCGTGCAGGTCGACGGCGGTGAGCACGTACCAGCGCAGTTGGGGAATGTAGGCCACGGCGAAGAGTTGCTGGCGGCCGTCGAGGCCGGCCCACAGGCAGTGCACCGAGCCGGCCTTGGCGCGGGCCAGGCGCATGGCCTCGCGCAGGGCGTCGCGCTGTTCCGGCTGGTCGAGCAGGTCGAACACCCGGTGGCGTTCGCTGGCGCCGCCGGCGGCGGAGCTGTAGGCGATCAGGCGGCGGTCCGGGTGGGCCTGGATGGCGCCGTCGTCGCCGACGATCATCGGCGTCACGCCCGGCTCGCGGGCGATGATGAAGTCGTCGAGGAAGCCGCTCAGGTCCAGGCCGCTGCCGGCCAGGCCGATGGGCCGGCCCTGGTCGCGGATCACCAGGTTGAACCAGACCTTGGTCAGGTTCAGCTTGCTGTCGACATTGACGTTGATGTTGTAGGCGGCGCTGTTGCGCAGGGTATTGAAGTACCAGGCGTCTTCCGGGTCGCCGGCCTCCAGGGTGTAGCGCGGCCGTTCGCTGTAGGGTTGGCTGCCGTCGTTGAAGTAGTAGTGCTGGGAGCCGCTGGCGATGATGAAGTAGGCGTGGTCGCGGAAGTCGCCGCGGTAGCCCTCGGCCTCGCGGAAGAACAGCGCGCGGCGCGCCGGGTCGTCTTCCTTCAGCAGCCAGTCGCGGGTCACCACCGATTCGGCGAAACGGCGCGACAACGCCAGTTCGCGGGAGACCGGGGCGAGGATCTTCTGCCGGTGCAGCAGGGTGAAGTTCTTCGCGTAGGCCAGGCCGAAGTGCGTACGGATGTCGTCCATCGCGCGCCAGCCCAGCAGCACCGCCGGGACCAGTGCCAGGGCACAGGCCAGCAACAGCGCCACCACCGATTTGCCGCGCAACCCCCAGTTCGCCGCCATGGCTATCCCTATCAGTTTCTCGCCCGGCCCGCGGCCGAAATCATGGATCGAAAGCGTGTGTCGAACTTTTGGCGAAAGGGCCAATTGTGCAGATGTGCATTATTTCAGGCAACGTAATTTGGTTTTATTTCGCCATTAATTTGACGTCACAATGATGGCGAGCAGGCAAAGGCCCGTGGTTCGGGCCTGTCGTCGGCGGGGTCTCGGCGGGGGAGGTTGCGGGGGGCGGCGAAAAAGCGCAGCGGGCCGGCCAGGATCCCGCTCAGAGGCGGTTGCCGCTGCCGCGCCGGGCGGCTTGCTGGAGCAGCGCGGCGGCGATCCGTTCGAGCGGCAGCACGTCTTCCGCGGCGCCCAGTTCCACCGCTTCGCGGGGCATGCCGTAGACCACGCAGGTAGCCTCGTCCTGGGCCAGGGTGTAGCCGCCGGCCTGGCGGATCGCCAGGAGCCCGCGCGCGCCGTCCTTGCCCATGCCGGTGAGCAGGCCGGCGAGCAGGTTGCGCCCGGCGCAGCGAGCCAGCGACTCGAACATCACGTCCACTGCCGGGCGGTGGCCGTTGACCTGCGCCTGGCGGTTCAAACGCACCACGTAGTTGGCGCCGGAGCGCTGCACCTCCATGTGGTGGTCGCCCGGCGCGACCAGGGCGTGGCCGGGCAGTATGCGGTCGCCGTCGCGCGCTTCGCTGACGCTGAGCCGGGTCAGGCGATCCAGGCGCTCGGCGAAGCTGCGGGTGAAGCCGGGAGGCATGTGCTGGGTGATGACCACCCCGGGACTGTGCGCCGGCAGGCCGAGCAGCACTTCCTTGAGCGCCTCGGTGCCGCCGGTGGAGGCGCCGAGGGCGATGATCTTCTCGGTGCTGAGCAGCGGCGCTGCGCTTTCCGGCGGCGCCGGCGCGTCCGCCGCACGGCGGCGCAGGCGGGCGCGGGCGACGGTCTTGAGCTTGGCGCGGATTTCCTCGGCATAGGCCTGCATGCCTTCGGCGATGCCCAGCCGGGGCTTGGCGATGAAGTCCACCGCGCCCAGTTCCAGCGCGCGCAGGGTGGCTTCGGAGCCGCGCTCGGTGAGCGAGGAGATCATCAGCACCGGGGTCGGCCGCGCCTTCATCAGCTTGTCGAGGAAGGTCAGGCCGTCCATCCGCGGCATTTCCACGTCGAGGCTGATCACGTCCGGCGCGTGCTGCTTGATCAGGTCGCGGGCGACGAAGGCGTCCGGCGCACAGCCGACCAGGCGCAGCTCCGGGTCGGCCTGGATGATCTCCTTGAGCAGGCTGCGGATCAGGGCGGAATCGTCGACGACCAGGACACTGATGGGCATGGCGGGCTCTCCCGGAGAGTCAGAACAGGTCGATGGGGCCGCCGTCCGCGTTGCGATCGATACGGCGGCGGTAGTCGCGTTCACGCTGCAGCACGGTGTCGTTCTTCAGCTCCACCAGGGACTTCACCAGGACCCGGCCATTGCGCGGGAAGAAGTAGATCTTGCGCGGGAAGGCCTCCAGCACGTCGCTGGCGAGCAGCGGGATACGCTCGGTGGCCAGGTAGTCGAGGGTGAACTCGACGTTGCGCTGGCCGATGGCGGCGCTGATCTGGCGCAGTACCGAGCCGCCGCCGAAGACCTTGGCCTGCAGGCGCTCGCGGCTGGCGCCGAGGGCCAGCATGCGGTTGATCAGCAGTTCCATGGCGTGGCTGCCGTAGCGCGCCGACGGCGAGGCCGGGTCGCCGCCGAGGCCGCGCTCGGGGAGCATGAAGTGGTTCATCCCGGCGATGCCGTTGAGCGGGTCGCGCAGGCACACCGAGACGCAGGAGCCGAGCACGGTGACGATCACCAGGTCTTCGCCGCTGGCGAAGTACTCGCCGGGCAACAGCTTCACCGCATCGCAGGCGAAGTACGGATCGTAGTAGCGGTTCAGCGGCGCGCCTTCCCGGGCCTGGAGATTCATCGCGATCAGGCCGGGCTGTAGACGGTCTGGCCGACGGGCCGCACCAGGTGGCTGGCGTGGACGAAGTTCTCCGAATGCCCGGCGAAGAACAGGCCCTCCGGCCGCAGCAGGGCCACCATGCGTTCCAGCAGGCGGGTCTGGGTCGGCTTGTCGAAGTAGATCATCACGTTGCGGCAGAAGATCGCGTCGAGTTCCCCGGCGATCGACCAGTCCGCTTCCAGCAGGTTGATCTGGCGGAACTCCACCAGTTGCCGCAGTTCCTCCACCACCCGCGCCTTGCCGGCGTTGGGCCCGGTGCCACGGAGGAAGAAGCGTTTCTTCAGCGGCGCCGGCATCTGCTCCAGGCGTTCCAGCGGATAGACGCCCAGGCGGGCGCAGTCGAGCACCCCGGTGTCGATGTCCGAGGCGACGATCTTCACCGGCGGATCGAAGCTGCCCAGCGCCTCCACCAGGGTGATGGCGATCGAATAGGGTTCCTCGCCGGTGCTCGCCGCCGCCGACCAGATGCGCAGCGGGCGATGCCGCTGCAACTGGCGGCGGGCGAGGTCGGCGAGCAGGGGGAAGTGGTGGCGTTCGCGGAAGAATGCGGTGAGGTTGGTGGTCAGCGCGTTGACGAACAACTGCTGCTCGCCCGGCTCGCGGTCGAGGTGGGTGAAATATTCGGCGAAGCTGCCGAGCCGCAGCAGGCGCAGGCGCCGCGAGAGGCGGCTATAGACCAGTTGCGCCTTGCTCTCGGCCAGGCTGATGCCGGTCAGCCGGTAGAGCCGCTCGCGTACTTGCTGGAAGTCCTCGCGGGTGTAGTGGAACTCCTGGTTGCCGAACACCGGCGAAGGCGTGGAGGTGGGCATTGGCGTCGGGTTTCCCTGGTCGACCCTAAGGGCTTGCCGCCCTCCGCCTGGCGGAGGCGCGGCGTGGTCTCAGAACTCTTCCCAGCCGTCTTCCTTGCGCGCCTTGCTGGCCCGCGCCATGCCGCTGCGGGCCAGCGGCGCCGGCGCGCTGGGGCGTGGCGCGGACGGCCGCGCGCTGGCGAGCTGGACCACGCTCGGCGGAGTGTCCAGCCTGAACACCGCCACCGACTGGTTGAGCAGGCCCGCCTGCTCCTGCATGGCCTCGGCGGCGGCCGCGGCTTCCTCCACCAGCGCGGCGTTCTGCTGGGTCATGTCGTCCATCTGCGAGACCGCGCTGTTCACCTCTTCGATGCCGGTGCTCTGCTCGGCGGAAGCGGCGGCGATCTCCGACATGATGTCGGTGACCCGGCGGATCGCCACCACGATGTCGCTCATGGTCTGTCCGGCCTGGGCCACCAGGGTGTTGCCGTTCTCCACCTTGTCCACCGAGTCGGAGATCAGCGTCTTGATCTCCTTGGCCGCGGCGGCGGAACGCTGGGCGAGGGTGCGCACTTCCCCGGCGACCACCGCGAAGCCGCGGCCCTGCTCGCCGGCGCGGGCTGCCTCGACCGCGGCGTTGAGGGCGAGGATGTTGGTCTGGAAGGCGATGCCGTCGATCACCCCGATGATGTCGGCGATCTTGCGCGCCGACTCGTTGATCGAGGACATGGTGCTGACCACCTTCTGCACCACGGTGCCGCCCTGGGTCGCCACTTCCGAGGCATTGGCCGCCAGCGAGTTGGCCTGGCGGGCATTCTCGGCGTTGAGCTTCACCGTGCTGGTCAGTTCTTCCATGCTCGAGGCGGTTTCCTCCAGGCTCGACGCCTGCTGCTCGGTGCGCGCCGACAGTTCGGCGTTGCCGCTGGCGATCTCGCTGGCGGCGGTGTTGATGGTATCGGCGGCCTCGCGAATCTGTCCGAGCATCCGCGACAGGCTCAGCGCGGTCTCGTTGGAGAAGTCCTTGAGCTGGCCGAAGGTGCCCTGGTAGTCGGCCTCGATGCGCTGGGTGAGGTCGCCCTGGGCCAGCGCCCCGAGCATCCGCGAGACGTCGCGCAAGCCGCGGTCGGCGGTATCCACCAGGCTGTTCAGGTCCTTCGCCAGCCTGAGGAAGAAGCCTTCCTTGCCGGCCTCCTCGACGCGCTTGCTGAAGTCGCCGGCGGCCGCCGCCTGCACCAGTTGCGAGACTTCCTGCTCGGCGCGGTGTTCCTCGGTGCGGTCGGTCCATTGCACGGCGGAGCCGAGGCGTTCGTTGGCGTCGTTGAACACCGGCACCACGTCGAGGGAGAAGCGCCGGCCGCCGAGGTTGAGCTCGGCCTTGTGCACGCCGGTGAGGTTGGCCAGCAGGTGCCGCTGGTGCGCCGGGTTCTTGTGGAACACGTCGATGTTGGCGCCCATCAGGCGGCCGGCGTCGAAGTTCGGCAGTTGCTTGCGGATATCCGCTTCGGCGCGGCCGAGCATCTCGCTGACGGTGCGGTTCATGTAGATGATGTTGAGGTCGTTGTCGGCGATCATCACGTTGGCCGAGACGTTGTCCAGCGCGCTCTTGATCCGCGCGTTGTAGGCCGCCGTGGCCAGTTGCGCCGAGGTCGCCTCGGCGGCCCCGCGCAGGCGCTCGCGAACGCCGTCGATGGCTTCGGTGATCTGCGCCTTCTTGCCCGGCAGGCGGTCCATCAGCGGCTCGAAGTTGCCCTGGCCGTAGGCGGTGACCACGCTGACCACCTTCATCTTCACCGCGATGTGCGCGGCCACCAGTTCGTTGACGCCCTTGGCGATGCGCGCCGCGCGACCTTCCAGGCGTTCGGCGGGAATCGTCTGGTCGATCCAGCCGGCTTCGTGCTGGCGGCTCATCTCCGCCAGCCCCGCCTCCAGGCTTTCCACCTGCTGGAGTTCGGCGCGTTGTTCGCGCAGTTGCCGCTGCAGCGCCCGCAGGCTGTCGTAGAGACGCTCGTAGCCGGGCGCCGGGGCCTCGCCGACGGCGGTGTCGAGCTGGCCGTCGGCGAACGACTGGAGGAGCGTGGCGATCCGGTCGGCGCGTTGCTGCGCCACCGCATGTGCATTGAACAGACCCATTTCGATATCCCCTGCCTATCCCTCGTTGGCGCCGCTCAGGCCGCGGCTTCGTCGACCAGCGCCATTTCGCGGCTGGTCATCAGTCTTTCGATGTCCACCAGGATCAACATGCGCTCGCCCGCGGTGGCCAGGCCGAGCAGGTATTCGGTGTCGAAGCTGGCGCCGAACTCCGGCGGCGGCCTGATCGCGTCGCCGCCCAGGGCGATCACGTCGGATACCGAGTCCACCACCACGCCGACGATGCGCCGGCCGATGTTGAGGATGATCACCACGGTGAACGGGTCGTAGGTGACCTCGGCGAGGTGGAACTTGATGCGCAGGTCGACGATCGGCACGATCGCCCCGCGCAGGTTGATCACGCCCTTGATGAAGGGCGGCGCGTTGGCGATCGCGGTGACCTGGTCGTAGCCGCGGATCTCCTGCACGCGGAGGATGTCGATGGCGTACTCCTCGCGGCCCAGGGTGAAGGTCAGGTATTCCTGCGCCGGGCCGTTCGCCTGGCTTGCCTCAGTGCCGTTCATCGGCGGTGTCCTCCCGCGCCGCCAGGCGTGGCAGCGCATCGACGTCGAGAATCAGGGCGACGCTGCCGTCGCCCATGATGGTGGCGCCGGCGATACCCTCCACGCGGCGGAAATTCTGTTCCAGGCTCTTGATCACCACCTGCTGCTGGCCGACCAGTTCGTCCACCTGCAGGGCGAAGCTGCGCCCCTCGGACTCGAGGATCACCACGATGCCCTGCTCCGGCGCCGGCGCTTCGCCGCCGATGCGCAACAGCTCGTGCAGGCTGAACAGCGGCAGGTACTCGCCGCGCACGCGGATCATCGCGTTGTCTTCGCCGCCGAGGCCGCGCACGTCGTCGCTGCGCGCCTGCAACGACTCGACGATGTAGGTCAGCGGAATCACGTAGTTGACCGCTTCGACGGCGACGATCAGGCCGTCGAGGATCGCCAGGGTCAGTGGCAGGCGGATGCCGATGCGAGTGCCCATGCCGGGCGCCGAGTCGATGTCGATGCGCCCGCCCATGGCACCGATGTTGCGCTTCACCACGTCCATGCCGACGCCGCGTCCGGACAGCTCGGTGACCGTCTCGGCGGTGGAGAAGCCGGGCATGAACACCAGTTGCCAGACCTCGGCGTCGCTCATCCCGTCATGCACCGGCAGGTTGCGCTCGCGGGCCTTGGCGAGGATGCGCGGACGCGACAGGCCGCGACCGTCGTCGGAAACCTCCACCACCACGCTGCCGCCCTGGTGGCTGGCGGCGAGCTTCACCGTGCCGCTCGCCGGCTTGCCGGCGGCGAGGCGTTCGGCGGGTGTTTCGATGCCGTGGTCGATGCTGTTGCGGACGATGTGGGTGAGCGGATCGCTGAGTTTCTCGATCACGCTCTTGTCCAGTTCGGTGTGCTCGCCGTGCAGGTGCAGCTCGACCTGCCGCCCAGGCGCGTGGCGGTGTCGCGCACCAGCCTGGGGAAGCGGCTGAAGATGAAGTTGATCGGCAGCATGCGGATCGACATCACCGATTCCTGCAGGTCGCGGGTGTTGTGTTCGAGCTGGGCCAGGGCGTGCTGCAAGCGCTCGTGGTGGCTCGGATCGAGCTGCTCGCCGAGCTGGCCGAGCATGGCCTGGGTGATCACCAGTTCGCCGACCAGGTTGATCAGGCTGTCGATCTTTTCCACGCTGACCCGGATCGAGCCGGACTCGCCGTCGCCACGCACGGGCGCGACTGCGCCCCTGGCCGGCGCGGCGACGGCTTGCGCGGGCGCGCTGGGCGCGGCGGGGCTGCCGGGGGCGCCGTCGAACAGGCCGAAGGCGCGTTCCTCCGTGGGCGGGGAGCCCGGCGCGTCATCGAAGAGGCCGAACGCTTCGCTCGCGGCCGGTGCGCCGGGCGCCTCGTCGAAGAGCCCGAACGCTTCCGGCGCGGCCGCTCGTTCCGGAGCGCCCGGGCCTTCGTCGAAGAAGCCGAAGGCATCGTCGTCCGCGGTTTCCCTGGCGGGACTGGTGGGCGCGTCGTCGAACAGGCCGAAGCCTTCCTCCGCCGCTTCCTGCTCCGGCGCCCGCAGCCAGCCGCGCAGCCGCTCGACCGTCTCCAGCAACGGCACCCCGGGGTCGGGACGGCCGCTGCGATGGGCGTCGAGCAGGCGCTGCAGTACGTCGCGGGCTTCGAGGAAGGAGCTGATCATGTCCGGCCGTAGGCCCATCTGGCCGCAGCGGATGCGGTCGAGCAGGGTCTCCAGTTCGTGGGTGACGGCGGTGATGTCGTCGAAACCGAACATTCCGCTGGAACCCTTGATCGAATGCGCGGCGCGGAAGATGCTGTGCAGCGTCTCGCTGTCCGGCCGGTCCAGGTCGAGACCGATCAGGAGGAGTTCGAGGGTGGCCAGGTGTTCCTCGGTTTCCTCGAAGAACACCTGGAGAAACTGGCTCATATCCTGGGGCATGGGACCTCCCCCGCGGGGGAACGGGAATCAGGGCAGGACCTTGCGTGTCACTTCGAGCAGTTTCGGCGGGTCGAACGGCTTCACCAGCCAGCCGGTGGCGCCGGCGCTGCGTCCCTGCTGCTTCATCGCGTCGCTCGATTCGGTGGTCAGCATGAGGATCGGCACGCTGCGGTAGCCGGCCAGGTTGCGCAGGCTGCGGATCAGCGACAGGCCGTCCATGTTCGGCATGTTCTGGTCGGTGAACACCAGGCTGTAGCTCTTGCTCTGGGCCTTGCCGAGGCCTTCCTTGCCGTCCGCGGCCTCGTCCACCTCGTAGCCGGCGGACTTCAGGGTGAAGCTCAGCATCTGGCGGATAGACGCCGAGTCGTCGACGATCAGAATCGGTTTGCCCATGGTCTTGCGTCCTCACGGTGTCCCTACCGCAGCGCCAAGTTCGGCGGCGAAGGTGGTGTGTGCCAGGTGGCTGTGACGGAGGGCTCTGATGGCCCTTTGCTAGTTCCAGTAAAGACAATGTCCGGTGGATTTCAATTATTGGCGCCGGTTTCTCGTCGGATAGTTATCCGGTTAGACGGATTGGCTATCGATACCCCTCAGAACAATTCCACTTCGCCCACGTTGACGCTGTTCTGGCTCACCGGGCTGGGCAAGGGCCGGCGCAGTTCCTCGACCTCCCGCGCGACCCGTTCGGGCCATTCCTGGCGCGGCCGCGCCTCCAGCGCGCCGAGGCCGAGGGCGAAGGCGCCAAGACGCGCATGGTGCTTGCGCATCTGGCCGAGCAACTGGCTGCCCATGTCCTGGAATTGCAGGCGGTGACCGCCGCATCGACGCCCTGGCCGACTTCCAGCGAGAGCCGGTCCAGTTCGTGGATGACCTTCAGGGTGTGCCGGTTCATCGCCTCCAGGTCATCGAGCATGCCCTGGATCTTCTGCTTGGAATCGAGGGCGAAGGACATGTCCTTGTCGGCCAGTTGCGAGATCGCGCTCTCGGCGTCCTGGATCTCGTGGTGGACCACGTCGACGTGCTTGCGGATGGCGGCGGAAAACTCCGTGGAGCGGGTCGACAGCGCGCGCACCTCATCGGCGACCACGGCGAAGCCGCGGCCGCTCTCGCCGGCTCGGGCGGCCTCGATGGCGGCGTTGAGGGCGAGCAGGTTGGTCTGCTTGGCGATGGCGTCCATGTCCTGGGTCGATTGCAGGATCTCGGTGATCTTCAGGCGCACCTGGTCCATGCGTTCCACCAGTTGCTGCGAGGTCCGGCTGGTTTCCAGGGTAGCCTCGACGAACAGGCTGAGGGTCTGCTGGGTGGTCCTGACGAAGTCCTGGAAGTTGATGCCTTCGTCGACCTGGCCGCGCCCGTCGTAGCGCTCGATCAGCGAATGGGACAGGCCGCGCTGGGTATCGATGCGTTCGGCGAGGCCGTGGAAGCTGTCGCTGAGCTGGCGGATCGCCGAATGCAGCAGTTCATCGATCTGCCGGGCGTGGCCGTCCAGTTGCGCGGTTTCGTCGGCGAGCGCCCGTTGCGCCGCGCTCCAGGCCGGCGAAGCGGCATCCGCCTGCGGGCTGGCGTTAGCTACCGCTTGCCGAGAGTCGCGCAGGAGGAGGAAGAGCATGGCCAGGCTGGCGAACCAACCGAGCGCCAGGGCCAGCCAGACGCCGAGGCCGACGGCATGCAGCCCGGCACACAACGCCCAGGGTAGGGAAAGCAGGCCCAGCTTCAGCAGCAGGGGCCGGGATGGTAACGAAACACCGAGGGACTCGCGCATGCTGCACTCCATGTGCCGGATCGGAGCAGGGCTTCCAGGTGGTCCCGGGACCGTGCGGAAGACACCTTCCAAGCTCGTCGGCGGCGTTTTCTAAAACTAGAGTCCCAATCGGTAATGTCAAACTGCCGTTTTTCCGGCGAGGCCGGTGCCAGGGCCTTTTCCCGGTTGCCGAAGCGACGGATGGCTGGCGCTAGCCGGTTGGGAAGGCGGAGAAGCGCCGGGCCAGGTCCTGGCGGCGGAAGTAGTCGACGACGAAGTCGACGAAGACCCGGGTCTTGGCCGGTAGCAGCTTGTTCGCCGCGTAGTAGAGGCTGGTGTTGCCGGCGTCGACGTACCAGTCCGGCAGGACCCGCACCAGGGCGCCGGACTCCAGGTAGGCATAGGCGTGCTGCATGCATACCAGGGTGATGCCCAGGCCCATGGCGGCGACCTCGCAGGTGGCTTCCGGGTCGCTCATGGTCATGCGTTCGCGCAGCTCGATCGGCGCCTCCTCGCCGTTGCGCCGGCGCAGCGGCCAGGAGCGCACGCGGCCGGTCTGCGGCGAGCGGATGCGGATCCCGTCGAAGCCGCCCAGGTCGCCTGGATGGCGGATCGGCGGCTTGTCGCGGAGGTAGGCGGGCGAGGCGAGGAGGATCAGGTGGCCCGGCGTCAGGTTGCGCGCCACCACCCCGGGAGGCAGTTCGAAACCGCCGCCGATGGCGGCGTCGAAGCCTTCGCCGATGAGGTCGACCTGGCGATTGTCGAAATGCCAGTCGGGCACGATGTCGGGATAGCGTTCGAGGAACTCGCCGAGCAGCGGCAGGATGTAGTCGCGGCCGAAGGCCAGCCCCATGCTGACCTTCAACGTGCCGCTGGGTTGGTTGCCGACGCTGGAGACGTTGGCGAGAGCGGTCTGGATGCCCTCCAGGCTGCCGCCGACCTCTTGCAGGAAACGCTCCCCGGCTTCGGTCAGGGTCAGGCGCCGGGTGCTGCGCTGGAACAGGCGCACGCCGAGGTTGCTTTCCAGGCGGGCGACGTTCTTGCCCACCCCGGCCGGCGTCAGGCCCAGGCGCCTGGCGGCCTCGGCGAAGCTGCCGGCCTCGGCGCTGCGGACGAAGCACTGGATGTTGCTGAGGGTTTCCATGGGAAAGGGCCCGCATAAACCATTGGTATCGGCTGAATATAGCGATTACCCGCTACCAGGTCTGCAATGGACGACGGAAACTCGGGGCCTGTCTATCCACTCCGATGGAGATTTCCATGTCCGTATCCTCTGCATCCCTCGCCGGTAAAGTCGCCTTCGTCCAGGGCGGTTCCCGCGGCATCGGCGCCGCCATCGTTCGCCGGCTGGCCGCCGAAGGCGCCAGCGTCGCCTTCACCTACGTCAGCTCGGCGGACAAGTCCCGGGCCCTGGCGGCCGAACTCGAAGGCGCCGGAGCCAGCATCCTGGCCCTGCATGCCGATAGCGCCGACGCGGCCGCGCTCGTCGCCGCCGTCGACGAAGCGGCGGCTCGCTTCGGACGCATCGACATCCTGGTCAACAACGCCGCCGTCCTCGCCCTCGGTTCGGTGGAAGAGTTGCCGCTGGCCGACTTCGAGCGGACCCTGGCGATCAACGTGCGCAGCGTCTTCGTCGCCACCCAGGCGGCGGTCAAGCACATGGGCGACGGCGGGCGGGTGATCAGCATCGGCAGCACCAATGCCGAACGCATGCCGTTCGCCGGCGGCGCCACCTACGCGATGAGCAAGTCGGCGCTGGTCGGCCTGACCAAGGGCCTGGCCCGCGACCTCGGCCCGCGCGGGATCACGGTGAACAACGTGCAGCCGGGTCCGGTGGATACCGACATGAACCCGGACGACGGCGACTTCGCCGAGACCCTCAAGGGCCTGATGGCGCTGCCGCGCTACGCCCGCAGCGAGGAAATCGCCAGCTTCGTCGCCTACCTGGCCGGGCCGGAAGCGGCCTACATCACCGGGGCCAGCCTGACCATCGATGGCGGTTTCTCGGCCTGACCCGGGGCGCCTCGTTCCGCCCGGCGAAGTAGCCCCTCTCCCCGACCTTATGGCCAGACGTTCCCTCCTGAAGGGAGAGGGCGAGGGGAGAGGTTCCGCTTATCGCACCAGGAAAGGCGAAGCCCCCTCTACGACACCGGTCTCGCTGACGTAGCGCTTCCAATGCTCGATCAGCTCCGCCAGCTTGCCCGGCTGGCTGTCAGCGAGGTCGTGGATCTCGCCCGGGTCGCGGGCCAGGTCGTAGAGCTGCCAGGTGGCCGGGCCCACCGGGGCCGGCAGGTACACCGCCTTCCAGTCGCCCTGGCGGATCGCACGCATGCCGAACAGCTCCCAGCCGGTCACGGTGTTCTCGTCGTGGGCCGCCTCGGTCTCGCCGGAAAGCCAGCCCAGCCACGACCTGCCGCGCGGTTCGGCGATCTCGCGGCCGCGCCAGCGCTTGCCTGGGTGGCGGACACCGGCGAGGTCGAGGAGGGTCGGGGTGACGTCCATCACCGTGGCGAAGGCATGGCTGATCGCACCCTGCCGGCTTAGCCGCGGGTAGCGCACCAGCGCTGGCACGCGAATGCCGCCCTGGGTGGTGAACGCCTTGTACAGGCGCGACGGCGCGGTGGCCGCCTGGGCCCAGCGCGGGCCATACCAGACGTAGGAATTGGCGCGGCCGATGTTCTCCAGGCTGTTGTCGTAGTGCCGGTCGAGAAAGCCCAGCAAATCCGGGCCGAATTTCGGAAAGGCCTCCAGCAGGGCGCCTTCGGCGCCGTTGTCGGACATGAACAGGACGAAGGTGTTGTCCAGCTCGCCCTGCCGGCGCAGGTAGTCCACGACCCTGCCGATGTTCCAGTCCATGCGCTCGACCATAGCCGCGTAGACCTCCATCGCCCGCGCCGACTTCGCCCGTTCCTCGTCGTCCAGGGCTTCCCACTCGCGGCTCAGGGCGAGCACCGGATGGGCTTCGACGTCCGCTTCCACCAGGCCCAGCTCCTTGAGCCGGGCCAGGCGTTCCTGGCGCAGCGCTTCTGGACCGGCGTCGTAGCGACCGCGGTACTTCTCGACGATCTCCCGCGGCGCCTGTAGCGGCCAGTGCGGCGCGGAGAACGGCAGGTAGGCGAAGAACGGCCGGCTCTGGTCGCGCTCCTTGAGGTAGTGCAGCAGCTTGTCGCCGAAGGCATCGGAGGAATAGAAACCCTCCGGCAGCGTGTCGAGGTAGCGCTCGTCTTCCACGTAGAGCGCCGGCGTGCCCTTGAGGATGCGCGGAGTGCTTTCGTCGTAGGGAGGCTCGAAGCCGTAGTGGTTGGCGGCGCCCGGCAGCAGCGAGAAGGAACGCTCGAAACCGCGTGCATGGGGCGTCTGTTCCGGCTTCAGACCGAGGTGCCACTTGCCGGCCATGAGGGTCTGGTAGCCGGCCTCGCGGAGCAGCTCCGGCAGCGCCACCACGCGCTCGTTGAGATGCCCTTCGTAACCCGGCTTGCCTGCCAGTTCCGGGGTCAGCGCCTCGGCCATGGTGCCGATCCCGGCGATGTGGTGGTCGGTGCCGGTGAGCAGCATCGAGCGGGTCGGCGAGCAGGTCGAGGCGGTGTGGAAGTCGGTCAGGCGCAGGCCGGCGATGGCCAGGGCGTCGAGGTTCGGCGTGGCGATCTCGCCGCCGAAGGCGCCGATATCGGAGAAGCCCAGGTCGTCGGCGACGATCACCAGGAAGTTGGGGCGTTTGCTCATGCGCGGGTCTCGTCTGGATGGGAGGAGAGGGTGGGGCCCTCGCCCCCGCCCTTCCCGCAGGGGGAAAGGGCCAGGGCAAGGGGCTTTTCAGCAAGCGAGGAATTCGAAGGGCAGGTTTTCCACCCGTCGCGGCGGCGGCGCGACGTACTCGCCGTCGGCGGTCAGTTCGTGCAGCAGCGCTTCGCGCTGGCGCAGGAAGTCGAAGCCACCGCGCTCGCGCGGGTGCGCCAGGTCCACCTCGACCACCCGCCTGATCCGCCCCGGGCGCGGCTCCATCACCACCACCCGGTCGGCCAGGTAGAGCGCCTCCTCGACGTCGTGGGTGACCAGCAGGGTGGTGATGCGGGTGCGCCGACGGATCGCCAGCAACTCTTCCTGCAACTGCTGGCGGGTCAGTGCGTCGAGGGCGCTGAACGGCTCGTCGAGCAGCAGCAGGCGCGGGCTGGCCACCAGGCCGCGGGCGATCGCCACGCGCTGGGCCATGCCGCCGGACAACTGGTGCGGGTAGGCACGCTCGAAGCCGTGCAGGCCGACCAGGCGGATGTATTCGTCGATCCGCGCCGCCTTGTCGGTTTCGCCAAGGGCTTCGTTGACCAGGCCGAGGGCGACGTTCTGCTGCACCGTCAGCCAGGGGAACAGGCGGTGCTCCTGGAACACGATGCCGCGTTCGCCGCCGATGCCGGCGATTGGCCGGCCGTCGACGCGGATCTCGCCGTCGTAGTCGCGGTCCAGGCCGATCAGCAGGCGCAGCAGGGTCGACTTGCCGCAGCCACTGGCGCCGACGATGGCAATGAACTCGCCCTCGCCGATCTCCAGGTCGAACTGCTGGATCGCTTCCAGTCGCCGGCCGTCCACGGCGAAGTGCTTGCGCACCTGGCGGAAGCTGACCAGCGGGGTGCCCGTGGCGGGCGCGGTGAGTGCGTTCATGCGTGTCTCCAGCGCGTGGCGCGCGCTTCGATGCGTTGGCCGAGAGCATTGAGCAGGGCGCCGGTGAGGCCGACCAGGAGCATGCCGGCACCGATCAGGTCCATGCGGAACAGTTGCTGGGCGCCGATCATCAGGCTGCCGATGCCGCCGTCGGAGGGCATGAAGTACTCGGCGCCGATGGTTCCCAGCCAGGCGTAGATCAGCGCCAGGCGCAGGCCGGCGAACACCGACGGGGCGGCACCCGGCAGGACCAGCCGGAGCAGCCGTCGCCAGGGACCCAGGCGCAGCACCCGGGCCGCCTCGCCGAGGCTCGGCGGCAGGCTGGCGATGCCGCGCTGGGTGGCCAGCAGCAGCGGGAAGAAGGCGGCGATTGCGACGAACGTCAGCTTGGCCGGTTCGCCCAGGCCGAACCAGGCGGTGAGCAGCGGCACCCAGGCGAAGATCGCCACCTGCCGCAGTGCCGCGAAAGTGGGGCCGAAGAAGCGTTCCGCCGGGCGCCACAGGCCGAGCAGCAGGCCGCCGAGGAAACCCAGGCCGCCGCCCAGCAGGAGGCCGCCGAGCGTGCGCTTCAGGCTGTCGAACAGGGCGCCCGGGAGGCTGCCGTCGAGCGCTCCGCTCCAGGTCGCCCGCGCCACTTCCAGAGGGCTGGCGAGGATCGCCGGATCGACCCATTCGGCGCTGCTCGCCGACTGCCACAGGAGCAGCAGCGCCAGCGGCGGCAGCCAGACCTGCAGGCGCTGCCAGCCGCGTCCCGGCGGGCGCCGGCGGAATTCGCCGGTGGCGGCTTGCGGCCAGTGCAGCAGGCGGCGGTCGAGCCACTGGATGGCGCGGTCCATGCCCACCCCGACCAGGCCGATGACGAGGATGCAGACGAACACGATGTCGAGCATGAACAGTTGCCGGCCCTGCACCATCAGGTAGCCGATGCCCTCGCTGGAAGCCAGCAGCTCGACCGCCAGCAGCGAGGTCCAACCCTGCGCCAGGGCCAGGCGCAGCCCGGTGAGGAAGGCCGGCAGCGCCGCCGGCAGGATCAGCCGCCAGACCAGCAGGCGTGGCGGCAGGCGCAGCACCGCGGCGGCTTCGCGCAGCTTGGGCTGGGCGTCGCGCACGCCGACCAGGGTATGGATGGTCACCGGCACCACGACCGCTTTCACCAGCACCACCAGCTTGAGCAGTTCGCCGATGCCGAAGAACAGCATGAACAGCGGGATCCAGGCCAGCGTGGGGATCTGCGCGAGGGCGCTGAAGGTGGGGAAGACCAGGCGCTCGGCACGCGGACTGAAGCCCAGCCAGGCGCCTAGCGCGGCGCCGCTGGCGACCCCGGCGAGCAGGCCCCAGGCCAGGCGCCGCAGGCTGATCGCCAATTCGCTCCAGAGTTCGCCGGCGAGCAACTCGCGGGCGCTCTGCCAGACCAGCTCGGGAGTCGGCAGCACCTGGGCCGACATCCAGTGGCGATGGCTGGCGACCCACCACAGCAGCGCCAGCCCGAGCGGCAGCAACCAGGGCAGCAGGCTGTCCCCCAGGCGCCGGGCGAAAGCCGCGGAGGGCGGCGGCGCCAGGCGCGGCAGGGGCCGGCTCCAGGCGGGCGAAAGGGTTTTATCGATATTCTTCATGGGAATATAAATCGCCACATCAATGCGTTTTTTCGCTAAGAAGGGTCATTTAAAGAAAGGCGCCAGGCAGCGGCAAATGCATTTGGAGAATATTTTCCATGCTCTGGCTGCATATGACGCGGAGAGGCCCGTGCGGCCTGTTATACTGCTTATGGTTATAAAAAAATGAATTTTTATTATTTATTTTCGAGGCGCCGCTGTGCATAGCTAGCCGCTCACCCGCTCCCGGCGGGAATCCCTCTCTTCCCGTTCCAAGGAGCCGCCCCATGAAAGCGCTTACGTCTTCCCTGCTCGGTCTGTTCGCCGTGCCTGTCCTCGCCGGCCTGCTCGGTGCCTACGTGCCGCTGGCGAGCGCCGCTCCGCCGAAGGAAATCCGCATCGCGGTGCCGGACGTCAGCGCCGGCAGCTCGCACTCGGGTGGCGGCGTGGTCGACGTGCTCTACACCCGGCAGTTGCTGGAGAAGGAGTTCGCCAACGACGGCATCGCGGTGAAATGGAGCTTCTTCAAGGGCGCCGGTCCGGTGGTCAACGAAGCGTTCGCCAATGGCCAGGTGGACTTCGCCTACCTCGGCGACCTGGCGGCGATCATCGGCAAGTCCGGAGGCCTGGACAGCCGTCTGCTGGCCGCTACCGCGCGAGGGGTCAACCACTATCTCGGCGTGCAGCCGGGGTCCGGGATCAAGACCCTGGAGGATCTCAAGGGCAAGCGCGTAGGCATCTTTCGTGGCACCGCCAGCCAGTTGTCGTTCGACAATGCCCTGGCCAGCGTCGGTCTCAGCGAGAAGGACCTGAAGGTGATCAACCTCGACTTCAGCGCCGCCCTGTCCGCCCTCGCAGCCAGGCAGATCGATGCCACCTGGGGCCTGGCCGGGCTGTTCGCCCTGCGCGACCGCGGGCTCGCGGAAATTCCGCTGAGCACCCGCGACCTGAACGGCGCCGGCACCCTGCAGGCGCTGCTGGTCGGCTCCGGAGCCTTCGTCGATGCCCATCCGGACATCACCGAGCGGCTGCTCAAGGTGCAGTTGCAGGCCCAGGACTGGCTGGCCCGCGAGGAGAACCGCGACGCCTACATCGAACTGGTGTCGAAGCAGGCCAGCTACCCGGTGGTGATCCTGCAGAGCGAGTACCGTGGCCGCAAGCTGGGCGACGCCCTGTCGCCGCGCCTAGACGCCGATTTCCTTGGCCGGCTGGATGCTTCGATCCAGGCGGCCAAGCGTTTCGGCCTGATCCGTCGCGAATTCAGCGCCGAGCAGTGGGCCGCGCCGGAACTGCTGGAGGCGGCCGGCAAGCTGGCGAAGGCCAAGGCCGTGGCGCAGGCGGCGGAGTGACGCCGAGCCGGGGACGGCCGAGGCGGCGCCGTTTCGTAGCAATTTGTAATATGTTTCGAAATTCTTGCACCGACCCAACCAATGACTGGATCGAGCGAAGTATCCAGCCGTTGGTCGGGGATTCTGCGTATATCGCGTCATGAAAGTTTCACGCGGGTAATCCGCAGGTTATTCCTCGATCATTTCGTTCGTTAATCGCCCCATATATTCAGATACAAAATCGGCACTGCCAATTCTTCCAGTTTTCCCTTCCGACAATTCTCCCGACCCTCCCCGGAAACAACTCCAAGTATCTCGCGGCGAACCGCCGCGTCCCGCATCTAGCCTGCCCATCACTACGACAGCGCGGCGCCAGCGCCGGGCCTCGCCCTGCGCGTCGGCGGCATTCCTGATTTTCTTTCGGAGGAGAGCGGTCATATGAATCTCGATAGCAAATTGTTCGACGCGACACTCGATCTCGAACGCGTGAAAGTTTCGGTGAGAACGCTGGTGAAGTTATCCCGCCAGGAACAATCGGCGATCATCCGGACCCTCAACGAGTTTGGTTTCCTGCTGTTGCGCAGCGAACAGGGCGAAGACAGGCAGGAACTTCTCGCGCTCAAGGAGTTGTTCGGCCGCGCCGCCCCCCACCCGCGCGCCGACGCCGACGGCATCGTGCCGATCAGCAATGCGCGGTATGTCAGCGGCTACCTCGGCTCCACGCCGCTGGAGCACAAGCTGCACACCGACGGCGCTTTCCTCGACACCCCGGAGCAATTGTGCAGCCTGCAATGCGTGCGCAACGCCCGGGAGGGCGGGGAGACTCTGCTGGCCAGCGCCGGACTGGCCTTCGAGCGCCTGCGCCGGCGCATGCCGACCAAGCATCTCGGCCTGCTGCGCGGCGACGCCCTGACCATCGTGCGCAAGCACCAGAGCAGCACCCAGCCGGTGTTCCGCCTGAACGGCGAGGCGCTGGGCATCAAGTTCCGGCAGAACGACGGGGCGGCCGAGGTGGTCGAGCACCCTGTGGCGGTGGAGGCCTTCGCCGAACTGGTGGCGGCGCTCGAGGATCCGGCCTGCCAACTGCGGATCAAGCTCGAGCCGGGGGAAATCCTGGTGCTCGACAACACCGCGGTGTTGCACGGGCGCACTGCCTTCTGCGCCAACGAACTGCGCGAGATGCGCCGGCTCAACTTCGACGGCCACGGCCGCCTGCGAGCGGAGCTGGAACTGGGCTTCAAGGTGGGGTTGTGATCGCCCAGTTCGTCGCGGTGGTGCTGCCAATCCTGTTCTGCACCGGGATCGGTTTCGCCTGGAGCCGTTCCGCCGGGCCGGTGGATACCCGCGCGCTGGTGTTCCTGGTGGCCAACGTCGGCTTTCCCTGCCTGCTGCTGTCGTCGCTGGACCGCCCCGGCCTGTCCATTGGCATGGTGGCCGGGGTGTTCCTCGCCACCGCGCTGGCGGTGCTGGCGTTCGCCCTGCTGGGCCTGGTCTCCCTGCGCCTGCTGCGGATGCCGGTGCGGCGCTACCTGCCGTCGATCATGCTGCCGAACTCCGGGAACATGGGCATCCCCATCGCCTACCTGGCCTTCGGCGAGGAGGCGCTGGTGTATGCGGTGGCGTTCTCCACCCTGATCCAGGTGGGTCACGCGACGCTCGGCGTCTGGTTCGCTTCGGGCGATATCACCCCGGCGAGCATCCTGCGCAACCCGATGATCTATGCCCTGGCCGTGGCGCTGGGCCTGATCGCCCTGGGCTGGAGCCTGCCGCCGCCGTTGCGCGATGTGACCCGCCTGCTGGGCGGGATTACCGTGCCGCTGATGCTGGTGATGCTCGGCCTGTCGCTGGCCGGTCTGCGCCTGCACGAGACATGGCGGCCGTTGCTGCTGTCTCTGGTGCGGGTCTGGGGCGGTTTCGCGGTCGGCTATGGGATCGCTGCCGGCCTGGGCATGGAGGCGGTGGCGGCGGGCACCTTCGCCATCCAGTGCGGGATGCCGACCGCGGTGCTCACCTACCTGTTGGCCAAGCGTTACGACGGCCCGGTGAACGAAGTGGCAGGCATGGTGCTGATCACCACGCTGCTGGTGCTGCTCTCCACGCCTTTGTTCATCCAGTTGCTGCCGCGCGCGTGAGGACGATCCGGGCCGCCTCGCGGGGCGGCCCGGGGTGTCACCAGATCGAGCGGGAGTAATCGACGACCAGCCGGGTTTCGTCGATGTCGCCGTCGAGATAGCTCGCGTTGCCCCGGTGCCAGGCCTGCGAGGCGCGCAGCGCGAGGCCGGCGAGGGGGCCCGCCTTGACCCGATAGGCGAAGCCGAGGTCGCTTTCCCGGTGCCGCCCGTCACGCCCGTAGAGTCCGGCGTAGATGCTCTCGGCGGCACTGCTGGCGCTGGCCCCGGCACGGCCGCGGGCATGCAGCGCATGCAGGCTGAGCCCAGGCAGGCCGAGCGCGCCGAGGTCCAGGTCATAGCGTAATTGCCAGGAACGCTCGCCCGGTCCGTTGAAGTCGGAGTAGCCCACCGAGTTGGCCAGTACCATGGACGCGCTGGAGCGCCCGTCGCCGAAGGCCATGTAGTCGAACGGCTGCTCGCCATGGACACGCTGGTAGGCCAGGGTGATGCGCTGCGGTCCCTGTTCGTAGCCCAGGGCCAGGGAGCTGGCCAGGGTGTCGATGCGGCCGAAGCGGCTCTGGCCGCTGTCGCGGGTGCGGTAGGCGTCGAGGTCGACCCGCAGCGCGCGCTCCCCGCCCAGCGGCTGGCGATGGCTGGCGCCGAAATAGGCCTGCTGCCAGATGTCGTCGAAGCGCGAGGCGTAGAGCGACAGTTGCAGCCGCTCCGTGGCCTGCCATTGACCGCCGAGGAAGCCGACCGCGTCGAGGCGCACCGGATAGGCGCCGAGGCGTCCGTAGACGGTGCTGATGTCGCCACGGACCTTGGATTCGCCGGGGCCGGAGGCGGCGGTGAAGCGCCCGCCCTCGAGCAGCAGCCCGTCGAACGAGCGATCCTCCAGCAGCAGGCCGTAGGCCATGCCGGACAGCGTGCGGTTGCTGCTGGCGGCGAACACCGGCGCGCTGGTGGTGGTCTGGCCGTACTTCAGGCGGGTTTCGCCGTGGCGTAGCCTGAGGGCGCCACCGACCTTGCCGTAGCGATGGTCGGGATGGCCGTCGGCGCCGACCGGCAGGTTGCCGGTGCCGGTGCGGCCGCCGCCGCTGTCCAGTTGCAGGCCGAGCATGGCATGGGCGTCGAGGCCGAAGCCGAGGCTGCCCGGCGTGTAGCCGGAGGCGAACTGGAGGCGCAGGCCCTGGGTGGCTTCCTCGCGGTAGCCGTTGCGCTCGCTCCTGGGCTTGAAGCGGTTGCGCCCGGCGTTGTTCGGGCTGTCGCGGTAGTCGCGGTTGAAGTAGTAGGTGCGAGCGAGGAACTGCAGTTCGCTGTCCTCGACGAAGCCCCCATCCCCGGCCGTCGCGGCCGCCCCTTCGGAAAGCGTGCCGGCGACCAGGCCGGCGAATACAGCGCGTCTGAGGTTTTGCATTTATTGTTTTCTCCCACCTGAGTGCCAGGTGGGCGCAGTCTCGGAAGTCGCTCCGCAGGCCGCTTGTGTTTCCCTGCCTCGGCTTTTGCCGGGGCCTGCCATTGGCAGGGGCAGGCATGTGCAACGGCAGGCCGGGTCAAGCATTTCGGAAGTCACCGACGGAGAGTGTGGCGTCGGCCGTCATCCGCAACGGCCGTGGGTGGGAGCCTCGGCTCCCGATGCAACCTCGCCTCAGGGAGTACGCTTCATGAACAACAAGACCCTATGCCCTTCGCTCTTGCTCTGCCTTTCGCTGCTCGCGCCGCTGTCTTGTCTCGGGGAGACCGCCGCCGCGCCCTATCCGCTGGCCCACCCACCGCGCCTGGCCGACTACCTTCCGCCGCCGCCGGCGGCGGACTCGGCTGCGGCCGTCGCCGATCTCGGCGCGGTGCTGGAGGCGCAACGCCTGCGCACGCCCGAACAGGTACGCCGGGTACGCGCCCACGACCAGTGGGAGGACAACGTCTTCCCCTTCGCCGGCGACCTGCTGGGCGCCTCGTTCGACAAGGAACGCCTGCCGCTGACCCGGAGCTTCTTCAACCGCGCCCAGGAAAACCTGGTCGAGGTGCTGATGCCGGCGAAGAAGCACTTCGCCCGCCCGCGTCCCTACGAAGTGACACCGAAGGTGAAGCCGGTGCTGCCGCCGCCGGAGGGGGAGTCCTATCCCAGCGGCCACACCATGGACAGCTACTTCAAGGCCTCGCTGCTGAGCATGCTGGTGCCGGAGCATCACGATGCGTTCTTCGCCCGCGCCGAGGAGCATGCGCAGAGCCGGGTGCTGGCCGGCGTGCACTTCCCCAGCGACCTGGAAGGCGGGCAGACCGCCGCCGCGGCGCTGGTGGCGAGCCTGCTGGCCGATCCGGCGGTGGCCGCCGACTTTGCCGCGGTGCGCGAGGAGCTGCGCGGCGCGCTGGGGTTGCCGAAACTCCAGTAGAGGAAGGGAAACCGCGCGGCGGCTCAGGCCGCCGCGTGTTGCGCCTGGTCCAGTTCCACCAGCGTCTCGATCATCGCCTTGGCCGCCGCCGAAAGCCGGTAGCCGCTGCGGCTGATGATGCCGCAGCGGGCGCTGAGGCTATCCAGGTTCTGCGGCAGGTTGCGCCACTGTAGCGGTTGCAGTTCGCCGCGCTGCAGGTAGGGGCGCAGGGTCTCGTCGCTGGCGATGCCGATGGCGTCGGTCTGGCGGACGATGCGGATCAGCGCGTGCATGTTCTCGCAGCGGATGTTGGCGGCGAAGTCGATCTTGCCGCTGAGGTTCGCCAGCAGCTTGCGGATGCCCGGGGGAATCAGGGTCGAGGCCAGCGGGTAGTTGAACAGGTCGTTGGTGGACAGGCTGTCCTTGCCCAGCAGCGGATGTTGCGGACGGCAGAAGAACTGGCCGCGGCGCGGGGTCAGCGGGCGCGTCTGGAAGTTCGGGTCGGCCTCGAAGTCGCGGATGTCGGCGACGAAGAATTCGATCTCTTCGCGGAGCAGGGCGCGGCTGAGCTTTTCCCAGTTGTCCACGTCCAGGCTGATCTGCACCCGCGGGTGGCGGTTGATGAAGTCGGCCACCGCGTCCGGCACCAGTTGCTGGGCCGGCGCCGGCCCGCTGCCGAAGCGCAGCTCGCCGGCATCCAGCTTGTTCAACTGGGCGATCTCGTGGATCAGGTTGGCCGACCCCTGCACCAGGCTCAGCGCGTGTTGCAGCACCACCTGGCCTTCCGGCGTCGGGCGCAGGTCCTTGCTGCCACGGTCCACCAACTGGCAGCCAAGCTCCTGCTCCAGGCCCTGGATGCTGCGGCTGAAGGCCGGCTGGGTGATGCCCATGGCGTCCGCCGCGCGGACGAAACTGCGGTGTTCGGCGAGGGCGATGAAGTAACGCAGTTGGCGTAGATCCATGATGCTTTACCGGCATTGGAAATATTGGACAAAGGCATTTGCCGTTCGGGATGTGCTGGTTTTAAATGCAAGCTCTTATTCCGTCAACAAAGAACAAATTAGAAAAATATGCGATTTAGTAATAAGCATAGATAGACCCCAGGAGCTGAACATGGTCCACCGTGCCTTTGCCGCGCCACCTCCGCCGTTCCGAATGCCCTTCCGCGTCGCCGGCGGCTGTCGTCCCTGACAGTCGCCCGGGGCTGAGCCGTCCGCCGGCCCCCCTTCGAACCTTTCGCCAGATCGCTGCCTTGCGCGGCATGGCCGCCTGCTGCCTGCGTCCGGCTGTGCCGGAACCGAGGACATTCACGATGAAGTATCACTACCGCCTGCCGCTCCGCCGAACGCCGCCCGGCGGCTCCGACTACGCCCTGGCCCTGCTGCTCGCCCTCGGCGGTGCGTTGCCGGCCAGTGCCGCCGATGCTCCCGCGCCCGCCGAGGAAGCGCCGCCGCTGGCCGGCAGCGCACCGGTCAAGGCCGATACGGCCCTGGGCAAGGTCACTGTCACCGCGCGTCGCCGCGAGGAGGATTCGCAGAAGGTACCGACGCCGATCACCGTGCTCGGCGGCGAGACTCTCGAGGCCCAGCGCATCTCCCGGGTGCAGGACCTGCAGCAGGTGCTGCCCAGCGTCAATGTCGCCTACATCCATGCGCGGCAGTCGAGCGTCGCCGTGCGCGGCATCGGCAACAACCCCGCCAGCGACGGCCTGGAAGGCAGCGCCGGGATCTACCTCGACAACGTCTACCTGGGACGTCCGGGAATGGCCGTGTTCGACCTGCTGGACATCGAGCAACTGGAGCTGCTGCGCGGTCCGCAGGGCACCCTGTTCGGCAAGAACACCACCGCCGGGGTGCTGAACATCAGCACCCGCGCGCCGACCTTCACTGCCGAGCGTACCGTCGAGGTCTCCGGCGGGCAGGACGGCTACTTCCAGGGCCGCGGCACGGTTTCCGGGCCGCTCGGCGAAACCCTCGCCGGACGCCTCTCGGCCTATCGCACCCGCGACGACGGCTACATCAAGAACATCCACGACGACAACTATCTCAACGGCGGCGAGCGCCAGGGCGCGCGTGGGCAATTGCTGTTCGAGCCGAACGAGGACTTCAGCCTGCGCTGGATCGCCGATTACAACGAGGAGGATTCGAGCAACGGCAGCATGGTGGTCTACGGCGCCGCCGAGCGTTTCTGGCAGCGCGCCGCGCTGGTCGGCGCTTCGCCGTTGCGCGATCCGCAGCGCAGGAAGGTCAACATCAACGGCCGCCAGCACGTCAGCGTGCACCAGGGCGGCAGCTCGCTGGAGGCCAACTGGAACCTCGCCGGCGGCTACCGCCTGACCTCCATCAGCGCCTACCGCTACTGGCACTTCACCCCGGCCAACGACGAGCAACTGAACGTCTCGGCGATCAACGACACCGGGGTGGAAGTGCACGACCGGCAGTTCTCCCAGGAGATCCGCCTGGCCTCGCCCACCGGCGGTGCCTTCGACTACGTGGTGGGCGCCTACGCGTTCAGGCAGAACCTCGGCAACAAGACCTTCACCTCCTACGGACCGTTGGCCGACCTGTACCTGCTCGGCGCCAATCTCGGCGCGCTGAACGACACCTACTCGAAGGCCAACGGCAAGATCGAGACCGACAGCTTCGCGCTGTTCGCCCAGGGCACCTGGCACCTCAGCGAACGCCTGGACTTCACCGCCGGCCTGCGCGGTACCTACGAGGAGAAGAACGCCAAGGTCGAGCGCTTCGCTCCGCTGGGCGGCGCGGCGGTCGGCGGGGTCGGCGCGGCGGTGCGAAACGGCCAGCTCGGCGCCTACGATTCCGGCGATCTCAGCCAGTACAACTTCGCCCCTTCGGCGTTGCTCAGCCTCAGCTACCAGTTCAGCGACGACCTGCTCGGCTACGCCAGCCTGTCCCACGGCGAGAAGTCCGGCGGGGTCAACCTGGCGGTGGGCAGCGCACCGAGCGCCGGCGCCGATTCGCTGCTGGTCGGACCGGAGCGCGCCAACGACGCCGAGCTGGGCCTGAAGAGCACGCTCTTCGACCGGCGCCTGCTGCTCAACGCCAACCTGTTCTGGACCGGCATCCACGGCTACCAGGCCACCACCCTGTACCAGGCGCCGGGCTCGACCCAGTTGGTGCAGGTGCTGGCCAACGCCGGCAGCGTGCGCTCGCGCGGCCTGGAGTTCGAGGCCACCGCGCTGCCGTTGCGCGGCCTGACCCTGAACTTCAACGGCTCCTACAACGACGTCACCTACCTGTCGTTCAAGGATGCCCCGTGCCCTGCGGAAGTCAGCACCCGGCCCGGCGCGCCGAGCAGTTGCGACCTCAGCGGGCAGCGCGTGGTCGGCGCCTCGAAATGGATCGCCAATCTCAATGGCGAATACCAGTGGCGCCTCGACGACCGCTTCCAACCCTACGTCAGCGCCAGCTACGCCTACCGTTCCGCCGCCGAGGGCACGCTGGACAACTCCGACCTTTCGAAGATCGACGGCTACGCCCTGGTGAACCTCGCCGCCGGTCTGCGCAGCGATCTCGGCGACGGCCAACTGGACACCTCGGTATGGCTGAAGAACGCCTTCGACAAGGACTACTACCTGAGCGCCTTCGCCAGCATCAACGGCTCCTACACCGCATCGGTGGGGCAGCCGCGCACGCTCGGCGTATCGCTGCGCTACGACTTCTGAGCCTTCACCCACGCAGTACCCCACGCATGAGGAACATGACATGAGCAATGCAGCACAAGCCCTCGCCACGCCGGTACGGCTCGACGTCCGGCCGGTCGCCGGACGGATCGGCGCGGAGATTCGCGGCGTGACCCTGTCCGGCGAACTGGACGCCGCCACCGTCGAGGCGATCCAGGCCGCCCTGGTACGCCACAAGGTGATCTTCTTCCGGGACCAGAGCCATCTCGACGACCAGACCCAGGAGGCCTTCGCCCACTTGCTCGGCGAACCGGTCGCCCACCCAACCGTGCCGTCCCGCGAAGGCACCCGCTTCCTCCTCGAGCTGGATGGCGCCGAAGGCCGCCGGGCCAATTCCTGGCATACCGACGTGACCTTCGTCGAGGCCTACCCGAAGGCCTCGATCCTGCGCAGCGTGGTGGCCCCGGAGTCCGGCGGCGACACCGTCTGGGCCAACACGGCGAGCGCCTACGCCGACCTGCCGGCGGAGCTGCGCGAGCTGGCCGACCGGCTCTGGGCGGTGCACAGCAACGAGTACGACTACGCCGGGGTCAAGCCCAGCGCCTCGCTGGAGCAGTTGGAGAACTACCGCAAGGTGTTCACCTCGACCGTCTACGAGACCGAGCACCCGGTGGTCCGCGTGCATCCGCAAAGCGGCGAGCGGACGCTGCTCCTTGGCCACTTCGTGAAACGCCTGAAGGGTCTTTCGCAGCATGACTCGGCGCACCTCTTCGCGGTGCTGCAGGGGCACGTCACGCGCCTGGAGAACACCGTGCGCTGGCGCTGGCAGGCCGGCGACGTGGCGATCTGGGACAACCGCGCGACCCAGCACTACGCGATCGACGACTACGGCGACCAGCCGCGCGTAGTGCGCCGGGTGACCCTCGGCGGCGACGTGCCGGTAGGCATCGACGGGCAACGCAGCCGGACGATCCGGAAGGCATGACGGACCCGGCCCTCTCCTCGCCGGGGAGGGCGACCACAGGCAGAACGAACCCGCGAGGACCCCTTACATGAGCCAATCCGCCACCGCCCGGCAACCCGAACCCGAGGTCGCCGAGGCATTCCGCATCACCCCCCTGGAGGCGCCGCTGGGCGCCGAAGTCCGTGGCCTCGACGCGCGCCGGCCGCTGGCGCCGGAGCAGGTCCTGGCGCTCAAGCAGGCGCTGCGCGAGCACCACGTCCTGGTGTTCCGCCAGCAGCACCTCGACGATGAGCAGTACTTGCGCTTCGCCACCCTGTTCGGCTCGGTGTTCCAGCCGCCGGCGGACATCCCGGTGCTGTCCTCGGGTGGCGACGGCAAGGTGCCGGAGATCGTCAAGGTGGCCAACACCGGCGACGGCGAACTGGGCAACTTCGCCCTGCCGGCACACATCGACCACCAATGGACGCCGGTGCCGTCCTCCGGCTCGTTGCTCTACGCGCTGGAGGTGCCGTCCAGTGGCGGCGAGACGCGCTTCACCAACCTGGCGCGCGCCTACGAGAGCCTCGACGAGGCGACCCGGCGCGAGATCGATGGCCTGCGCCTGATCAACTACAACCCCTTCATCCGCCTGCGCGAGGGCGGCTACGGCGGCGGTTTCGCCACCTACCGCACGCCGGACATCGAACCGATCCAGGGCAGCGAGCACCCGCTGGTACGCACCCACCCGGAAAGCGGCCGGCGCGTACTGTTCCTCAGCGCCCACACCGAGGTGGAGATTCCCGGCTACGACCCCGCGCGGGGCCAGGCGCTGATCGGTCGCCTGCGCGAACATCTGGCGCACCCGGAACTGAGCTACAGCCACGCCTGGTCGGTGGGCGACATCGTCTGGTGGGACAACCAGGCCGTGCTGCATGCGCGCAACGCCTTCCCGGCCAGCGAGCGGCGGCGCCTGAAGCGCATCAGCCTGGCGGGCAGCCGTCCGTTCTGAACCGGCATCCCCCAGCGTGCGCCGGCTCCTCCGTTGCCGACCGACGCCGGTCGCTGCGCACCGCTCTGGCGAGCCCCTTCCGTTCCGGCGAATAGCTAGCAGAACTGCGACATGCTGTCGCAGTTCTGCCATTTCTCCGCGTCTATCCTGCCCATAGGGCAATTCGCCTTTGGTCTAACGAGCTGGCCTGCAGCGCCCATGGAAAGGCGATCCTGACTTTGTAGTCAAAGTTTTGCTTTGCTACTTTGGCCAGGCATCAGGGATTGCTGATACAGCGTATTAAAAACATTAATTACCCCGGCATTCCGCGGCGCTGGCAGGATATTTTCCCGTCGAAGCCGTAGCGGCTTGACCTGATAGCCGGTCATTCACGGCAGGGATGTCATATTCTCGCGCGGGCTTCCCCGGATAGGCTGCACGCCAGTCAGGACGCGCCCGGCGGCGATGGGCGGGAATTGTTGGTCGGTTTATGACTTGTAGTTTCTATGTCGTATGCCTTCAGAACTTGTTGAAGGCTTTTCGGCTCGATTGCACAATGCCGCGCCAAGGTTCGTTCGCGAATCGCGGTATGTGAGCTAGACCTCCGCAGCCGGTGCGCCATCCGCAGTGCCCCGGACTACTCGACAATCACGCAGGAGATTCGTGAGTGCAGATCGGTGTCCCCCTCGAGACCCATGCCGGTGAGACGCGGGTTTCCGCCACCCCGGAAACCGTCAAGAAGCTGATCGGCCAAGGCCACCAGGTGATCGTCCAGAGCGGCGCCGGCGTCAACGCCAGCCAGCCGGACAGTGCCTATGAAGCCGCCGGCGCGACGATCGGCAGCGCCGCCGAGGCCTTCGGCGCCGACCTGGTGCTGAAGGTGGTCGCGCCCAGCGCCGCCGAGCTGGCCCAGATGAAAAGCGGCGCCGTGCTGGTCGGCATGCTCAACCCCTTCGACAACGAGAATATCGCCCGCATGGCCGAGCGCGGCATCACCGCCTTCGCCCTCGAGGCCGCGCCGCGTACCTCGCGGGCGCAGAGCCTGGACGTGCTCTCCTCGCAGGCCAACATAGCCGGCTACAAGGCGGTGATGCTCGCCGCCAACCACTATCCGCGCTTCATGCCGATGCTGATGACCGCCGCCGGCACCGTGAAGGCCGCCCGCGTGCTGATCCTCGGCGCCGGCGTCGCCGGCCTGCAGGCGATCGCCACGGCCAAGCGCCTGGGTGCGGTGATCGAGGCTTCCGACGTGCGTCCGGCGGTGAAGGAGCAGATCGAGTCGCTCGGCGCCAAGTTCGTCGACGTGCCCTACGAGACCGACGAAGAGCGCGAGTGCGCCGAAGGCGTCGGCGGCTACGCGCGGCCGATGCCGGCCTCGTGGATGGAGCGCCAGGCCAAGGCCGTACACGAGCGCGCCAAGCAGTCGGACATCGTCATCACTACCGCGTTGATCCCCGGCCGCAAGGCGCCGACGCTGCTGCACGAGGCGACCGTGGCGGAGATGAAGCCGGGCTCGGTGGTCATCGACCTGGCCGCCGCCCAGGGCGGCAACTGCCCGCTGACCGAGGCCGACCAGGTCGTGGTCCGGCACGGCGTGACCATCGTCGGCCACAGCAACCTGGCCGCGCTGGTACCGGCGGACGCCTCGGCGCTATACGCGCGCAACATCCTCGACTTCCTCAAGCTCACCCTGAACGCCGAAGGCTTCAGCGTGAACCTCGAGGACGACATCGTCGCCGCCTGCCTGATGTGCCGCGACGGCCAGGCGGTGCGCAAGAACGGCTGAGCCGCTGCGTCGGGAAGCTTCGATAACGATAAATGCGCACGCCTCGCGCCTGCGCCCTGAAGACCGGTGAAAACGATGGATATCATTTCTGACGGGATCTACAACCTGATCATCTTCGTGCTGGCCGTGTACGTCGGCTACCACGTGGTATGGAACGTCACCCCTGCCTTGCACACCCCGCTGATGGCGGTGACCAACGCGATTTCCGCGATCGTCATCGTCGGCGCCATGCTCGCCGCCGCCCTGACCGTGACCCCGCTGGGCAAGGCCATGGGCACCCTCGCCGTGGCCCTGGCCGCGGTCAATGTGTTCGGTGGCTTCCTGGTCACCCGGCGCATGCTGGAAATGTTCAAGAAGAAAGCGCCGAAGGCGGGGGGCCACTGATGAGCATGAACCTGGTCACCCTCCTGTACCTCATCGCCTCGGTCTGCTTCATCCAGGCCCTGAAAGGCCTGTCGCACCCGACCACCTCGCGCCGCGGCAACCTCTTCGGCATGGTCGGCATGGCCATCGCCGTGGCCACCACCGTCGGCCTGGTGTTCAAGCTGGGCGCGGAGATCGCCACCACCGGCGTCGGCTACATCGTCGTCGGCCTGCTGGTCGGCGGTACCGCCGGCTCGATCATGGCCAAGCGCGTCGAGATGACCAAGATGCCCGAGCTGGTCGCCTTCATGCACAGCATGATCGGCCTGGCCGCGGTGTTCATCGCCATCGCCGCGGTGGTCGAGCCGCAGTCGCTGGGGATCGTCGCGCACCTGGGCGACACCATTCCCACCGGCAACCGCCTGGAGCTGTTCCTCGGCGCGGCCATCGGCGCCATCACCTTCTCCGGTTCGGTGATCGCCTTCGGCAAGCTCTCCGGCAAGTACAAGTTCCGCCTGTTCCAGGGCACCCCGGTGCAGTTCTCCGGGCAGCACCTGCTGAACCTGGTGCTCGGCCTGGCGACCCTCGGCCTGGGCCTGGTGTTCATGTTCACCGGCAACCTCACCGCCTTCGCCGTGATGCTGGCGCTGGCCTTCGTCCTCGGCGTGCTGATCATCATCCCCATCGGCGGCGCCGACATGCCGGTGGTGGTGTCGATGCTCAACTCCTATTCCGGCTGGGCCGCGGCGGGGATCGGCTTCTCGCTGAACAACTCGATGCTGATCATCGCCGGCTCGCTGGTCGGCTCCTCGGGTGCGATCCTCTCCTACATCATGTGCAAGGCGATGAACCGCTCGTTCTTCAACGTCATCCTCGGCGGCTTCGGCGCCGAAGCCGACGCCGGCGGCCCGGCGGGCTCCAAGGAGCAGCGTCCGGTGAAGTCCGGTTCGGCCGACGATGCCTCGTTCCTGCTGACCAACGCCGACAGCGTGATCATCGTCCCCGGCTACGGCCTGGCGGTGGCCCGCGCCCAGCACGCGCTGATGGAACTGGCGGAGAAGCTGACCCATCGTGGGGTCACCGTGAAGTTCGCCATCCACCCGGTCGCCGGGCGCATGCCGGGGCACATGAACGTGCTGCTGGCCGAGGCCGAGGTGCCCTACGAGCAGGTGTTCGAGATGGAGGACATCAACTCCGAGTTCGGCCAGACCGACGTGGTCCTGGTGCTCGGCGCCAACGACGTGGTCAACCCGGCGGCGAAGAACGATCCGAAGTCGCCCATCGCCGGCATGCCGATCCTCGAGGCCTACAAGGCCAAGACCGTGATCGTCAACAAGCGCTCCATGGCCAGCGGCTACGCCGGCCTGGACAACGAGCTGTTCTACCTGGACAAGACCATGATGGTGTTCGGCGACGCCAAGAAAGTCATCGAAGACATGGTCAAGGCGGTGGAGTGACTCCCCGCTGAGTCCACCAGAACCCCGGCCCAGGCCGGGGTTTTTCGTTTTCGCGGGTTGCCCGCGCAGCGTTCTCCGCCGCTTCCAACGGCGAAAACACCAGCCTTTCAGGAATATTTTTCATGCCCGCAAGGCATGGGTTTTTCGTCGGATCGCTGTAGCCCGCCAACCACGCGGCCTGTGGCGACATGGGCGAAACCCATAGCTCCAGAAGTTATTTCCATAACAAAAATAATTACTTCAGGCGCTAAGCCTCCTTGCCAATCATGCAACTCCCTGCGCCGCTAGGACTCCAGCACGGACCTGAGCGGCCATCGAGTTCGTCAGTGCAAGGAGCTTTTCCATGGCAACCCCCCAGCCCGTCGATGCCCGCACGCAGCCCTGGCGCGAGACGCCCGGCGGCGACCTGGTGGCGCTCGGTCGGCCGGTTCGCCAGGCGTTGCACCTGGTTCGCCACAACCCGACACAGGGTCGCGTGCTCAGCCGGCGCGAGACGATCCTGCTGGTCCTGTTCGCCCTGACCCTGCACGGAGCGGTGATCCATTGGCTGAGCCAGCAGAGAACCCCGGCGCTGCCCGAGGTGCCGCCACAGGTGCCGCCGATGACCATCGAGTTCACCGCCCCGGAGCCGCCGGTGGTGGAACCGCCGCCGCCCGAGCCGTTGCCGCCGGTGGTCGAGGAACCGCCACCGCCGGTGGTCGACGAGAACGCGGTGAAGCCGCCGCCGCCGCCGAAGCCGGTGCCAAAGCCGAAACCCAAGCCCAAGCCGCAACCCCGGCCCAAGCCGGCGCCGAAGGCCGTCGAGCCGGCTCCGCCCGCGCCGCCGCAACCCGCCGCGCCACCCGCCCCGCCGGCGCCGGTCGCTGCTCCGGCGCCGTTGACGCCGCCGTCGGCGAACGCCGGCTACCTGCACAACCCGGCGCCGGAATACCCCGCCCTGGCCATGCGCCGCGGCTGGGAGGGCACCGTGCTGTTGCGGGTGCATGTCCTCGCCAGCGGCAGTCCGAGCGAGATCCAGGTGCAGAAGTCGAGCGGACGCGAAGCCCTCGACCAGGCCGCGGTGAAAGCGGTCAAGCGCTGGTCCTTCGTTCCCGCCAAGCGCGGCGACAAGGCCGAGGACGGCTGGGTCAGCGTACCGATCGATTTCAAGTTGAACTGAATCTGCAGCGTCACGAGGAGCATCCGTCATGAGTCTGTTAACCACCCCGCTCGAATCCGTCGAAGGCGCCGTCATCTGGCTGCTGGTCGGCTTTTCCGTGGTCACCTGGGGCCTGGCCCTGGTCAAGGGCGTGCAGTTCGCCCGGCAGAAGCGCCAGGACCGCCAGTTCCAGAAGCAGTTCTGGAGCGCCACCAGCCTCGACTCCGCCGGCGAGCAGGCGCAGGACAAGCAGGGCGCCGGCGCCCGCGTGGCCCAGGCCGGCTTCGCCGCGATCCAGGTGCAGGACAACGGCCAGCCCGACCTGGCCCAGTCGATCAACCACCAGGACCGTCTCGAACGCGCCCTGCGCCAGCAGATCCAGCGCGAGCGGCGTTCCCTGGAGTCGGGCCTGGCGGTGCTCGCCTCGATCGGCTCGACCTCGCCCTTCATCGGTCTGTTCGGCACCGTCTGGGGCATCATGGAGGCGCTCAAGGGGATCAGCGCGGCCGGCTCGGCGAGCCTGGAGACCGTGGCCGGGCCGATCGGCAGCGCGCTGATCGCCACCGGCGTGGGAATCGCCGTCGCGGTGCCGGCGGTGCTGGTCTACAACTACTTCCTGCGGCGCCTGAAGCTGACCGCCGCCGACCTCGACGACTTCGCCCACGACTTCTACAGCCTGGCGCAGAAGAGCGCGTTCCGCGTCATCGTCCATCCCTCCGCCGCGCGCCAGGCCGGCAACCCCTCGCGCAACGTGAAGGAGGCGTCCTGACATGGCCTTCTCGACCCAGGACAGCGACGAAGTCCTTTCCGAAATCAACGTCACCCCGCTGGTCGACGTGATGCTGGTGCTGCTGGTGGTGTTCATCGTCACCGCGCCGCTGCTGACCAACTCGATCCCGATCAACCTGCCGAAGACCGAATCGGTGGCCCCGCCGGAGCAGAAGGATCCCCTGGTGGTGAGCATCGATGGCGCCGGCAAGCTGTTCGTCAACAAGGACGAGATTCAGCCGGAGCTGCTGGAGAGCAACCTGGCCGCGGCCAAGGCGAAGGACGCCGAGATCCGCGTGCAGTTGCAGGCCGACGAAGGGGTGAACTACGGCCAGGTGGCGAAGGCCATGGCTTCCATCGAGCGCGCCGGGATCACCAGGCTGGCGGTGATCACCGCACGCTGAAGCGAATCCACGCCGTCCGGCGCAGGCCGGGCGGGCAACGGTTTCGACCGCTCCGATCCGGGCAGGGGAGAGCGGTCTTTTTTATTCCGGATGGACGCTCCTCGGGCGTGTCCGCCGAGGCCGGGCTCGCGAATGCGTCGCGCACCCTGTCCATCGCGTGCACGTCCCACGCCTGGGCGCTCAGGCCTGGCGTGCCGGCGCCTCCTGCTCCTTGGCGTCCTCCGTTCCTTCGACTTCCCATTCACCGGCCCAGTCCTCGCCGAACAGTTCGCTGGGATGCTGGGTGCGGCTGGCGCCGTTGCCGCAGCCCATAGATTCCGCCGAGCAATAGCGGTCGCAACCCCAGCAGATGCGCTCCGGGTGGCTGGGATGGAGGGGAAATTTCTTGGCCATGATCCTGTCCCGATACCTGATGCCTGCGCTCAGGTATACCGCCGATGGCATGCGTCGCCCAGGCGTTGCCGCGGAAAAGTGGCTTCGGCTTGCGCTGGATCAACTCGATTGGCTCATATGAATTAATAGAATATTAAAATTGCTTTTTATTCCTTAGAGAAAAAAGACTGCGCCCTTACACTTCCCTGGTGATGAATTTTTCTGGAGGGATCTCCATGCACAGCGAACGCGTCCGTTATGTGTTGGTGCCCGGTTGGTACGGCTCGGAAGACGCCCATTGGCAAAGTCACTGGCAGCGAGCGCTGCCCAATGCCTCACGGGTCGAGCAACAGGACTGGATCACCCCGCTGCGCGCCGACTGGATCGCCGAGCTGGATGCCGAGATCCGCCGCCAGCCCGGGCCGGTGGTGCTGATCGCGCACAGCCTGGGTTGTGTGACAGTGGCGCTGTGGGCGGCCCAGGCCGAGCGCCGGGTGCGCGACCAGGTACGCGGCGCCCTGCTGGTGGCGCCGGCCGACGTCGAGCGCGAGAGCTGCGCCGAGGCGCTGCGCAACTTCGCGCCGATCAGCCGCGAGCCGTTGCCGTTCCCCAGCGTGCTGGTGGGTTCCGACAACGACCAGGCCTGCAGCCCGCAGCGCGCCATGCACCTGGCCCGCGCCTGGGGCGCGGAGACGGTGATCCTGCCCGAGGCCGGGCACATCAACGTGAAGTCCGGCCACGGCGCCTGGGAGGCCGGCTACCGTCACCTGTTCCGCTTGCAGTACCTGATCGACAGCCAGGCTCGTCGCCGCGCCTGATCCTCCAGATCGTTAACCTTGGCGTAACGGTTCGTCGCCCGGCTTGATTGAACAGGCCTGGCGGCCTGCCTAACGTGGCTCCTCACGACAGCGTGAAACCTGGAGCCGACATGACGACACCGATCTCTCCCCCGCCGCAGTGGTCGCGGCGCCGCCAGGAAAAGCAGCGGCGCCTCGAGCGCGTGCGCGGCCTGGCCGACGGCGCGGTGCTGCCGCGCGAACGCCTGGTCGCCGCGCTGGAGGCGCTGATCGCGCCGGGCGATCGGGTGGTGCTGGAAGGCAACAACCAGAAGCAGGCGGATTTCCTCTCCCGTTCGCTGGCGCGGGTCGATCCCGGCAAGCTGCACGACCTGCACATGATCATGCCCAGCGTCGGCCGCCCGGAGCATCTCGACCTGTTCGAACTGGGCATCGCGCGCAAGCTCGACTTCTCCTTCTCCGGCCCGCAGAGCTTGCGCATCGGCCAGTTGCTCGAAGACGGCCTGCTGGAGATCGGCGCGATCCACACCTACATCGAGCTGTACGCGCGGCTGGTGGTCGACCTGATCCCCAACGTGGCGCTGGTCGCCGGTTTCGTCGCCGACCGCGAAGGCAACGTGTACACCGGGCCGAGCACCGAAGACACCCCGGCGCTGGTGGAGCCCACCGCGTTCAGCGACGGCATCGTCATCGTCCAGGTCAACCGTATCGTCGACGACCCGCGCGACCTGCCGCGAGTGGATATCCCGGCGTCCTGGGTGGACTTCGTGGTCGAGGCCGACCAGCCGTTCTACATCGAGCCGCTGTTCACCCGCGACCCGCGCCACATCAAGCCGGTCCACGTGCTGATGGCGATGATGGCGATCCGCGGCATCTACCAGCGGCACAACGTGCAGTCGCTGAACCACGGCATCGGTTTCAACACCGCGGCCATCGAGCTGATCCTGCCGACCTACGGCGAGTCCCTCGGCCTGAAGGGCAAGATCTGCCGACACTGGACCCTCAACCCGCACCCGACCCTGATCCCCGCCATCGAGAGCGGCTGGGTCGAGAGCGTGCACTGCTTCGGCACCGAGCTGGGCATGGAGGGCTACATCGCCCAGCGTCCCGACGTGTTCTTCACCGGTCGCGACGGCTCGCTGCGTTCCAACCGGATGTTCTGCCAACTGGCCGGGCAGTACGCGGTAGACCTGTTCATCGGCGCCACCCTCCAGGTCGACGGCGACGGCCATTCCTCCACCGTCACCCGCGGACGCCTGGCCGGTTTCGGCGGCGCCCCGAACATGGGCCACGACCCGCGCGGCCGGCGCCACTCGACGCCGGCCTGGCTGGACATGCGGGGCGAACCCGAGGCCTTGCTGGAGCGCGGCAGGAAGCTGGTGGTGCAGATGGTCGAGACCTTCCAGGACGGCGGCAAACCGACCTTCGTCGAGCGTCTCGACGCGCTGGAGGTGGCGCGCCAGACCGGCATGCCGCTGGCGCCGGTGATGATCTATGGCGACGACGTTACCCATGTGCTCACCGAGGAAGGCATCGCCTACCTGTACAAGGCGCGCTCGCTGGAGGAACGTCAGGCGATGATCGCGGCGGTGGCGGGGATCAGTCCGATCGGCCTGCGCCACGATCCGCGCGAGACCCTGCGGATGCGCCGCGAAGGGCTGATCGCGCTGCCCGAGGACCTCGGCATCCGCCGCACCGACGCCTCGCGCGAGCTGCTGGCGGCGAAGAGCATCGCCGAGCTGGTCGAGTGGTCCGGCGGCCTGTACCAGCCGCCGGCGCGTTTCAGGAACTGGTGATGAACGCCATCGCGAACCTCGCGGCGACGCTGCGCGCCGACCTCGGCGAATGCCTGGCCGACCTGGCGGTGGACGCCCTCATCGACGAAGCCGAACTGTCGCCCAAACCGGCCCTGGTGGACCGTCGCGGCAATGGCGCGCATGCCGACCTGCACCTGGGCCTGATGCAGGCCTCGGCGCTGAGCCTGTGGCCGTGTTTCAAGGAAATGGCCGACGCCGCCCAGCGGCATGGGCGCATCGATGCGCGCCTGCGCGGCGTCCTTGGCCAACTGGGGCGCGACGGCGAGGCGGCGATGCTGCGTACCACCGAAGGCGTGAACACCCATCGCGGAGCGATCTGGGCGCTCGGCCTGCTGGTCGCGGCCGCCGCTCTCGAACCGTGCCGCACGCAGGCCGGCGAAGTGGCCGCGCGCGCAGGACGCATCGCCCTGCTCGACGATCCGGCGGCCGCCATCGGCGACAGCCACGGCGAGCGCGTCCGTCGGCGCTACGGCGTCGGCGGCGCCCGCGAGGAGGCGCGTCTCGGCTTCCCCCGCGCAGTGCGCCACGGCCTGCCGCAGCTATGGCGCAGCCGCGAAGGCGGCGCTGGCGAGCAGAACGCCAGGCTCGATGCGCTGCTGGCGATCATGAGCGTCCTCGACGATACCTGCGTGCTGCACCGCGCCGGCCGCGTCGGCCTCGCCGCGATGCAGGATGGCGCACGCGCGGTGCTCGCCGCCGGCGGCAGCGCCAGTCTCGCCGGGCGTCGCCGCCTGTGCGAGCTGGACCGCCGCCTGCTGGCGCTGAACGCTTCGCCCGGCGGCGCCGCCGACCTGCTGGCCGCCTGTCTTTTCCTCGATCGCCTGCCCGCCGTGTCCGGTGGGTGGGCTGGGAGTCTCTGAGATGGAAACCCTGACCTTCGAATTTCCCGCCGGCGCTCCGGCGCGCGGTCGCGCCCTGGCCGGCTGCGTCGGCTCCGGCGACCTGGAGGTGCTGCTCGAGCCGGCCGCCGGAGGCGCGCTGAGCATCCAGGTGGTGACCTCGGTAAACGGCAGCGGCCCGCGCTGGCAACAACTCTTCGCGCGGGTCTTCGCGGCGTCCACGGCGCCGGCCGCGTCGATCCGCATCCACGATTTCGGCGCCACTCCCGGGGTGGTCCGCCTGCGCCTGGAGCAGGCACTGGAGGAGGCTGGCCATGACTGACGTCGCCCGCCTGCTGGCGCTGCGCAGCTTCACCGAACTGGGAGCGCGCCAACGCGCCCGTGCCCTGCTCGACGCGGGCAGCTTCCGCGAGTTGCTCGATCCCTTCGCCGGCGTGCAGTCACCCTGGCTGGAACGACAGGGCATCGTGCCCCAGGCCGACGATGGGGTAGTGGTCGCCCGTGGCCTGCTCGACGGCCAGCCGGCGGTGCTCGCCGCCATCGAAGGTGCCTTCCAGGGCGGCAGCCTTGGCGAAGTCAGCGGAGCGAAGATCGCCGGCGCGCTGGAGCTGGCCGCCGAGGACAACCGCAACGGCGTTCCGACCCGGGCCCTGCTGTTGCTGGAAACCGGTGGCGTGCGCCTGCAGGAAGCCAACCTCGGACTGGCGGCGATCGCCGAGATCCAGGCGGCCATCGTCGATCTGCAGCGCTACCAGCCGGTGGTGGCGGTGATCGCCGGGCCGGTCGGCTGCTTCGGCGGCATGTCCATCGCCGCCGGGCTGTGCAGCTACGTGCTGGTGACCCGCGAGGCGCGCCTCGGATTGAACGGTCCGCAGGTGATCGAACAGGAGGCCGGCATCGCTGAATACGACTCGCGCGACCGGCCGTTCATCTGGAGCCTCACCGGCGGCGAGCAGCGCTTCGCCAGCGGTCTCGCCGACGCCTACCTGGCCGACGACCTCGATGAGGTACGCACCTCGGTACTCGCGTATTTCGCCAAGGGCCTGCCGGCACGGCCGCGCTGCCGCCGCGCCGAGGATTACCTGCGGCGGCTGGGCGACCTCGATACCGCCGAGCAACCGGATGCCGCCGGCGTGCGCCGGCTGTACCAGGGGCTGGGCCAAGGAGATGCAACATGAGCCAACCGTTCACTTCCCGTGGCCTGGCCTGGTTCCAGGCGCTGGCCGGTAGCCTCGCGCCGCGTCCCGGCGATCCTGCTTCGTTGCGCGTCGCCGATGCCGAGCTGGACGGCTACCCGGTGCGTTTCCTGGCCGTCGTGCCCGATCCCGACAATCCGTTCCCGCGCGCTCGCCAGGGCGAGGTCGGGCTGCTCGAGGGCTGGGGCCTGGCCGCCGCCGTCGACGAGGCGCTGGAGGCCGACCGCGAGGCGCCACGCAAGCGCGCGCTGCTGGCCATCGTCGACGTGCCGAGCCAGGCCTACGGCCGCCGCGAGGAGGCCCTGGGTATCCACCAGGCGCTGGCCGGGGCGGTGGATGCCTACGCCCGCGCCCGACTCGCCGGGCATCCGCTGATCGGCCTGCTGGTGGGCAAGGCGATGTCCGGTGCGTTCCTCGCCCACGGCTACCAGGCCAACCGCCTGATCGCCTTGCACGATCCGGGGGTGATGGTCCACGCCATGGGCAAGGCCGCCGCCGCGCGGATCACCCTGCGCAGCGTCGAGGAACTGGAGGCGTTGGCGGCGAAGGTGCCGCCGATGGCCTACGACATCGACAGCTACGCGTCGCTCGGCCTGCTCTGGAGGACCCTTCCGGTGGAGACCGTCGAGGTGCCGTCGACGGCGGACCTGGTGCGGGTCCGCACCTGCCTGGGCGAGGCCCTGGCCGATATCCTCGGCGGCCCGCGCGACCTCGGCGGCCGCCTCGGCGCGGCCAACCGCGAGGCATCGGCGCGGGTGCGCCGGCTGCTGCGCGAGCAGTGGTGAATTCAGGAGCGAGCCGTGGTCATCGCGAACAGCTCACAGCGGGGCTCCAGCCGGCGACGGCTCGCTCCTGATCCGATGCGCCGCAGGGCAGGGCCGGAACCCCATGACCTGCTCCTGGGCATGGCGCCGGCGCATCTGCCGGAGAATGCTCCGGCCTGGGTCTGCGCGGCACTGAAGGCCGGCTGGCCGGTGGTGGTGCGCCGTGCGCCGGCAGATCCTGCGCGGGTGGCCATCGGCGTGCGCGGCCTGGCGCGGGAGCAGCGCTGGGCCGGCTGGATGCCGTTGGCGGCAATCACCCGGCGCTTGCGCCCGGAAGCGCTGGGCCAGCGCGAGCCGGCGATGCTGCGCGATCTGCCGGCCTGGCGTGCCTTGCGCGACCTGCGTGCGCCGCTGAACGCGCTGGGACTGGCCTGGGGCGTGACCGGCGGCGCCGGTTTCGAGCTGGCCAGCGGGGTCGCCGTGCTGCATCCGGACAGCGACCTCGACCTGCTGCTGCGCACCCCGCGCCCGTTCCCGCGCGATGACGCGCTGCGCCTGCTGCAACGCTTCGAGCAGTGTCCCTGCCGGATCGACCTGCAACTGCAGACCCCGGCGGGTGGCGTGGCCCTGCGCGAATGGGCCGAGGGTCGGCCCAGGGTGCTGGCGAAAGGCAGCGAGGCGCCGCTGTTGCTGGAAGACCCCTGGCGGGTCGCGGAGGTCGAGGCATGAGCGTGCTGTTCGCCTATCCCGGCCAGGGCGCCCAACGTCCCGGCATGCTCGCGGCCTTGCCCGACGAACCGCCGGTGCGCGCCTGCCTGGAGCAGGCGGCGGACTGTCTCGGCCAGGCGCCGGCCGAACTGGAGAGCGCCGAGGCCTTGCGCGGCACCCGCGCGGTGCAGTTGTGCCTGCTGATCGCCGGGGTCGCCGCCAGCCGCCTGCTGGAGACGCGCGGGCATCGGCCGGGGCTGGTCGCCGGGCTGTCCATCGGCGCCTATCCGGCGGCGGTGGTGGCCGGCGCGCTGGACTTCGACGACGCGCTGCGTCTGGTGGCGCTGCGCGGCGAACTGATGCAGGCCGCCTGGCCCGAGGGCTACGGGATGAGCGCCATCCTCGGTCTCGACCAGGCGCAACTGGATGCGCTGATCCTGATGGTGCGGCGCGAGCACCCGCCGCTCTACCTGGCCAACGTCAACGCCGAGCGGCAACTGGTGGTGGCCGGCAGCGAAGCGGCGCTGGCCGCCCTCGCCGAACGCGCCCGTGCCGCCGGCGCCAGCGCGGCGAAGCGCCTGGCGGTGAGCGTACCGTCGCACTGTGCGCTGCTCGACGAACCGGCCGCGCGCCTGGCCGAAGCCTTCGCCGGTATCCGCCTGCGTCGGCCGCGCGTGCCCTACCTGAGCAGCAGCCGGGCGCGCCTGGTCGCCGAACCGGCCGCGCTGGCCGACGATCTCGCCGGCAACATGGCGCGCCGCGTCGAGTGGCTGGCGACATTGCGCAGCGCCTACGAGCGCGGTGCCCGCCTGCATCTCGAGCTGCCGCCGGGACGGATCCTCAGCGGGCTGGCGCGGCCTCTGTTCGGCTGCGCCACGCCGGCCTTCGAAGGCTCCCGGGCGGATACCCTGGACGCGCTGTTGCGCGAGGAGGAAAAGAGAACCCGATAAGCGTTCGTTCGAGGCATAAAAACAACAACATCGATCCGCAACCGAGGACAACAATAATGATTATCTACGGTGTCGCACTGCTGTCTCTGTGTACCCTCGCCGGGCTGTTCATCGGCGAGATCCTTGGCGTGCTGCTCGGCGTGCCGGCCAACGTCGGTGGCGTCGGCATCGCCATGCTGCTGCTGATCTTCGTCGGCAGCTACCTGGGCAAGCGTGGCCTGCTCTCGGCGAAGACCGAGCAGGGCGTGGAGTTCTGGAGCGCGGTCTACATTCCCATCGTGGTCGCCATGGCCGCCCAGCAGAATGTCCTCGGCGCGCTGAGCGGCGGGCCGGCCGCTATCCTCGCCGGCATCGCCGCGGTCGCCGTGGCCTTCGCCCTGGTCCCGCTGCTCGACCGCTTCGGCCGGAAGAAAGCCGAAGGCGCCCCGCCGTTGAAACCGCGCACCAGCGTGCAGGGGTGAGCGCCATGTTCGAGTCCCTGAACAAAGTCATCAATGGCTACGGCCTGATCAGCGGCTTCGCCATCATCGGCGTGACCATGGCGGTGTCCTATTGGTTGTCGGCGCGCCTCACCCGCGGGCGCCTGCACGGCTCGGCGATCGCGATCTTCCTCGGCCTGGTGCTGTCCTACGTCGGCGGCGTCGCCACCGGCGGGCAGAAAGGATTGGTGGACGTGCCCCTGATGTCCGGTATCGGCCTGCTGGGCGGCGCCATGCTGCGCGACTTCGCCATCGTCGCCACGGCCTTCGGGGTGAATGTCGAGGAACTGCGTCGGGCAGGGGTTTCCGGGGTGGTGTCGCTGTTCCTCGGGGTCGGTTCGTCGTTCGTCGCCGGGGTCGCGGTGGCCATGGCGTTCGGCTACACCGATGCGGTCAGCCTGACCACCATCGGCGCCGGCGCGGTCACCTACATCGTCGGACCGGTGACCGGCGCCGCCCTGGGGGCCAGTTCCGAGGTGATGGCGCTGAGCATCGCCGCCGGGTTGGTGAAGGCGATCCTGGTGATGGTCCTGACGCCTTTCGTCGCGCCCTACATCGGCCTGAACAATCCACGTACGGCGGTGATCTTCGGTGGTCTCATGGGCACCTCCAGCGGCGTTGCCGGCGGCCTCGCCGCCACCGACCCAAAGCTGGTGCCCTACGGTTGCCTGACCGCGGCGTTCTATACCGCCATCGGTTGCCTGCTGGGGCCGTCGCTGCTGTATTTCAGCGTGCGCGGCCTGGTTGGGTGAGCGGGCTGGTCCGGGCTCCCTCTCCCTGAAGGGCGAGGGTTGGTCAGAGGTCAGCGGGCCAGCGGTAATGTGGACTTCCGTCCACTATCCCGCCGCCTCCTGCTCCAGGCGCAGGCTGTACATCCGGCACTCCGCGAGCAACGCCAGCAGGTTCGGGTCGCGCTCCTTGGCCTTGAGGAACACCACGCCGATGTGCTGCTGCAGGCGATAGCGCGGTTGCAGCGGGATCAGCCGCACGCGGTTCTCGTAGACCGCCTCGATGCGTTTGGGCAGCAGCGCATGGCCGACCCCCGAGCTGACCATGCTGAGGAGGGTGAAGATGTCGTTCACCTGCATGGCGATCTGCGGTTCGAAGCCGGCCTGCTGGAACACCCGGGTGCCGTCCTGATGGGTGGCGAAGCCCTGGGTGAGCGTGACGAAGGGCGTGTCGCGCAGGGTGCTGAGATCGATCTCGGCGAGCCTGGCGTAGGGCGAGTCCACCGGCACGGCGAGGAAGATGTCATCGGAGAACAGCGGCAGGTGCTCGCAGTCGGGATCGCTGACGCTATCGTTGAGCGACACCAGGATGGCGTCCAGCTCCATGTTCTTCAGCTGGTAGAACAGGTCGACGTTGGAGCCGAGGATCAGGTCGATGTTCAGCGCGCTGCGTCGCAGCTTGAGGCCCATGATCAGTTGCGGCACGGTCTTCACCGTCAGCGAATAGAGCGCGCCGAGCTTGAAGCGCTCGGCGGAGAAGCCGGCCGCCTCGCGGGTCAGGCGCACCGTGTCGAGTACCTCCTGGACCAGCTTCTGCGCGCGCTCCTCGAGCACGTAGGCGCTTTCCAGCGGGGTCAGGTTGCGTCCCTCGTGCTTGAACAGCGGGCAGCGCAGGGCGCTTTCCAGCGAGTGGATGGCGCGGTGCACGCTGACGTTGCTGGTGCCCAGTTCCGCCGCCGCGCGCGCCAGGTTGCCGGTGCGCATGAAGGCGAGGAAGGTTTCCAGCTTCTTGAGGGTGATTTCTTCGTCGATCAGCATCCGCGTTCCCCTGGCCGGTGGCGTCGGGGGATTGTGCCTGAGGCGGCGCGGGAGGGGTAAAAAGGGCCGTCATGTCCTAGCGCGTGGCGGAGCATGACGGCCTGGAAACGCCTTGGGGAAGGCGGAGTTGCACTGACCGGATGGAATCCCGCTTCGGCAGCCTGAGCCGCCGATAGGCTAACGGAACTCAGCGGATGGTGCCCTTGCTGCCGGTGACCTGCCGGACCGGGGTGGTCCGGAGCGCCGGCCACCCTAGCAACGGAGGCTTTTTGCCACAGTCATCGGATTCGTCTTTGTCAGGAAGAAAATTCCTCTTGGAATGTCGGAAAGCTGAGGATCAGTGCCGGCGCTCGGCGAGCTTGCCCAGTTGCTCCCGGCAGTAGTCGACGAACAATCGTGCCGGCTTGGTCAGTTGCGCGCGCTTCAGCCAGGCGGCGGCGAGCCCGGAGGTGGACACCGGCTCGGCGAGGTCGACCATGACCACCTTCTTGCCGTCGTAGGTGCATTCCGAATGCGGGCGGGTGACCAGCAGGGAGAAGCCGAAGCCCTGGCCGACCATGCCGCGCACCATCTCGATGGACGGCGAGGTGAAGGCGATGTTCGGCGTCAGGCCGAGTTCCTCGAACAGGCTGACGAAATAGGTGCGGCTGGGCTGCACGTCGAGCAGGATCATCGGTTCCAGGCACAGGTCGCGCAGCGACACTTGCGCCTGCCCGGCGAAGCGGTGCCCTTCGGGGAGCAGCGCGTGGGGTCGTTGCGGCGGCATCAGCGGCTCGGTCTCGATGGTCGAGTCGAGGTCGTGCTCGTAGAGGAAGGCCAGGTCGAAGCGCCCGGAGGTGAGGCCTTGCACCAGTTCCTGCTGCTCGCCGTCGCGTATGCGGATCTCCACCCCCGGATAGGCCTGGCGAAAGCCGGCGATCAGGCCCGGCAGGTAGAGCGGGGCGACCGTCTCGAAGCAGCCGATGTCGATCTGCCCGGCGATCACGTCGTTGTCGGCCAGGGCGTTCTGCTCGAACTCGTGGGCCATCCGCAGCAGTTCCTGGGCCTTGCGGTAGAAGCGCGCGCCGGCGGGGGTCAGCGACACGCCCTGGGCGTGGTGGCGGATGAACAGCTGCACGCCGAAGCTTTCCTCCAGACCCTTCACCGCCGTGGAGATCGACGGCTGGGCGATGTACAGCTTGCGCGAGGCCTCGGCCACGCTGCCGCATTCCACGGTGGTCACGAAATACTTGAGTTGCCGCAAGGTATAGGACGCCACTGCAAGACCTCATCGGCGCATCATCCTCCCCGGGCCGGGCGTGCGCGCCTCGATTGTTGTGTCCGCCGCGCTGCAAGCAAGTTGCAGGCCGCTGCCGAGCGTCGCGGCGCTGGCCGCGACGACGATTGCCCGCCTGCACGATAACCCAGCACGACGCACTTTGCCGGGGCACGCCTGGCCAGCTTTTTCTTATGTCCCGAGGACATTTTTAATAATTTTCCTTCGCCGCGGCTTGCGCGACCATCCTTCCCCATCGACCCCATGGACAGCGGTCCGCCTCCCGGCGGTCCGGGCCATGCGTGCAGAACCACGACCGGCGCAGACCGGCGAGATAACAAGGAGAAGGTGGGGTGTTCGAACTCAGCGATTGGCAACGGCGCGCCGCGACACAGCGCTTCATCGACCAGGCCCTGATCGGCGGCCGCCAGCGTCCGGCCGCCAGCGGCGCTACCTTCGACGCCATCGATCCGGCGAGCAATCGCCTGCTGGCGCGGGTCGCGGCCTGCGATGCGGCCGACGTCGACGCGGCAGTGGCCGCCGCCCGCCGCGCCTTCGACGAAGGCCCCTGGACGCGTCTCGCCCCGGTCGAGCGCAAGCGCGTGCTGCTGCGCCTGGCCGAGCTGATGCTGGCCCATCGCGAAGAGCTGGCGCTGCTCGACTCGCTGAACATGGGCAAGCCGGTGATGGACGCCTGGAACATCGATGTGCCCGGCGCCGCCCACGTCTTCGCCTGGTATGCGGAAAGCCTCGACAAGCTCTACGACCAGGTCGCGCCGACCGCCCAGCAGGCCCTGGCCACCATTACCCGCGTGCCGCTGGGGGTGATCGGCGCGGTGGTGCCGTGGAACTTCCCGCTCGACATGGCCGCCTGGAAGCTCGCCCCGGCCCTGGCCGCCGGCAACTCGGTGGTGCTCAAGCCGGCCGAGCAGTCGCCGTTCTCCGCCCTGCGCCTGGCCGAGCTGGCCCTGGAGGCGGGGGTGCCGGAAGGCGTGCTGAACGTGGTGCCGGGCCTCGGCGAGCAGGCCGGCAAGGCCCTCGGCCTGCACCCGGAGGTGGACGCACTGGTGTTCACCGGCTCCACCGAGGTCGGTAAGTACTTCATGCGGTATTCCGCGCAATCCAACCTCAAGCAGGTCTGGCTGGAGTGCGGCGGCAAGAGTCCGAACCTGGTGTTCGCCGATTGCCGCGATCTCGACCTGGCGGCGGAGAAGGCCGCCTTCGGCATCTTCTTCAACCAGGGCGAGGTCTGTTCGGCGAACTCGCGCTTGCTGGTGGAGCGTTCGATCCACGACGAGTTCGTCGAGCGCCTGCTGGCCAAGGCCCGCGACTGGCAGCCGGGCGATCCGCTGGACCCGGCCAGCCGCGCCGGCGCCATCGTCGACCGCCGGCAGACCGCCGGGATCCTTGCCGCCATCGAGCGGGCGCAAGGCGAGGGCGCGACCCTGCTCGGCGGTGGTCGCCAGTTGACGATCAACGGTTCGGACAACTTCATCGAACCGACCCTGTTCGGCGACGTACGCCCGGATATGCAGCTGGCCCGCGAGGAAATCTTCGGTCCGGTGCTGGCGATCAGCGCCTTCGACTCCGAGGACGAGGCCATCCGCCTGGCCAACGACAGCCGCTACGGCCTCGCCGCCTCGCTGTGGAGCGACGACCTGCACCGTGCGCACCGGGTGGCGCGGCGCTTGAATGCCGGAACGGTGTCGGTGAATACCGTGGACGCGCTGGACGTCGCGGTGCCTTTCGGCGGCGGCAAGCAGTCCGGCTTCGGTCGCGACCTGTCGCTGCATTCCTTCGACAAGTACACCCAGTTGAAGACGACCTGGTTCCAGTTGCGCTGAAGACGCGACGGACGCGACACGACTCGATGCCGATAACGACAACAAGAGGACGATCGAATGAACGACACGCCGAACGTGCGTGAGCCGGCCCTGCGCCGCGTGCTCGGGCTGGGACCGCTGCTGGCGGTGGCCATCGGCCTGGTGGTTTCCCAGGGCGTGATGGTGCTGATGCTGCAAGGCGCCGGGACGGCCGGCCTGGGCTTCATCGTGCCGCTGGGAGTGGCCTACCTGCTGGCGCTGAGCTACGCCTTTTCCTTTTCCGAGCTGGCACTGATGATTCCCCGCGCCGGTAGCCTGAGCAGCTACACCGAGGTGGCCATCGGGCATTTCCCGGCGATCCTGGCGACCTTTTCCGGCTACGTGGTGGTGGCGATGTTCGCCCTCTCGGCGGAACTGCTGCTGCTCGACCTGATCATCGGCAAGGTCTACCCCGGCGCGCTGCCGCCGATGCTGGTGGCCTACGGCGTGCTCGGCCTGTTCACCCTGCTCAACCTGCTCGGCATCGACATCTTCGCGCGCCTGCAGAGCGCCCTGGCGCTGCTGATGATGATCGTCCTGCTGGTACTCGGCCTGGGTGCGGTGAGCAGCGAGCACGCCTCCGTGCAGACCGCCCTGGCGAGCGGCTGGAACCCGCTCGGGGTAAGCGCCCTGGCGCTCACCGCGATGGCCGTGTGGGGCTTCGTCGGCGCCGAGTTCGTCTGCCCGCTGGTGGAGGAGACGCGGCGTCCGGAGCGCAACATCCCGCGTTCGATGATCCTCGGCCTGAGCATCATCTTCCTGACCATCGCCCTCTACTGCTTCGGTGCGCTGCTGTGCATCCCGCAGGCGGAACTGGCCGGCGACCCGCTGCCACACTTCCTCTTCGCCAACCGCGTGTTCGGCGAGTACGGCCAGATGTTCCTGGTGATCGCCGCGATCACCGCCACCTGCAGCACCCTCAACTCGTCGCTGGCGGCGATCCCGCGGATGCTCTACGGGATGGCGCAGAACGGCCAGGCCTTCCCGCAATTCAAGCAGCTCAGCCGGCGGGCGCGCACGCCCTGGGTGGCGGTGCTGTTCGTCGCCGCGATCACCGGCCTGCCGATCCTGATCCTCGGCCAGGACCCGGACTCGATCAACCTGCTGCTGCTCGCCGCCGCGCTGGCCTGGCTGCTGGCCTACATCATCGCCCACGTCGACGTGCTGGCCCTGCGCCGTCGCTATCCGCACATCGCCCGTCCGTTCCGCACGCCGTTCTACCCGCTGCCGCAACTGTTCGGCATCGCCGGGATGATCTACGCGGTGGTCCACGTCTCGCCGACCCCGGAAATGACCGGACGGATCTTCGCCAGCGCCGGCGTGGTGCTGGGCGTGGTCTCGCTGGTGGCGGTGGTGTGGATCAAGGGCGTGATGCGCAAGCCTCTCTTCGTACCCGAACCGCTCGAGACGGCCGGTGAGACTGCCCAGGGCAAGTCCGTCGCCCTCGATCCCCTGCAATCCCCTTCGGCCTGACGCGCCAAGGGAACAAGGAGAACACAGACGATGACCGCTCAGCTCAACCCGCAGCGCGACACCCGCGACTACCAGCAACTGGACGCCGCGCACCACATCCACGCCTTCCTCGACCAGAAGGCGCTGAACCGCGAAGGCCCGCGGGTGATGGTCCGCGGCGATGGCCTGCAGCTCTGGGACAACGACGGCAAGCGCTACCTGGACGGCATGTCCGGCCTCTGGTGCACCAACCTCGGCTACGGCCGCCAGGACCTCGCCGCCGCCGCCAGCCGCCAGCTGGAACAACTGCCGTACTACAACATGTTCTTCCACACCACCCACCCGGCGGTGGTGGAGCTTTCCGAGATGCTCTTCAGCCTGCTGCCGGACCACTACAGCCACGCGATCTACACCAACTCCGGCTCCGAGGCCAACGAGGTGCTGATCCGTACCGTACGGCGCTACTGGCAGATCCTCGGCAAGCCGCAGAAGAAGATCATGATCGGCCGCTGGAACGGCTACCACGGCTCGACCCTGGGCAGCACCGCGCTCGGCGGGATGAAGTTCATGCACGAGATGGGCGGCATGCTGCCGGACTTCGCCCACATCGACGAACCCTACTGGTACGCCAACGGCGGCGAGCTGAGCCCGGCCGAGTTCGGTCGCCGCGCGGCGCTGCAACTGGAGGAGAAGATCCTCGAACTGGGCGCGGAGAACGTCGCCGCCTTCGTCGCCGAGCCCTTCCAGGGCGCCGGCGGCATGATCTTCCCGCCGCAAAGCTATTGGCCGGAGATCCAGCGCATCTGCCGGCAGTACGACGTGCTGCTGTGCGCCGACGAAGTGATCGGCGGCTTCGGCCGCACCGGCGAATGGTTCGCCCACGAACACTTCGGCTTCCAGCCGGACACCCTGTCCATCGCCAAGGGCCTGACGTCCGGCTACATCCCCATGGGCGGCCTGGTTCTCGGCAAGCGCATCGCCGAGGTGCTGGTGGAGCAGGGCGGGGTGTTCGCCCACGGCCTGACCTATTCCGGCCACCCGGTGGCGGCGGCGGTGGCCATCGCCAACCTCAAGGCGCTGCGCGACGAGGGCGTGGTCACGCGGGTCAGGGAGGAGACCGGTCCCTACCTGCAACGCTGCCTGCGCGAGGTCTTCGGCGACCATCCGCTGGTCGGCGAGGTCCAGGGCGCCGGCTTCGTCGCCGCGCTGCAGTTCGCCGAGGACAAGGCGACCCGCAAGCGCTTCGCCAACGAGAACGACCTGGCCTGGCGCTGCCGCACCATCGGCTTCGAGGAGGGCGTGATCATCCGCTCCACCCTCGGCCGCATGATCATGGCCCCGGCGCTGGTGGCCGGGCGTGCCGAGATCGACGAACTGATCGACAAGACCCGTATCGCGGTGGATCGCACCGCGCGCGAGATCGGCGTGCTCTGACGCGCCCCGGCGGCCCGGCCTCGGCCGGGTCGCCGGCGACACGGAGCGTCCCCCCATAACGACGATGCGGCGCCTGGCGACCGCGCGCGGAACCGTTTCGGCCTCTGGCCGGCAACTGCCTCAGCAACATCACAACAATGCCAATCGGCTGTGGGAGTGTTCCATGTACAAGTCCTTGCACCAGTACGCACACGTGTTTTCCCGGTTGTCCCTGTTCGGCCTGGCGTTCGCCGCGGCGGCCCAGGCGCAGAGCCAGAGCCTGACGGTGATCTCCTTCGGCGGCGCGACCAAGGCCGCCCAGGAACAGGCCTATTTCAAACCCTTCGAGCGAAGCGGCGGCGGGCAGGTGGTCGCCGGCGAATACAACGGCGAAATGGCCAAGGTGAAGGCCATGGTCGACGTCGGCAAGGTCAGCTGGGACGTGGTCGAGGTGGAGAGCCCCGAACTGCTCCGCGGCTGCGACGAGGGGCTGTTCGAACGCCTCGACCCGGCGCGTTTCGGCGACCCCGCGCAGTTCGTCCCCGGCACTTTCAGCGAGTGCGGGGTGGCCACCTACGTCTGGTCGATGGTGATGGCCTACGACTCGACGAAGCTGGCCAGGGCGCCGCAGTCCTGGGCGGATTTCTGGAACGTCCGCGAGTTCCCCGGCAAGCGTGGCCTGCGCAAGGGCGCCAAGTACACCCTGGAAGTGGCGTTGCTGGCCGACGGGGTGAAGGCGGAGGACCTCTACAAGGTACTCGCCACCCCGGAGGGGGTCAGCCGCGCCTTCGCCAAGCTCGACCAGCTCAAGCCGAACATCCAGTGGTGGGAGGCCGGCGCCCAGCCGCCGCAATGGCTGGCGGCCGGCGACGTGGTGATGAGCGCGGCCTACAACGGGCGCATCGCCGCTGCGCAGAAGGAGGGGGTGAAACTGGCCATCGTCTGGCCCGGCAGTCTCTACGATCCGGAGTACTGGGCGGTGGTGAAGGGCACGCCGAACAAGGCGCTGGCGGAGAAATTCATCGCCTTCGCCAGCCAGCCGCAGACGCAGAAGGTGTTCTCCGAGCAGATCCCCTACGGGCCGGTACACAAGGGCACCCTGGCGTTGCTGCCGAAGACGGTGCAGGAGGCGCTGCCGACCGCGCCGGCCAACCTCGAAGGCGCGCGGGCGGTGGATGCCGAGTTCTGGGTGGACCACGGCGAGGAGCTGGAACAGCGTTTCAATGCCTGGGCGGCGCGCTGAACGCGCTGCGCGTCGGCAAAAAAAACGACGGGCCCCAAGTCGTCCGGGCCCGTCGGGTCAAAGCGCTGACGGGGTGATCAGCGCAGCTCTTCCAACAACCCCTGCAGATACCGACAGCCCTCGGTATCCAGCGCCTGCACCGGAAGGCGCGGCGCCCCCACCTCCAGGCCGGAGAGGCCCAGGCCGGCCTTGATGGTGGTCGGCAGGCCCCGGCGGAGGATGAAGTCGAGCAGCGGCAACTGCCGGTAGAACAGCGTGCGGGCCTTCTCCAGGTCGCCGTCGAGCACCGCCTGGTAGAGCTGGCCGTTGAGCGTCGGGATCAGGTTCGGCGCGGCGCTGCACCAGCCTTTCGCGCCGGCCACGAAGGCCTCCAGCGCCAGCGGGTTGCAGCCGTTGTAGAAGGGCACCCGGCCTTCGCCGAGCAGGCGCAGCTTGTGCATGCGCTGGATGTCGCCGGTGCTCTCCTTGACCATGGTCACGTTGTCCACTTCGCGGACGATGCGCAGGATCAGTTCCACCGACATGTCGATGCCGCTGGTGCCCGGGTTGTTGTAGAGCATCACCGGCACGCCGATGGCTTCGCCCACCGCGCGGTAGTGCTGGAACACCTCCGCCTCGTTGAGCTTCCAGTAGGAGATCGGCAGGACCATCACCGCCTCGGCGCCGAGGGATTCGGCGAACTGCGCGCGGCGCACGGTCTTGGCGGTGGTCAGGTCGGAGACGCTGACGATGGTCGGCACGCGATGGGCGACGGTCTTCAGGGTGAAGTCGACCACCTCGTCCCATTCCGGGTCGCTCAGGTAGGCGCCTTCGCCGGTGCTGCCGAGCGGGGCGATGGCGTGCACGCCGCCGTCGATCAGACGCTCGATGGAGCGGCCGAGGGCCGGCAGGTCGAGACCGCCGTCGGCGGCGAAGGGGGTGATGGTGTAGCCGATGATGCCGTGGATGGATGCGGACATTGGATGTACCCGTGACATTGAGTGGGAAATGCCAGGACGGACCTGGTGGGAAAGGTCGTTCAGCTCAGGCAGTCGCTGTTGCGCGGCAGGCAGCGCCGGGCGTAGTAGTTGAATGCGGCGCCGTGGCGCTTCGGGGTGGAGATCCAGTCGTGGGCCTCGCGCGCCAGGGCCGGCGGGATCGGCTTGATCTCCCCGGCGGCCATCGCCAGCAACTGCATCTTCGCCGCGCGCTCGAGCAGCACCGCGATCACGCAGGCCTCCTCGATGCTCGCACCGGTGGCCAGCAGGCCGTGGTGGGAGAGCAGGATGGCGCGCTTGTCGCCGAGGGCGGCGGAGATGATCTCGCCTTCCTCGTTGCCTACCGGCACGCCCGGCCAGTCCTTGAGGAAGGCGCAGTCGTCGTATAGCGGGCAAAGGTCCATGTGCGAGACCTGCAGCGGTACTTCCAGGGTCGACAGCGCGGCGATGTGCAGCGGGTGGGTGTGGATGATGCAGTTGACGTCCGGGCGGGCGCGATAGACCCAGCTGTGGAAGCGATTGGCCGGATTCGCCATGCCGTGCCCGTGGAGGACGTTGAGGTCTTCGTCGACCAGCAGCAGGTTGCCGGCGCTGATCTCGTCGAAGCCCAGGCCCAGTTGCTGGGTGTAGTAGGTCCCCGCCTCCGGGCCGCGCGAGGTGATCTGCCCGGCGAGCCCGGAGTCGTGGCCGGCCTCGAAGAGAATCCGGCAGGTCAGGGCCAGCTTTTGCCGGTCAGTCCACGTATTATCGCCGAGGCTGCTTTTCATCTGCTTCAGCGCGTGCTGGATCAGTTGATCCTTGGGTAATTCCAGTGTCGTAGCCATGCGAGGTTCCTTTGACGGAGCGAGTCGGGGGAAACGCCAGGCAGTTGCGCGCCACGCAACGACCCGGCTGTAAATGACACGGATCAAGTTATATGACACAAAGTGTCATTAGCAAGAGAAAAGTTTCATCGCCATCGGGAGAAGGCTGTCCTCAATGTCCATGCGCTTGAAATTGCTGAGAAAAAAACTCGGGGTCACGCTGGAGACCCTGGCCGACAAGACCGGCCTGACCAAGAGCTACCTGTCCAAGGTCGAGCGCGGGCTGAACACGCCGTCCATTGCCGCCGCGCTGAAGCTGGCGAAGGCGTTGAACGTGCAGGTGGAGGAGCTGTTCTCCGAGGAAAGCGACGGTGTCGACGGCTACAGCATCGTTCGTCGCGACCAGCGCAAGTCGCTGTCCAGCGGCGGCGACGGCCCGGCCTACGCCTCCCTCGCGCAGCAGATCGGCGCCCGCGCGCTGTTGCCGTTCATCGTCCACCCGCCGCGCGATTTCAGTCACTCGACGTTCAAGGAGCACCTCGGCGAAGAGTTCATCTTCGTCCATGAGGGCCAGGTCGAGGTCGACTTCATGAACCAGCGGATCATCCTCGAGCGCGGCGACGCCCTGCATTTCAACGCACAGAAGCCGCACCGCATCCGCTCCCTGGGGGAGACCCAGGCGGAGTTGCTGGTGGTGATCCACAGCGACGAATGAGGCGACGGCTTCGGCCGATCGGATGCTTGCTAACGCTCTGTTCGATTATCGAACTATTAATCGATTATCGGATTGTGAGCCCTCGGACCCCGGCGTAAGGTTCTCGTCACGTGCCGTCCAGGCAGCGCACAACAAGACGAGACCCGACCGATGGCTGAAATCCTCTCCCTGCGCGAAGCGGTGCGACGCTTCGTCCACGATGGCGACAGCGTCGCCCTCGAAGGCTTCACTCACCTGATCCCGACGGCCGCCGGCCACGAGCTGATCCGCCAGGGCAGGAAAGACCTGACGCTGATCCGCATGACTCCCGACCTGGTCTACGACCTGCTGATCGGTGCAGGCTGCGCGAAGAAGCTGGTGTTCTCCTGGGGCGGCAACCCCGGCGTCGGTTCGCTGCACCGCCTGCGCGACGCGGTGGAGAAGGGCTGGCCGCACCCGCTGGAGATCGAGGAACACAGCCACGCCGACCTCGCCAACGCCTATGTCGCCGGCGCCTCCGGGCTGCCCTTCGCGGTGCTGCGCGCCTACGCCGGCTCCGACCTGCCGAAGGTCAACCCGCTGATCCGCAGCGTCACCTGCCCGTTCACCGGCGAAGTGCTGGCGGCGGTGCCCTCGGTGCGCCCGGACGTCAGCGTGATCCACGCGCAGAAGGCCGACCGCAAGGGCAACGTGCTGCTCTGGGGCATCCTCGGCGTGCAGAAGGAAGCGGCCCTGGCGGCGAAGCGCTGCATCGTCACCGTCGAGGAGATCGTCGACGAACTGGACGCCCCGATGAACGCCTGCGTCCTGCCGAGCTGGGCGCTCAGCGCCGTGTGCCTGGTGCCCGGCGGCGCGCATCCGTCCTATGCCCACGGCTACTACGAACGCGACAACCGCTTCTACCAGGACTGGGACCCGATCGCCCGCGACCGCGAAAGCTTTACCGCGTGGATCGACGAATACATCCGGGGGACCGAGGATTTCGGCGCCTTCCAGGCCAAGCTCGCGGAGGGCAAGCGATGAGCAGCTACAGCACCAACGAGATGATGACCGTGGCCGCCGCCCGCCGCCTGCACAACGGCGCGGTGTGCTTCGTCGGCATCGGCCTGCCGTCGAAGGCCGCCAACCTGGCGCGCCTGACTTTCTCGCCGGACGTCGTGCTGATCTACGAGTCCGGGCCGATCGGCGCCAAGCCCAGCGTCCTGCCACTGTCCATCGGCGACGGCGAGTTGGCCGAGACCGCCGATACCGTGGTCCCCACCGGCGAGATCTTCCGCTACTGGCTGCAGGGCGGACGGATCGACGTCGGCTTCCTCGGCGCGGCCCAGGTCGACCGCTTCGGCAACATCAACACCACCGTGATCGGCGACTACCGCCAGCCCAAGGTGCGCCTGCCGGGAGCCGGCGGCGCGCCGGAAATCGCCGGCAGCGCCAAGGAAGTGCTGATCATCCTCAAGCAGTCGCACCGCACCTTCGTCGACAAGCTGGCCTTCGTCACCTCGGTCGGCCATGGCGAGGGTGGCGACTCGCGCCAGCGCCTGGGCCTGCCGGGCAAGGGGCCGGTGGCGATCATCACCGACCTGTGCATCATGGAGCCGGAAGCCGGCAGCAACGAGTTCGTGGTCACTTCGCTGCATCCGGGCGTGACCCGCGAGCAGGTGGTCGAGGCCACCGGCTGGGCGATCCGCTTCGCCGAGCGGGTCGCCGAGACGCCCGCGCCGAGCGAGGTCGAACTCGCCGCGCTGCGCGACCTCGAGGCGCGCACCGCGGCCGCCCATGGACAGAAGGGGAGCGACGAATGAGCCGCGAGGTATTCATCTGCGATGCCGTGCGCACGCCGATCGGCCGTTTCGGCGGCAGTCTTTCCGCGGTGCGCGCCGACGACCTCGCGGCGGTGCCGCTGAAGGCCCTGGTCGAGCGCAACCCGGGGGTCGACTGGTCGGCGCTGGACGAGGTGTTCCTCGGCTGCGCCAACCAGGCCGGCGAGGACAACCGTAACGTGGCGCGCATGGCGCTGCTGCTGGCCGGTTTGCCGGAGAGCGTGCCCGGCGTCACCCTCAACCGCCTCTGCGCCTCGGGGATGGACGCCATCGGCACGGCGTTCCGCGCCATCGCCTGCGGCGAGATGGAGCTGGCCATCGCCGGCGGCGTCGAGTCGATGTCGCGCGCGCCGTACGTGATGGGCAAGGCCGATAGCGCCTTCGGGCGCGGCCAGAAGATCGAGGACACCACCATCGGCTGGCGCTTCGTCAATCCGCTGATGAAGGAGCAGTACGGCATCGACCCGATGCCGCAGACCGCCGACAACGTCGCCGACGACTATCGCGTGTCGCGTGCCGACCAGGATGCCTTCGCCCTGCGCAGCCAGCAGCGCGCCGGCAGGGCGCAGGCGGCCGGTTTCTTCGCCGAGGAAATCGTCCCGGTGACGATTCGCGGGCGCAAGGGCGACACCCTGGTCGAGTACGACGAGCATCCGCGTCCCGACACCACCCTGGAGGCGCTGGCCCGGCTCAAGCCGGTCAACGGGCCGGAGAAGACCGTCACCGCCGGCAACGCGTCCGGGGTCAACGACGGCGCCGCCGCGCTGGTCCTGGCCTCCGCCGAGGCAGTGGAGAAGCACGGCCTGACTCCGCGCGCGCGGGTGCTGGGCATGGCCAGCGCCGGCGTCGCCCCACGGATCATGGGCATCGGCCCGGTGCCGGCGGTGCGCAAGCTGCTGCGGCGCCTGGACCTGGCGATCGACGCCTTCGACGTGATCGAACTCAACGAAGCCTTCGCCAGCCAGGGCCTGGCCTGCCTGCGCGAACTGGGCGTGGCCGACGACAGTGAGAAGGTCAACCCGAACGGCGGTGCCATCGCCCTCGGCCACCCGCTGGGGATGAGCGGTGCGCGGCTGGTCCTCACCGCGCTCCATCAACTTGAGAAGAGCGGCGGCCGGCGCGGCCTGGCGACCATGTGCGTAGGCGTCGGCCAAGGCCTGGCGCTGGCCATCGAGCGGGTCTGACTGGCACAACCGGGTCGCCCGCCCGGTATCAAGAGCGCGCGCCGCGCGGCGCTGCCCATGGTTCGGCGGCGGCGCGGCGCGTGTGCAGCGGAACAGGACGCTCCGTCGCACGGTCAGGATGAAACGGACCCTGTCGAGAGAACAACAGCATGACTGCCCCTGTTCACCAGTACAGCAACGAAGAACGCCGCAAGCGCATCTTCGCCATCGTCGGCGCCTCCTCCGGCAACCTCGTGGAATGGTTCGACTTCTACGTCTACGCCTTCTGCGCGATCTACTTCGCACCGGCCTTCTTCCCCTCCGACAACCCCACGGTGCAGTTGCTGAACACCGCCGGGGTCTTCGCCGCCGGCTTCCTCATGCGCCCCATCGGCGGCTGGATGTTCGGCCGCATCGCCGACAAGCACGGGCGCAAGACCGCCATGCTGATCTCGGTGGTGATGATGTGCGCCGGCTCCCTGGCGATCGCCTGCATGCCCACCTACGCCAGCATCGGCACCCTGGCGCCGGCGCTGCTGTTGCTGGCGCGGATGTTCCAGGGCCTGTCGGTGGGCGGCGAGTACGGCACCAGCGCGACCTACATGAGCGAGGTGGCGCTCAAGGGCCAGCGCGGCTTCTTCGCCTCGTTCCAGTACGTCACCCTGATCGGCGGACAGTTGCTGGCGGTGCTGGTGGTGGTGATCCTGCAGCAGTTGCTGAGCGAAGACGAACTGCGCGCCTGGGGCTGGCGGATTCCCTTCGTGATCGGCGCGATCACCGCGGTGATCGCCCTCTGGCTGCGGCGCTCGCTGAACGAGACCGCTTCGAAGTCGACCCTGGAGCGCAAGGAGTCTGGCACCTTCGCCGAGCTGTTCAAGCACAAGCGGGCCTTCTTCACCGTGCTCGGCTTCACCGCCGGCGGCTCGCTGATCTTCTACACCTTCACCACCTACATGCAGAAGTACCTGGTCAACACCGCCGGGATGAGCGCCAAGACCGCCAGCGCGGTGATGACCTTCGCCCTGTTCGCGTACATGCTGATGCAACCGCTGTTCGGCATGCTTTCCGATCGCATCGGGCGCAAGACCTCGATGCTCTGGTTCGGCACCCTGGGCACACTCTGCACCTTGCCGATCCTGCTCGCGCTGAAGACCGTGAGCAGTCCCTACATGGCCTTCTTCCTGATCATCCTGGCGCTGGCCATCGTCAGCCTGTACACCTCCATCAGCGGCCTGATCAAGGCCGAGATGTTCCCGCCGGAGGTGCGCGCCCTCGGCGTCGGAGTGTCCTATGCGGTGGGCAACGCGATCTTCGGCGGCTCGGCCGAGTACGTCGCCCTGGGGCTGAAGTCGGTAGGGATGGAGAACGTCTTCTACTGGTATGTTTCAGCCATGTGCCTGCTGGCGCTGCTGGTCTGCGTGAGCCTGCCGGACCTGCGCAAGGTCAGCTACCTGAACGACGAGCCCTGACGGGCCGGGAAAAGGAAAACCGATGAGCGACGTACCCGCCAACCAGTTGTTCGATGCCTATTTCACGGCGGCGCCGATGCGCGCGGTGTTCTCCGACCGCGGCCGCCTGCAAGGCATGCTCGACTTCGAGGCCGCCCTGGCCCGCGCCGAGGCGCGCACCGGGGTGGTTCCCGCGACGGCGGTGGCGCCGATCGAGGCGGCCTGCCGCGCCGAACTGTACGACCCGCTGGCGCTGGCCGAGGCGGTCGCCACTGCCGGCAACTCGGCGATCCCGCTGGTCAAGGCGCTGGGCCGCCAGGTGGCGGCTGGCGACGCCGAGGCCGAGCGCTACGTGCATCTCGGCGCCACCAGCCAGGACACCATGGACAGCGGCCTGGTGCTGCAACTGCGCCGTGCGCTGGCCTTGCTCGAGCAGGATCTGCAACGTCTTGCCGAGGTCCTGGCGGACCAGGCCGAACGGCATGCCGACACGCCGCTGGCCGGGCGCACCTGGTTGCAGCACGCCACCCCGGTGACCCTGGGCATGAAGCTCGCCGGCCTGCTCGGCGCCTTGACCCGGCACCGCCAGCGCCTGCGCGAGTTGCGCCCGCGCCTGCTGGTGCTGCAATTCGGCGGCGCCTCGGGGACGCTCGCCGCGCTCGGCGAACAGGCCCTGCCGGTGGCCGCGGCGCTGGCCGAGGAGCTGGGCCTGGCTTTGCCCGAACAACCCTGGCACACCCAGCGTGACCGCCTGGTGGAGTTCGCCAGCGTGCTCGGCCTGGTGGCCGGTAGCCTCGGCAAGTTCGGTCGCGATGTCAGCCTGCTGATGCAGACCGAGGCCGGCGAGGTCTTCGAGCCGGCCGGCGCCGGGCGCGGCGGTTCCTCGACCATGCCGCACAAGCGCAACCCGGTGAGCAGCGCGGTGCTGATCGCCGCCGCCACCCGTGCGCCGGGGCTGGTCTCGACCCTGTTCGCGGCGATGCCGCAGGAACACGAGCGCAGTCTCGGTCTCTGGCACGCCGAGTGGGAAACCCTGCCGGAACTCTGTTGCCTGGTTTCCGGCGCGCTGCAACAGGCGATCGGCCTGCTCGAAGGCCTGGAGGTGGACGCCCAGCGGATGCGCCGCAACCTTGGCCTGACCCACGGCCTGGTGCTCGCCGAGGCGGTGAGCATCGCCCTGGCCCGCCGTATCGGCCGCGAAGCCGCGCACCACCTGGTGGAGCAATGCTGCCGCCGCGCCGTCGAGCAGCGCCGCGAGTTGCGCGCGGTGCTCGGCGAAGAGGCGCGGGTGAGCGCCGAGCTGTCCGGCGACGAACTGGACCGCCTGCTCGATCCCGCCCATTACCTCGGCCAGGCCCGCGCCTGGGTCGAGCGCGCGCTCGCCGAACACCATGCCCTGGGCTTCGAACCCCATCCCGCCTGACTGGAGATCCCTTCGTGCCAACCGTACGCCTCGCCGACGGCGACCTGAACTACTCCCTGGAAGGACCGGCCGGCGCGCCGGTCCTGCTGTTGTCAAACTCGCTGGGCACCGACCTGGGCATGTGGGACACGCAGATCCCCGCACTCACCGCCCACTTCCGCGTGCTGCGCTACGACACCCGCGGCCACGGCGCCTCGCTGGTCACCCCCGGACCGTACGCCATCGGCCAGCTCGGCGCCGACGTGCTTGCCCTGCTCGATGCCCTCGAGCTGCCGCGCGTGCATTTCTGCGGGCTGTCCATGGGCGGCCTGATCGGCCAGTGGCTGGGCATCCACGCCGGCGAGCGGCTCGGCCGGCTGGTGCTGTGCAACACCGCGGCGAAGATTGCCAGCGACGAGGTCTGGAACACCCGCATTGATACCGTCCTGAAAGGCGGTGAGCAGGCCATGCGCGACCTGCGCGACGCCTCGGTGGCGCGCTGGTTCACCGCGGGCTTCGCCGAGCGCGAACCGGCGCAGGTCGAGCGCATCGTCGCGATGCTCGCGGCCACCTCGCCGCAGGGCTACGCGGCCAACTGCGCTGCGGTACGCGACGCCGATTTCCGCGAGCAGCTCGGGCTGGTCCAGGCGCCGACGCTGATCGTCGCCGGCAGCCACGATGCCGTGACCACTCCGGACAACGCCCGCTTCATGCAGGCGCGCATCGCCGACGCGCAGTTGGTCGAGTTCGTCGCCGCGCACCTGTCCAACGTCGAAGCGGGCGACGCCTTCAGCTGCCGCCTGGTCGATTTCCTGCTGTCCGCCTGAGGAACCGCCGATGGACGAGAAACAACGCTACGAAGCCGGCATGCAAGTGCGCCGCGCGGTGCTCGGCGACGCCCACGTCGAGCGCAGCCTGGCCAACCTGACGCCGTTCAACGAAGAGTTCCAGGAGATGATCACCCGCCACGCCTGGGGCGACATCTGGACCCGTCCGGGGCTGCCGCGACACACCCGCAGCCTGGTCACCATCGCCATGCTGATCGGCATGAACCGCAACGAGGAACTCAAGCTGCATCTGCGCGCGGCGAAGAACAACGGGGTGAGCCGCGACGAGATCAAGGAAGTGATCATGCAGAGCGCCATCTACTGCGGCATTCCCGCGGCCAACGCGACCTTCCACCTGGCCGAATCGGTGTGGGACGAGCTTGGCGTGGAGTCGCAGCAGGCGTCCCGGTAGGCCGCCGGGCGGGGCTATCGGTAGGGCGAATGGCGTCGCAGGCGTTATCCGCCGAGGCGGCGCTTCCCCTTGCCATTCGCCGGCGTTTCCCGGAAGGTCGACAGCTCCGTCATCCCTTCGGTCCGCCATGAGCCGCAAGCTGCATATCCACGCGCCCGCGATCCACTACTTCGACATGGTGCGCCGCTGCCATTCGATCCGCGAAGCCGCGCGACGCCTGAACGTCGCCTCGTCGGCGGTGAACCGGCAGATCCTCAAGCTGGAGGACGAGATCGGCGCGCCGCTGTTCGACCGCCTGCCCGGCGGCCTGCGCCTGACCGGAGCCGGGGAGATCTTCGCGCGCCACGTCACCGTGGTCCTGCAGGACATGGAGCGCGTGCGTTCCGAACTGGACGCGCTGCAAGGCCTGCGCACCGGCCATGTGGAGATCGCCACCATCGAGGCGGTGACCAGCGACCTGCTGCCCTGCGTGCTCAAGGCGATGCGCGAACGCTACCCGGACATCACCGTCGGCGTCACCCTGCTCGGTTCCCAGGCGATACCCGAGGCGGTGAGCAGCGGCGCGGTCGACCTCGGCCTGGCCTTCGCCCTGCCGCGCAGCGCCGACCTGCAACAGGTCAGCGTCGGCCATTTCCGCCTCGGTGCCATCGTCTCCCCGCAGCACCCGTTGGCGCGACACCAGGCCATCGCCTTCGCCGATTGCGTCGAACATGGCCTGATCATGGCCAAGAGCGAGCTGTCCATCCATCACCTGCTGGCGCCGCTCCAGCGCCGTTTGCGCGAACCGCGCCGGGCGGTGCTGGAGAGCAGCTCCCTGGAGCTGTCGCGACAACTGGCGCGGCGCGGGCTCGGCGTCGCCTTCCAGACCCGCCTGGGGATCGAGGCCGACATCGCCCAGGGCGAGCTGCGCTTCCTGCCGCTGAAAGACAATGGCGGCATCCACAGCGACCTCGGCCTCTACGTGCGCACCGGCCGCTACCTGCCGGTGGCGGTGGACGCCCTGGCCCGGCAGATCGCCGAGGAAGTGCGCCTGCGCGAGCGCGAGGAAGCGCGCCTGAACGAGGCCTGAGCGGCGCTCGCGCCGATGCCAGACGGCTTGCCCGAGCTTGCTCGTTCGCTGATGCCGTTTCGGCATCGGTATGTTCGATATTCTGTTCTTTGGTCAGCGCGGCGAAGTGCCGATACTGCCCCGCGACCCCGGCGCGAAACCGGGGGCTGAGTCGCCACAAGAACAACAAGCAACCAGCAGGACACACAGCATGAAGAAGATGATGCAGGGCGCCGCCGCCCTGATCGCGCTCGTCGGCGCCGGGGAGAGCATGGCGCTGGAATGGATGAGCAACAGCGTCGGTTTCCGCTACGGCCAGCAATTCACCAACCCGAACAACCCGGACAAGTTCGCCAAGCGCATCTACAGCTTCACCCACGCCGACGGCTATCGCTACGGCAGCAATTTCTTCAATCTCGATGTGTTCCTTTCCGACAGCCGCGACCCGCGCAAGGGCACCGACCACGGTGGCAGCGAGGTCTATGCGGTCTACCGCCACCAGCTCTACGCTTCGCGGGTGTTCGACCGGCCGCTGGGCACCGGCCTGGTCAAGGACTACGCCTTCACCCTGGGCTTCGACGCCAGCCGCAACAACAACCTGGCTTCGGCCAAGAAGCGCGCCCTGGTGTTCGGCCCGACCCTCAAGTTCAACGGTCCCGGCGTGCTCGACCTGAGCCTGCTCTACTACCGCGAGAAGAACCACTTCGGCGTGCCCGGCGCGCGCCATCCCGACCACACCTTCGACACCACCTACATGCTCAACCTGACCTGGATGCGGCCGTTCAAGGTCGGCAACCGTGCGGCGAAGTTCCAGGGCTTCGTCAACTACGTGGGAGAGAAGGGCGAGGACTACAACGACAAGGACACCGCGGCGGAAACCCTGGTCCGCACCGCCCTGATGGTCGCCGCCCTGCCAGGCGACAAGCGCCAGCCGAACCTGTGGCTCGGCGTCGGCTACGAGTATTGGCACAACAAGTTCGGCGTCGACGGCGGCACCGGCAGCCGAACCTCGACGCCGACGTTGAACATGGAATTCACCTTCTGAGGCGATGCGCCGCCGCCCTACGCAATGCCGCCAACCCTGGGGTGGGGCGGATAACGCCACCGGCGTTATCCGCCGATACACCGACGCCCGGCGGCGGATAACCGCAAGCGGTTATGCGCCCTACGCGATGTCGCAGCCCTGGGGTGGGGCGAATAACGCCACCGGCGTTATCCGCCGATACACCGACACCGGACGGCGGATAACCGCGAGCGGTTATGCGTCCTACGCGATGCCGACCCCTGGGGTGGGGCGAATAACGCCATCGGCGTTATCCGCCGATACACCGACGCCCGGCGGCGGATAACCGCAAGCGGTTATGCGTCCTACGCGATGGGGCAGTTTCACCCCGCATCCGCGTGACTGACCAACCCCTTCAGCAGCACCGCGGCGGTGGCCAGTGCAGCCGGCAGCACCAGGGCGGTCAGCACCTGTTCGAAGTTCCAGCCCAGGCCCAGCAGGGTGGCGCCGATCCAGGCGCCGAGGATGGCGCCGAAGCGGCCGATACCGAGCATCCAGGAGACCCCCGTGGCCCGCCCCTGGGTCGGATAGAAGCGCGCCGCCAGCGACGGCATCGCCGACTGCGCGCCGTTGATGCACATGCCGGCCAGCAGCACCAGGGTCGCCAGCAGGGTGACCTGGCCGAGGCTCTGGCCGACGCACCAGGCGAACACCCCCGCCAGCAGGTAGAACAGGCCGATCACCTTGTGCGGGTTGAAGCGATCCATCGCCCAGCCCACCGCTACGGCGCTGAGCACCCCGCCGAACTGGAACAGCGCGCCGATGAACGCCGCCTGCTCCAGGCTCGCCCCGCTATCGCGCATCAGGGTCGGCAGCCAGCTGGTGAGCAGGTAGACGATCACCAGGCCCATGAAGTAGGTCAGCCAGAGCAGCAGGGTGCCGGCGCTGTAGGTACCGGAAAAGATCACCGCGAACACGTTGCGGGCCTGCACCGTCTGCTGCTCGGGGACGTGGAAACTCCGTGCCAGCGCCACCTGCGCCGGGGCGATGGGGGCCAGCACCTGGCGTACCCGCTCGCTGCCGCGGTTGCGGACCACCAGGTAGCGCGCCGATTCCGGCAGGCGGAACAGCAGGACTACCGCCAGGACCAGCGGCAGCAGGCCGCCGAGCAGCAGCAGGCTGTGCCAGCCGAACAGCGGGATCAGCTTCGCCGAGACGAATCCGCCGCAGGCCATGCCCAGGTTGAAGCCGCAGAACATGCTGGTCACCAGCAGCGACTTGAGGCGCTCGGGGGTGTATTCGGAAAGCAGGGTGGTGGCGTTGGGCATCGCCGCGCCGAGGCCGAGGCCGGTGAGGAAGCGCAGCGCCAGCAGTTGCTCGACGTTGGTGCTGTAGGCCGAGGCCAGGCTGAACAGGCCGAAGAGGAAGACCGCCGCGACCAATACCAGCTTGCGTCCGTAGCGGTCGGCCAGCGGTCCGGAACCGAGGGCGCCGAAGACCATGCCGATCAGCGCGGCGCTCATTACCGGACCGAGGCTGGCGCGGTCGATGCCCCAGTCCTGGGTCAGCGCCGGCGCGATGAAACCCATCGCGGCGGTGTCGAGGCCATCGAGGAAGACGATCAGGAAGCACAGCAGGACGATCCGCCATTGGTACGGCGAAAGCGGCTGGGCATTGATGAAGGCTTGCACGTCGAGTCGTTCGACGGCGGGCAGGCTGGGGCTGTTCATGGGACGGATTCCGCGGCGAGAGTGAGGGCGTGGGACGAGGGTCGGACGCGTGGCTCAGGTGCAGGCGGCGGAAGGCAAGGCGTGCTGCGGCATGTCGGGATTCCCCTGTTGTTTTTGTAGCGGAGGCGCTCGGCCTGCCGGGGTGCAGACACATTACGGAGGGCCATGGGGAGTGGCAATCCGATAATCGTTTATCGGTTCGCTGATCGAACGGAACCCTGTGAAATCTCGACCTTCGCCAGGCTGTGAAAATCCGGAACCAGATTCTAGAATCCTGCCTTCCCTCGACTCAGGAACGTCCTTCCATGGCCGGTAGCCTCATCGAACGCGCCCTCGGCTTGCTCGAACTCCTCGCCAGCGATGCCCGCGGCCTGCCCCTGCAACAACTGGCGGACCGCCTGGATATCCCCAAGAGCGCCGCGCACCGCATGCTCGCCGAGCTGATCCGGCTCGGCTACGTGCGCCAGGACGACGACACCAGCCGCTACCGCCTCAGCACCCGCCTGGCCGCGCTGGGCTTCCGCTTCCTCGCGTCCAGCGGGGTGGTCGATCTGGTCCAGCCGGTGCTCGACGGGCTCGCCCGGGAGACCGGCGAACTGGTGCGCCTGGGGGTGATCGAAGGCGATCGCCAGACCTGGATCGCCAAGTCCCAGGGCGCCACCTCCGGGCTACGCTACGACCCCGACATGGGGCGCGAGGCGCCGCTGTTCTACACCGCGTCCGGGCACGCCTGGCTGGCCAGCCTGAGCGACAAGGCGGCGCTGGCGCTGGTGGAGCGCCAGGGCGTAGGGGCGGCGCGGGACTTCGGTCCCAACGCGCCGCGCTCCAGGAGCGAGCTGCTGCGTTACCTGAAGCGCGCCCGCGAGCACGGCTATGCCTGGCAGATCGAATGCTCGGCGCCGGGCATGGCGGCGATGGCCGCACTGGTGCGCCACCCCGAGGACGGACGGGCTCTCGGCGTGCTCAGCGTGGCCGGGCCGAGCGCACGCTTCGGCGAGGCGCGCATGCACGAACTGGCGCCCCTGCTCCTGGCCGCGGCGCAGGACCTCTCCCACGCCAGCCAGGCGTCCGAGCTGTTCCGCTGAGCCATCCGGCCCGGCCCCAGTCCTTTCCCGACATCGGCGTTCGAATAGCGAACGCTTTCTTGCCTGCCACGGAGCCCGCATGCAGCGGGCCTTTCCGCACTTCCATGGAGGTCCTGGCGGCGCTGCCGTCTCGAAGCGCTCTTGCGCGGGGCCAACTCCTCGTTCAAATAATCTCCTTCGTTAAATCTGGAACGACGTTCTGGAATCCTGAGACGAACAAGAAAACAACGATTGGGGACCGCCTTGGACGCACCGCTTCGCATCGCCCTCATCGGCGCCGGCAACATGGGCCGCCAGCATTACCATCGCTTGCAGCGAATCGCCGGCGCGCGCCTGTGTGCGGTGGCCGATCCTCAGGGCCAGGCGTTCGCCGCGGACGCCGGCGTGCCCTGGTTCGGCGATCATCGGAGGTTGCTGGAAGAAGCCCGGCCGCAAGCGGCGATCGTCGCCAATCCGAACAACCTGCATGTCGCCACCGCCCTCGACTGCCTCGCCGCCGGGGTGCCGCTGCTGCTGGAAAAACCGGTCGGCGTGCAGCTCGACGAAGTGAGCGAGTTGGTGGCCGTCGCCCGGCGATCTGGCGTTCCGCTGCTGGTCGGTCACCATCGTCGGCACAATCCGCTGGTCGTGCGGGCGCGCCAATTGATCGCCGAGGGCGCGCTCGGTCGGTTGCTGTCGGTCACCGCGCTCTGGCAGTTGAAGAAGCCCGACAGTTATTTCGAGGTGGCCTGGCGCCGCGAGCCCGGCGCGGGAATGTTGCTGACCAACCTGATCCATGACCTCGACCTGCTCCGCCACCTGTGCGGGGAAGTACGGGAGGTGCATGCGTTGGCCGGCAACGCTATCCGTGGCCTGCCCAACGAAGACAACATCGCGCTGCTCCTGCGCTTCGCCAATGGCGCCCTGGGCAGCCTGACCGGTTGCGACGCTGCGGCGGCGCCCTGGAGCTGGGAGCTGGCCGCCGGGGAGAACCCGGTCTATCCGCGCCAGGCCGAGCAACCCTGCTACCTGCTGGCCGGCACCGAGGGTGCCCTGAGCCTGCCCCAGCTCCGCCGCTGGCGCTACGCCGAGGCCCGGCAGGGCTGGCACGACCCGCTGGCGGTCAGCGTGGAGGCCGTGGCGGCAGGCGACCCCCTGCAACGCCAGCTAGAGCACTTCGTCCGGGTCGCGCGGGGCGAGGAAGCGCCATTGATGGATGCCACCGACGCCGCTCGCACCCTGGCGCTGGTCGAGGCGGTTCGCGAGGCCGCGCGCAGTGGCCGGGCCTGCGCGCCGGCCAGTTTCTGAACCGCTGACGATGAGGTAGTGCATGGAATCGAGGATTCTTTCCCTGGCGGCGCTCACCGTGCTCGAGCTGTCGCCCCCGGACATGGTCGAGGCTGCCGCCCGCGCCGGCTACAGTCATGTCGGCCTGCGCCTGGTGCCGGCCACCGTGGAAGAGCACCACTATCCGCTGCTGGCCGATGCCGGCCTGCGCCGGCGGACCCTGGCGCGGCTGCGCGACAGCGGAGTGCGCACGCTGGACGTGGAGATCCTGCGCCTGCGTCCGGACACCCGCGTCGGCGAGTTCGCCGCGGTGCTGGAGGTCGGCGCCGAGTTCGGCGCGCGCTATGTGCTGGTGGCCGGCAACGATGACGACGAGCGGCGCAGCGCGGACAATTTCGCCGCGTTGTGCGACCTGGCGCGGCCGCTCGGCCTCGACCCGCACCTGGAGTTCATGCCCTGGACCGGGATCCGCGACCTGCGGCAGGCCGCGCGGGTGGTCGAGGCGGCGGCGCGGGACAACGCCGGCCTGTTGCTGGACGCCTTCCATTTCGACCGCTCGGCCAGCAGCCTGGAAGACCTGCGGGCGATCCCGCCTGCGCGCCTGGGCTACGCGCAACTCTGCGATGTCGTCGGGCCGCGTCCGACGTCGATGGACGAAATCCTTCGCCAGGCCCGCGAGGAACGGCGTTTCCCTGGCGATGGCGGGCTCGATCTGCTGGCGCTGCTGCGCGCCCTGCCGGAGAACCTGCCGCTGAGCCTGGAGGTGCCCGCGCTGGATTTGCTCGCGCGCGGCGTGGATGGCACGGCGCGGGCGCGGCTGGCGATCGAGCGGACCCGGGCGCTGCTCGCCCGCCTGTAGCGCCACCGCGCAGGCAGGTTGCCCGTTTGCATAATGGAACGGGGTTCTATAGTTTCCAAACGTTGAAGCCGATCGTTTCTTTCCTCGATGGCGGGTACCGTCAGAATAAATAGCCTGCTATCGATTTGCCCTGGTGCCCGGACCCTCCGATGAACGCATCCACCTCTCCGCTGCCCGCCAGCGACCAGACCCTGCGCGGCATCCTGCTGATCTGTGCCGCGGTGTTCCTGTTCGCCAGCCACGACGGGTTGTCCAAGTTCCTTTCCGGTTTCTACCCGATCGTCATGGTGGTCTGGGCCCGCTACCTGGTGCACACCCTGCTGATGGTCGCCGTGTTCGTGCCGCGCAACGGCCTCGCGGTGATCCGCACCCGCCGTCCGCTCATGCAGTTGGCGCGGGCGCTGTGCCTGATCGGCACCAGCCTGTTCTTCACCACCGGCCTGCGCTACCTGCCCTTGGCCGAGGCGACCGCGGTGAACTTCCTGGCGCCGCTGCTGGTGACCGCGTTATCCGTGCCGTTGCTGAAGGAGAAGGTCAGCCTCGGTCAATGGCTGGCGGTGCTCACCGGCTTCATCGGCGTGCTCTTCATCGTGCGTCCCGGTGGCGCGCTGTTCACCCCGGCGGCGTTGTTCCCGCTCGGCTCGGCGCTGTGCTTCGGGCTCTACCAGCTGCTCACGCGGATGCTCGCCAACAGCGACAGCCCGACCACCAGCAACTTCCTCGCCGGCATCTTCAACACGCTCATCATGAGCCTGCTGGTGCCGTTCTTCTGGCAGACCCCAAGTCTTCTCCACGGCCTGATGATGATCGCCCTGGGCGGTTGCGGCATGGGCGGCCACCTGCTGCTGACCCAGGCCTTCCGCCATGCGCCGCCGGCGACCCTGGCGCCGTTCAGCTATGGCCAGATCATCTTCGCCGGCCTGCTCGGCCTGCTGGTGTTCGGCCACGTGCCGGACGCCTGGGCGCTGCTCGGCATCCTCGTCATCTGCGCCAGCGGCCTGGTGGTCGCCTGGCGCCGTGGCCGCTGAACGCAACGGGGTCGGCGCGTAGGCTTCACAACAGGCTCAGCGGATAGCTGACGATCAGCCGGTTCTCGTCGAAGCGGGTATTGCTGCCCCAGTCGCGGCGCTGGCTGGAGTTGCGCCAGCGGACGTTGAGACGCTTGAAGGCGCCGCTCTGCAGCGTGTAGCCCAGCTCGCTCTCGCGTCCCCATTCGCTGCCGTCGTCGGTGACTCCGGCCAGGCGCACATGGTCGCCATGCAGGTAGCGGGTCATGAAGGTCAGGCCGGGTAGGCCGAGGCCAACGAAGTCGAAGTCGTAGCGCAGTTGCCAGGAGCGCTCGCCGGGATTGTCGTAGCTGGCGTTGTAGCTGTCGTTGGCCAGGGTTCCGCCGCTGGTGCCGTTGACCCGCATCCAGCCATCGTCGCCACTGACCTTCTGCAGGCCGAGATAGAGGGTATGCAGCCCGTAGCGCGCGGAGAACAGCGCGGAAACGGTGCGGTTATCGAGCTTGCCGGCGCGCGCGCTGCCAGCGTCGCGGCCACGGAAGCCGCCGAGGTTGGCGCCCAGCAGCCAATCGCCGAGCGGCTGGCTGTGTTGCAGTTGCAGGTACTGTTGGCGGTAGATGTCCTTCAGCTCGGCGTTCCACAGGCCGAGCAGGCTGCGTTCGCCATTGAAGCGATATTCGCCGCCGGCGAAATCGAAGCGGTCGGAAGTGGCGGTTGGCCGGCCGAACAGCGACATGTCCTGCATGCTTGCGTCGTTGCGCGGGCTGTTGCCGCGGAACTGGCCGGCGTAGAGGGTCAGGCCGGCGATCTCGTTGGCGCTGAGCTGGCCGCCGCGGAAGGTCTGCGGCAGCGAGCGGCCATCGTCGGAGCGGAGGATCGGCAGCACCGGCATCCATTCGCCGATCTTCAGTTCGCTGTTCGACACGCGCAGCTTGCCGGCCACCGCCAGGCGTCCGAAGTCGTCGGCCGGGCGGCCGTCGTCGTGGGTTGGCAGCAGTTGGGTGCCGGCCGTTCCCTTGCCGCCATCCAGCTTCAGGCTGTAGAGACCGAGGACATCGAGGCCGAAGCCGACGCTGCCCTGGGTGAAGCCGGAGCGGGCGTCGAGGATGAAGCTCTGCGTCCACTCCTCGGCCTTGCCCTGGCTGGCATCGCCGACGAAGTTGCGGTGCAGGTGGAAATTGCGCGCGGTGAGGCTGGCCTTGGCATCTTCGAGGAAACCTTGCCCGGCATGGACGTGCCCGGCATGGACTGGCAGGCCGGCGCCCAGGCAGAGGGAAGCGCAGAGCGCGCGGACGTGGCTCGGGTGCGACATGGGAGTGTCCCTTCGTTCTTGTTCTCTAGGCAGGGAGGCGCCCGGCGGGCGCCGGGCGCTTGGACTCAGGCTTCGATCCGGCGCGGGGCCATGAAGTACAGCCAGGTCAGGGCGATGAAGTACATCGCCGGGATCATGGTGAAAAGCACCGCGTAGTTGTTGTTCGTCGCGGTCAGTACGCCGCCGACGATCTGGGTCATGAACATCCCGCCCAGCGCCGCGCACATGCCGCCGAAGCCGAACACCGTGCTCATCAGGTGCTTGGGCGTGTAGTCCATCACCAGGCTCCAGATGTTCGCCGTCCACGCCTGGTGTGCGCCGACCGCCAGGGCGATGGCCAGCACGGCGATCCACAGGCCGCTGGCGTTGGCGGCGAACACCACGCCGACGATGGTGCAGGCGAACAGCAGCATCGACAGCAGGCGCGCGCGGATCGCCGGCATGCCGCGGCCGATCAGCCAGGACGAAAGGATGCCGCCGCCGACGCTGCCGAAGTCGGCGGTCAACCAGATCAGGATCAGCGGGATGCCCATCTGCGTCACGCTGATGCCCAGGCCGTACTGCTGGTTGAGGAACGGCGGCAGCCAGTAGAGGTAGAACCAGAACACCGGCGCGGTGATCGAGTAGGCCAGGGCGAAGGCCCAGGTGCCGCGGCGGCGGAGAATCTGCGAGAAGGGCACGCGGGTGGCGGGCGGCTCCTCCTGCTGCTGGATGTATTCCAGTTCGCTCTGCTTCACCCGCGGATGCTCCTCGGGGTTGTAGTAGTTGCGCCACCAGAACACCAGCCAGACCAGGCCCAGCGCCGACATGCAGAGGAACGCCGCCTGCCAGCCCCAGACGCCGAGGATCAGCGGCAACAGGGCCGGGGTGACCATCGCGCCGACATTGGTGCCGGCGTTGAAGATGCCGGTGGCCACCGCCCGTTCCCCGGCGGGGAACCACAGGCGGGTGGTCTTCACGCAGGCCGGGTAGTTGGCCGCCTCGGTCAGGCCGAGGATGAAGCGGCAGACCATGAAGCCCGCCGCCGAGGTCGCCAGGCCGTGGGCGCCGGTGGCCAGGCTCCAGAGCAGCACGGCGAGGAAGAACGCGCGCTTGACCCCGACCTTGTCGATGAAGCGGCCCTGGAGGATGAAGCCGATGGCGTAGCCGACCTGGAACCAGAAGTTGATGTTGGCGTAGTCCATCGCCGTCCAGCTCATCTTCTCGGCCAGGATCGGCTGCATCACGCCGAGGGCGGCGCGATCGATGTAGTTCAGGGTGGTGGCGAAGAACACCAGGGCGAGCATGCCCCAGCGCGTCCGGCCGACGGCGAAGGCGTTGCGGATCCTGCCGCCGCGGGATTCCCGCGGGGCGTCGGCGGCGAGCAGTCGAGAGCTGGAAGAGTGGATCATTGACGGGGCCATCCTTTCGGCGGCCGGCGCCTGGGCGCCCGGCCTGGATTTGTCGTTCTGGGTTGCACGCAGGCGGGCCAGGGGCCGCGCCGGTGTCAGCGGGCCAGGGGCGGTCGGGCCGGGCGAGCGGCGAGCGGACGGGATGGAGGGCGGACGGAGAGGTCGGCGATGGACATGAGCGGGTACCCGATTCTTGAAATTGTTATGTCGCGTGGGTTGCGCAGGTGCCCGGGGAAGAAGCGCGGAGCGCTTCCGGCAGATCGGGACGGCCTGCACGGGTGGCTGCGATGGTGCGCGATTGGTCGAAAAAGCGTCAATTCGATAATCGTGCTTCCGTTCGATATTCGAACGGAATACTAACTAGTTCGTACATTTTGCGTTGCCCGTCAGTTGGCGCAAACCAATAATCGGCTTGCCGGGCGAGCGGTCTCAGCGACCCGAAGTGGCTTCCCGGCGCATCCCGCGCGGGCTATCCGCGCCTCCGCCGTTCCGCCGCCGGCCCTCGCGCGGCGCCAGGCGCCGTAGGGCGCATTGAGGAGTCGAAGCATGCAGCGTTCGATCGCCACCGTATCCCTGAGCGGCACCCTGCCGGAAAAGCTCGAGGCCATCGCCGCCGCCGGTTTCGACGGGGTGGAAATCTTCGAGAACGACCTGCTTCATTACGACGGCAGCCCGCGCGACGTACGCCGGCTGTGTGCCGACCTGGGCCTGGAGATCCTGCTGTTCCAGCCGTTCCGCGACTTCGAGGGCTGCCGCCGGGAACGCCTGGGGCGAAACCTGGAGCGCGCCGAACGCAAGTTCGACCTGATGCAGGAACTCGGCACCGACCTAATGCTGGTGTGCAGCAACGTCGCTGCCGATGCCCTCGGCGAACCGGCGCTGCTGGCCGATGACCTCCGGCAGCTGGCCGAGCGCGCCGCCGTCCGCGGCCTGCGCATCGGCTACGAGGCGCTGGCCTGGGGGCGCCAGGTGAACACCTGGGAGCAGGCCTGGGACCTGGTGCGGCGGGCCGACCAGGCTAACCTCGGGCTGATCCTCGACAGCTTCCATACCCTTTCGCTGGACGGCGATCCGCGCGGCATCGCCGATCTTCCGGGGGAAAAGATCTTCTTCGTGCAGATGGCCGACGCGCCCTTGCTGGCAATGGACGTGCTGGAATGGAGCCGGCACTTCCGCTGCTTCCCGGGTCAGGGCGGCTTCGACCTGGCAGGCTTCCTCGCGCCGGTCGTCGCGTCCGGCTATCGCGGTCCGCTGTCGCTGGAGGTCTTCAACGACGGCTTCCGCGCCGCGCCGACCCGCGCCAACGCCGTCGACGGCCTGCGCTCGCTGCTCTACCTCGAGGAGAAGACCCGCGAGCGCCTGCAACGCCAGACGCCGCACGTGGCGGTGGACGAGCTGTTCGCGCCTCCGCCGGCGAGCCTCTGCGACGGCATCGAGTTCCTCGAGTTCGCCGTCGACGAGACGCTCGGCGCGCGCCTTGGCCAGTGGTTGCAGCGACTGGGCTTCGCCAGGGCCGGCGAGCACCGTTCGAAGAACGTCAGCCTGCTGCGCCAGGGCGGCATCAACCTGGTACTGAACGCCGAACCCTATTCCTTCGCCCACGGTTTCTTCGAGGCCCACGGACCGTCCTTGTGCGCCACCGCGCTGCGCGTGCGTGACGCCGGCCAGGCGCTGGAGCGCGCTCGTGCGTACGGAGGCCAGCCGTACCGCGGACTGCTCGGCCCCAACGAGCGGGAAATCCCGGCGGTGCGCGCCCTCGACGGCAGCCTGCTGTATCTGGTCGAGCGGCACACCGAGGGCCGCAGCATCTACGACAGCGACTTCGTGACGAACGACGCCGACACCTCCGGCCTCGGCCTGCGACGCGTCGACCACGTGGCCCTGGCGCTGCCCGCCGAAGGCCTGGACAGCTGGGTGCTGTTCTACAAGAGCCTGTTCGACTTCGGCGCCGATGACGAGGTGGTGCTGCCCGACCCCTATGGCCTGGTCACCAGCCGTGCCGTGCGTAGCCCCTGCGGCAGCGTGCGCCTGCCGCTGAACATTTCCGAGGACCGCAACACCGCCATCGCCCGATCGCTGTCCAGCTATCGCGGTTCCGGCGTGCACCACATCGCCTTCGATTGCGCCGACATCTTCGCCGCCGTGGCCCAGGCCAAGGAGGCCGGGGTCGCGCTGCTGGAAATCCCGCTGAACTATTACGACGACCTCGCCGCGCGCTTCGACTTCGACGACGAGTTCCTCAGCGAACTGGCCTACTACAACGTTCTCTACGACCGCGACGCCCAGGGCAGCGAGCTGTTCCATGTGTTCACCGAGCCGTTCGAGGAACGCTTCTTCTTCGAGATCCTCCAGCGCCGCCACGGCTACGCCGGCTACGGCGCGGCCAACGTGCCGGTGCGCCTGGCGGCGATGGCGCAAGCGCGGCGGGGTGTGCGCCGGGTCAAGCTGTGAGAATTGTCGGGGCTCCGGCAGGTGCTCTTCCTACAGCCGGGCGGGCCCCGCATAATCGGCCGCAATTCCCGCCGGCCACGAGTGAGTCACCGATGTCCAAGCCTGATCCCGCCCTCGTGGAGGAATCCGCTCCGCGCGGCAAGGGACGCAAGAACAATCCCGAGAAGACCCGCCAGGACATCCTCCGCGCCGCCATCGACGAGTTCGTCGCCCAGGGCCTCTCGGGTGCGCGGGTGGACGCCATCGCCGAGCGCACGCATACCTCGAAGCGGATGATCTATTACTACTTCGGCAGCAAGGAGCAGCTTTACCAGGCCGTGCTGGAGAAGCTCTACAGCGACATCCGCGGTATCGAGGGCACCCTGCGGCTGGGCGCGCTGCCGCCGGCCAAGGCGATGGAGAAGCTGGTGGAGTTCAGCTTCGACTACCACGACCGGCACGTGGATTTCGTGCGCATCATCAGCATCGAGAACATCCACAAGGGCGAGCACATCGCCAGCAGCGAGCTGGTGCAGAGCGTCAACAGCTCGATCGTCCAGAGCATCGCCGAGATTCTCCGCCGCGGCGAAGCGGAAGGGGTGTTCCGCGCCGGGCTGGAGGCGCTCGACGTGCACATGCTGATCAGTTCGTTCTGCTTCTACCGGGTGTCCAATCGCTACACCGTGTCGCGGATCTTCCGCACCGACCTGCACGACGCCGAGGTTCGCCAGCGGCATCGGCGGATGATCGGCAAGGCGGTATTGCGCTACATCCGTGCCTGACTGCCGTCCCCTCTCCCCTTGGCGGGAGAGAGGTGCCATTCAGTCGCCCAGGCTGGCGAAGTGCGCCTGCATGCGCGCGGCGTCGGCCGCCACCCCGCTGAACAGTTCGAATGCCTTCACCGCCTGGAACACCGCCATGGTGCCGCCGTCCAGTGTGCGGCAGCCGAGGGCGCGGGCCTGGCGCAGCAGCTCGGTTTCCAGCGGAAAGTAGATCACCTCGGCGACCCACAGGTCGGCGCGCAACAGTTCCGCCGGCACCGGCATGCCGGGGAGCTTGGCCATGCCCACCGGGGTGGTGTTGACCAATCCCTGGGCGTCGCCCAGGGCGCCGGCCAGGTCGCTGCCGGCGAGCGCTCGTGGCGCGCCGAAGTGCTGGTTGAGGTTGTCCGCGAGGGCCTGGGCCCGCGCCGGGTCGACGTCGAACAGGGCCAGCCGCTCGACGCCCTCGGCGAGCAGGGCATGGGCCACTGCCGCGCCGGCGCCGCCCGCGCCCATCTGCACCACGCGCTGGCGCGGCGCGTCGGCCAGGCCGCGCCGAAAGCCCTCGGCGAAGCCCAGGCAGTCGGTGTTGTGGCCGATGCGCCGGCCATCGCGCAGCACCACGGTGTTCACCGCGCCGATGCCGCGCGCCTCGGCGGAGAGTTCGTCGAGCAGGGGGATGATCGCCTGCTTGCAGGGGAAGGTGACGTTCAGCCCGGTGAAGCCGAGGTCGCTGGCGGCGGCGAGCAGGAACTCCAGGTCGTCCGCCGACTTGCCCAGCAGGTCGAGATCGATCAGCCGGTACAGATAGCGGATGCCCTGGGCGTCGCCTTCGCGCTCGTGCAGGGCCGGGGTCCGTGACGCCTGGATGCCGGCACCGATCAGGCCGGCGAGAACCGATCGCGGCGCGCTCATGCGGCCGCCTCGAAACGCTCGGCGAAATGTTCCAGGGCCAGGCGGTAGCCGAGGCTGCCGAATCCGCAGATCACCCCCAGCGCCACCGGCGAGACGTAGGAATGCTGGCGGAACGCTTCGCGCTGGTGGACGTTGGACAGGTGCACTTCGACCACCGGCAGTTCCACCGCGGCCAGGGCGTCGCGCAGCGCCACCGAGGTGTGGGTCCAGGCGGCGGGGTTGATGACGATGCCGGCGACTCGGCCGCGGGCCTGGTGGATCCAGTCGAGCAGTTGGCCTTCCTGGTTGGTCTGGCGGAAGTCCACGGCGAAGCCGCGCGTTTCGGCGAAGGCCGCGCATTCGTCGGCGATTTCGCCCAGGGTCCGCCGGCCGTAGGTCTGCGGCTCGCGGGTGCCGAGCAGATTCAGGTTGGGGCCGTTCAGGACCAGTACCGTGCGCGTCATGGCGCAGCCTCCACAGCAATGATGTCATCGATGCCGGGAAAATGTACCGAACGGTTACTTTTGTAAACCGGACGCCGTCGCCGACGGGACGAAAGCGTTCGATTATCGGCGTCCGCTCACTCGCCTGCCGCCGGTTGCGTCGCGCCGCGGCCGCGCAGGGTCATGTCGGGCAATGCCGAGGCCACCGCCAGGCCGAGCAGCGCCACCGCCGCGTTGACCAGGAAGAGCACCTTGAAGGCATCCGCGAGGACATGCTGGAGGATCACCCGGGCCGGCCCGCTGGCGGCGTCCAGGCTGCTCAGCAGGGCGCTCTCGGAAAAGCCCTGGTCGAGCCCGCCGCCGATCCACAGGTGCTTGAGCAGGGCCAGCAGGACCGCCGACATCAGCGCCACCCCGACCGCCCCGCCGAGGGAGCGGAACAGCGTCGCGTTGCTGGTGGCGACGCCGATGTGGCGTTGCTCCACGGCGTTCTGCGCGGCCACCAGGCTGGTCGGGAACTGGGTACCGATGGCGATCCCGGTGAGCAGCATGCACAGCCCGGACAGCCAGTGGTCGCCGACCGGGACCAGGGCCAGGCCGGCGATGCCGCAGGGCAACAGGACGGCGCCGAGCAGGATCAGCGGCTTGTAGCGTCCCAGGCTGGCGGTCAGCCGCCCGCAGCAGTACGCGCCCAGCGGCAGGCCCATGACCAGCGGCAGCAGATGCAGCGCGGCGCTGTCGGCGCCGGCGCCGGTAACGCTCTGGTAGCGCAGCGGTACCAGCACGGTCAGCGAGATGGCCTGGAAGCTGGCGAAGAACGCAACCAGCCAACTGAGGGTGGCGGCGCGGACGGCGAACAGTTGCATCGGCACCAGCGGTTCGCGGAAGCGCCGCTCCTGGGCGACGAACAGCAGCAGGGCGAGCGCCGCCAGGGCGAACAGGCCGAGCAGCGCCGAGTCGCTCCAGGCTGCGCCCTGGCCGATCTGGGTGATGGCCAGGAGCAGCGCAGTGAGACCCACCACCATCAGCACGATGCCCAGGTAGTCGATCACCGGTTGCCGGCGCGGCACCGGCAGGCCGACCAGGGTCCGCCGCGAGATGGCCAGCGCGAGAAGGCCGATCGGCAGGTTGATCCAGAACACCCAGCGCCACGACAGGTACTCGGTGAGCAGGCCGCCGAGCACCGGGCCGGCGACGCTGGCGATGGCGTACATGCTGCTGAAGTAACCCTGGTAGCGGCCGCGCTCGCGCGGCGGGACGATGTCGCCGATGATCGCCTGGCTCACCGCCATCAGCCCGCCCGCGCCGACCCCTTGCAGCACTCGCGCCAGCACCAGTTGGCCCATGCTCTGCGCGAGCCCGCAAAGCAGCGAGGCGGCGGTGAACACGACGATGGCGAAGAGCATCAGACGGCGGCGACCGTAGAGGTCGCCGAGCTTGCCGTAGATCGGCATCGATACGGTCATCGCCACCATGTAGGCCGAAATCACCCAGGCCAGCAGGTCGAGGTCGGCGAAGTCGGCCGAGATCGCCGGCAGGGAGACGGCGACGATGGTCTGGTCGAGGGCGCTGAGGAAGATCGACAGCATCAGGCCGGCGAGGACGGTACGGACGGCGGGCGGGTTCTGGGCGAGATCGGACAAGACGGCACCTGGGGCGGACGGAACGCGAAGGCAGCGGGCATCATACTGCGCCTGGGGTAGGACAGGTGCCGGGGAATATCGATCCGAGGGTCGTCTTTCGTCGATATTCGCCTGCGCCAACGTTGCGTCCCGCCTTGGGAACGGTGCCCCGGCGTTGCGCCGGGGTGGCGCGGCCTACTCGATTTCCTCGTAGGGCAGGCCGACATAGTTCTCGGCGATGGTCGCCAGGCCCGCCTCGGAGCCCAGGTAGTACTCCAGTTCGGTCTGCTGGATGCGCTGGCTGAACGCGTCGGTGTCGGGGAAGCGATGCAGCACCGAAGTCATCCACCAGGAGAAGCGTTCGGCCTTCCAGATCCGCCGCAGGCAGATTGCCGAGTAGCGTTCCAGCAGTTCGCCGCGCCCTTCGCGGTAGGCCTTCAGCAGCAGCCGGTAGAGCGTGCTGACGTCGCTGGCCGCCAGGTTCAGTCCCTTGGCGCCGGTGGGCGGCACGATGTGCGCGGCGTCGCCGGCGAGGAACAGCCGGCCATGCTGCATCGGCTCGACCACGAAGCTGCGCAGCGGCGCGATGCTCTTCTCCAGCGAAGGACCGGTCACCAGTTTCTCCGCCACCTCGGCCGGGAGGCGCGCTTTCAGTTCCGTCCAGAAGCGCTCGTCGGACCAGTCCTCGACCTTCTCTGTCAATGGCACCTGTACGTAGTAGCGGCTGCGGGTCGCCGAACGCTGGCTGCACAGGGCGAAGCCGCGCGGATGGTTGGCGTAGATCAGTTCGTGGCTGACCGGCGGGGTGTCGGCGAGCAGGCCGAGCCAGCCGAACGGATAGACCCGCTCGAAGACCTTCAGCCGTTCCGCCGGGATCGATTGCCGCGAGATGCCGTGGAAGCCATCGCAGCCGGCGATGTAGTCGCAATCCAGGCGCAGCCGTTCGCCGTCGCGTTCGAAGGTCACGTAGGGGCGCTCACCTTGCAGGTCGTGCAGGCGCACCTCGGCGGCCTGGTAGACGGTAGTGGCGCCGCAGGCTTCGCGGGCTTCCATGAGGTCGCGGGTGACCTCGGTCTGGCCGTAGACCGTCACCGTCTTGCCGCCGCTCAGGCGCTTCAGGTCGATGCGCCGGCGCTGCCCGGCGAAGGCGATTTCCACGCCTTCGTGGACCAGCCCGTCGCGCGCCATGCGCCGGTCGACGCCGGCCTCGCGCAGCAGGTCGACCATACCCTGTTCCAGCACGCCGGCGCGGATGCGGCCGAGCACGTAGTCCGGGGTCTGGCGTTCGAGGATCACGTTGTCGATGCCGGCCTTGTGCAGCAACTGGCCGAGCAGGAGGCCGGACGGACCGGCGCCGATGATGGCGACTTGAGTCTTCATTGCGGATAGCCCTCTCGCTGTTATGGCTGGCCGGCGGCGCATGCGCCGGCGCTGATCTTGTCTGGAGGTGGCTGTATTTTTGTTTGCCGTGGGGTGCTATAGAAGGCAAATTGCCGATCTATTTCTGGACTTTTATAAACTCTGTTCGGCAATCGGCCATTTCGCTCGGAGGGCTCGATGACGGATTCCACCCGCGACGTCCCGGTGTTCAAGCTTTACGGCGCGCCCCTCGAATGGCCGACCCCGGACCTGCTGCACTGCGAGTCGATCCCCGCCCGCAGTCGCCTGCACGACTGGGAGATCAAGCCGCACCGGCACGCCGATCTCGCTCAGTTGCTCTACGTGCGCAAGGGCTGGGCGCAGCTCCAGGTCGAGGGCGAGCCGACTCGCGTCGAGCAGCCTTCCATCCAGTTCGTACCGCCGTTGTGCATCCATGGCTTCCAGTTCTCCGAGCGCATCGACGGCTACGTACTGACGCTCGCCGCACCGTTGCTGGCCCGCTTGCAGGCGCACCTCGGCGCGCAGCGCCAGGCGCTGGAAGCGCCGGGGCTGTACCCGGTGGGCACGGACCGGCGCTATATCGACACGCTGTTCGACGCCATAGATGGCGAGTACGCCGGCGCTGCGCCGGCGCGCGAGCTGTTGTTGCAGTCGCTGATCGGCGTGCTGGCGGTGTGGCTGGGGCGGCAGGTGATGGTCCGGCGGGCGGAGGCACGGCCGGGTCGCGGTCAGGAATACCTATCGGCCTTTTCGCAACTGGTCGAGCGGCATTTCCGCGAGCACCTGGGAATCGACGAGTACGCGCGTCGCCTGGGCATCTCCCCGGCACACCTGAACGGCGTGGCGCGCCGCCTCAGCGGGCAGACCGCACTGGGCATCGTGCACCAGCGCCTGCTGCTGGAGGCCAAGCGCGACCTGGTCTACACGGCGATGACGGTGAACGAGATCGCCGACCGCCTCGGCTTCAGCGAGCCGGCCTACTTCACCCGTTTCTTCAAGCGCCTGAGCGGCGTCTCGCCGAGCGTTTTCCGTAAGGGCGACTAGTGTTCGCGGCGCAACTGGACGATCTCCAGCGCGCGCCCCTCGTCGTCGCGCGGGCGTCGGCCGCTCTCGACGAAGCCGCAGCGCGCGTAGAACCCCAGCGCCTCGCGGTTGGCGGCGTAGACCTCGACCTCCAGCGCGCCCTTCAGGGTTGCCGCGTGCTCCACCAGTTGCCGGCCGATCCCGTGCCCGTGGGCCGTCGGGGCGACGAACAGGCCGCCGATGAAGGCATCGAGCAGGCCGATGAAGCCCAGCGGCGTATCGCCGTCCAGCGCCAGCCAGGTTTCCGAGGCATCCAGATAATGATCGCGAACCAGTGCCTTCTGCTTCTGCAACTCGGCTTCGCCGAGGAAACCGTGGCCGACGCGCGAGGCCTCCAGCCAGATGGCGAGGGTGGCATCGCGGTCGGCGGGAATGTAGCGGCGGATCTTCGGCGGAGAGGACATGGCGGCGGCTCGCAACGGGAACAGCCGCGGATTATCGCGTGAGCCGGCGGGAAAAGGGCAGGGCCGGCATGTACGCTTCAGTCGCCGCGGATGTACTGTTCCAGTTGCTGGATCAGCTCGGCCTGCTCGGCGATCGCCGCCTTGACCAGGTCGCCGATGGACAGCAGGCCGAGCAACTGGCCGTCTTCCACGACCGGCAGGTGGCGCAGGTGGCGATCGGTCATCAGGTTCATGCAGGTGTCGACGCTCTGCTTCGAGTCCACGCTGACCACCGGCGCGCTCATGATCGCGCTGATCGGCGTACCGATGGACGAACGGCCCTTGAGGACCATCTTGCGCGCATAGTCGCGCTCGCTGACCACCCCGACCACCTCGCCATGGTTCACCACCAGCAGCGCGCCGATGTTCTTTTCCGCCATCAGGCGCAGGGCGTCGAGCACCATCTCGTCTGGTCCGATGGTGTACACCTGCTGGTTCTGCTTGGCGTTCAACAGTTGTGCCACGGTTTTCATGCGCGCCCCTCCGGAGCCGTTCTCACGTCCAGCAAGAATCGTAGACGGCGAGCGGATCGGCAAGCGGGGAAAACGGCATCGAACCGATTGAAAAACGTCATCGCCGGCTTCCCCGACGAAGGTAGGGCCTGGCGACGGGCCTCTTGCTCCGGTTGCCCGGCGACCTAATGCAGTATCCGCTCGAACCCTTCCGGACGTAGGCCGGTGACGTAGCAATGGCGATGCCGGTCGAGGCTGAGCGGATGTCCGGCGTCGTTCAGCACTTCGGCGATGCCTTCCAGGTGCTTGTTCACTTTCACCTGGTATTCCTGCTCGGTCAGCGGCACGACCCAGAGCAGGTCGACCGGATGGGCGGACAGGTCGAAACCGTCGAACAGGGCGGCATCTTCGCCCAGCGGGGTCGGCAGGAGAAGGAAGTGACGCAGCAGGCTGTGCTCGTAGAGCGGGAAACCGAATGCCACGCTGTGTCCGTGGCCGAGGGCCAGGCGTTCGTGGAACGGCAGGCCGGCGAGCCACTGCAGGTGGCGCAGGTCCTCACCGCCGAGGACGTCAAGGTAGCAGATCAGCTCGCTGGACCAGCGCGCGCTGCCCATATAGGGCGCGAAGTGCATCCGTGCCTGGCTCATCCCCGCGGTGATCACCACGTGGTGCGGGCGCCGGCTGCTTTCCAGGCGGTAGCCGAACACCGCCATTTCCGGTGCCGTCACGCAGTGCCTCCAGAAGTCACGGCAGTCCAGGACGATGCTCGGCGCACAGCCGAAATGGTCGTCGTATTTCTCGCGCAGCCGGGCGATGTAGTCGTTCATCTTCAGTCCTCGGAGTGGGGCGGGTAGGGCCGGACATGGGCAGGCGCCGGGGGCGCGTCCGTTGCCATGCGAGGGCAATCCAGTCATGGCCGATCCTCGTTGCCGTTGGGTGACCAATGGAATGCGAACGGCGACTGCCGAGAAATCGGCTCGTTCCGAGAGAGGCGAGAGGCTTTCCTTCTTGGTGCGTAGGAAAGCGCTGAGGGCAGCTGAGGGCAGCTGAGGGTATCTGTCGGGAACGGAAAAAAGCCCGTCGGGAACGGGCGAAGAGGGAAGCTTACCAGGGCAGCGGGAAGTGGCCTTCCGCGCGCAGGTAGTCAGGATCGGGGGTGAACGGGTCGATCTTCTGCCGCTCGCTGCAACCCTGGCGTTCGCAGTCCCGCAGGCGCTGCAACGGCGAGCGGTCGTCGCGCTGGATGCGGATGCCCGTGGCCGGCGCGCCGTCGGAAAGGCTGTAGCTGCGGCCGCTCTCGCAACCGAGCAGGGTCAGGCAAAGGCAGAGGAGCAGGGTGGTGTGCGGGTGTCGTGGCATTGCGGGTCGAATGGGCTTGCGAAGGCCGCTCATGCTATCAATCGGCCAGCAAATAGGGGGCCGGATGGTCAGTCCATGACCGGGATGAGAGTTGCTTCGCAAACCCGGAGATGCCCTCGAAAGGCTATTGCGTCACGCGGGAAAGCCCGTCGAAGGCCCGCAGCAACTTGCCCAGGGCGAGGGTCAGCGCCTCTTCTTCCGGGCCGGCGCCGAGAGCCGCCAGCAGCCTTTCGTCGAGCCCTGCGACCTGTGCCAGGGCCTGCTCGAACACCGCCTGTGCCGCGGGGCTGCGGCGCACCAGCACGGCGCGACCGTCGTTCGGGTCCGGCAGGCGGCTGACCCAGCCGTTCGATGGTCCGGCCCAGCGCGGTGCGGTCGGTCTGCGAGTGCTCGATGAGCACGCTCATCGGCACGTCACCGTCGAAGGCGTGGATGATCCGCAACGCACGCCATTCATGCAGCCCCAGTTCGAGAGGGGCAAGCAGGGCGGTGAGTTGCCGTTCGCGCTGGCGGACGATCTCCGTCATCAGGTACAGCGGGCCTTGGGGCAGCCCCAGTGCGTTCGTCTCGGTCATTGGCCCGGTCACCTTCCTCGATCCTCTTTCGCCAGGGCGGGGATTGTAGCGCTCAGGCGTCGGCGAATCCGTAGTCGCTCCAGCGTTCTTCGACTCGCCTGCGCAGCGCCGTCGGATAGGCGTGGCGGAACGACGCCGTAGCGGCACGCATTTGCCCGGCGAACTGTTCCGGGTACAGGCAGTTGATCACCAGCCGACCGCCGCTGCCTCGTGCCTTGTCCTCGGCATCGAGGTAGGGAACCATCGGGAAGTCACGGATCTGCGGGAAGGCGAAATGGTCGTGCAGCGGATGCGCGCGGGTCGCCAGCGCCCATACCACCTGGTCGATCTCGGTGACGTCGATGTCGTTGCCGACCAGGATCAGCTTCGGCACCAGGTGTCCGGCATGCGAGCCGAAGACGGTCTCGGCGACCCGTGCGGCGAAGGCCGCGGCGTCGGTGCCCAGGGCCGCCAGGCGCTGCACGTCGATCGACAGCACGGCCCAGCAGGTCGCCGCCTCGTAGGAGCACCAGACCATGTCCACCGGCAGTCCGGCGTTCTGCGCTACGTCCAGCAGTTGCGCGGAAATCATGGTGCCCCAGATGGTGTGGTTTTCCTCCGGTGGCGTGCCGGCGACGCAGATCGGCAGGATCGGCTGGTCGCGGAAGCTCAGCGCATGGACGTGGAACAGCGGCTGCGGCTTGCCGGTGGGGAAGGAATAGCCGTGGTATTCGCCCATCGGGCCTTCCAGCGCGGTTTCGTCGAGGCTGATCTCGCCCTCCAGGACGATCTCGGCATTGGCCGGAACCCACAGGCCGTTGGTCTGCGTGCGCACCACCTCCACCGGCTCGCCGACCAGGGCGCCTACGTAGCCGGCTTCGCTGACCCCCTCCGGCAACGGCATGCCGGCCGCCGCGAGTGCCGCCGGCGGTGCGCCGAGGGCCATCGCCCAGGGCGTCGGCTTGCCCAGGCGGCGCCATTGCTCGCGGATGATGCCGATGTGCTGGGTGGGAATGGTCGGGCCCGCCAGGGTGTTGCGGTCCACCAGCATCAGCCGGCCCACCGACCAGCTGTCCCAACTGCCGTCCGGCGTCTGTACCACGTGGAAACCGTAGGTGCCGAAATAGCGGCCGCCGTCCTGCTCATGGAGCAAGGGGACCGGGAAGCGGGTCAGGTCCACCTGCTCGCCGAGCCAGACGTTTTCCTGCACCGGCCCGCGCTCCAGCCGGCGCGGCGCGATAGGTTCCGCGCGCATCGCGGCGCGCAGCGTGGCCACGATGTCCCGTGGCCCGCTGTGTTCCGGCAGGCCGAAATGCAGCGCCAGGCGCGAATGGGCGCGGGCCCTGTCGGCGCGCAGGCCGGCCGGCGCGCCCAGTACCCGCGCGCCGGGCAGGCTGTCGCGGATGTTGTGGAACAGCGGGGCGGGTGCGCGGCGTTCGTAGACCCGGCGGGTGATGGCGCCGATCTCCAGGTTGGCGTCGACCTCGGTGTGCACGTCCACCAGGTCGCCCTGGCGACGCAGGTGGTCGACGAAGTGGCGGAAATCCAGGGCGCTGCGGTACATCGGCTGCCATTCCATATAAGTGCATGTGCACGCATCCTGTTGAGGGGTTCCAGGCGAGGTCAAGAAGTGCTGCGCTCCGTTTCGGGGGGCGTGGCACGCGGCAAACCCCTCAGTGGCCGCTCAACGCACCATATAGTCCATCTGCCATGGCCGCGGAATCACCAGCGCCAGCAACGCGAGAAGAGCCGCCAGCGCTGCGCTCGCCGCCATCGCCGCGAGGCCCAGTTGCTGTTCCAGCAGGGCGCCGAGCACCGCGCCGACGCACATGCCGCTCCAGGGCACCAGTTGCACCCGCCAGCCGTTGCGCCGCTCGCCCAGCAGCCAGCGGCCGAGGCCGCGGCCGAAGCGGGAGAGGGCGCCGGTGACGTAGGTCAGGCCGATGGGCAGGCCGTTGACCTGCTCGACCACGGCGTTGAGCATGCCCATGGCGAGGATCGCGGCGACCAGCGCCGGCACGTTCCAGTCGAATGGCCAGACCGCCGACAACGCCAGCAGCATCGCGCAGCAGACCAGGATCGGCGCCGCCCGGCGCCCGCTGAAGCGCGCCAGTATCACTCCCAGCGCGTTGCCGACGACGAAACTGGCCAGGGCGACGCTCAGCCGCACCAGCCCGCCGAAGTCGCCCTCGCCCAGCGATACCGCCAGGCGCGTGGTGTTGCCGCTCATGAAGGAAACGAAGTCGCCGGTGGCGAGGAAACCGATGGCGTCGGTCATGCCTGCCAGTACCGACAGCCCGGCCACCAGGCCGAGCCCGACACGCCCGCGCGTCCGCCGCAAACGAAGGCGCCGCGCGCTGCTACCCACCATGCTGTCTGGAAGCATCCGGAGAAACCACCCGCAGGAAGAGAAGGTCCGCCCCAGTGCGGACTCCCGATCTTAAGGCTCTCCCCAGGGAAAAGGCCAGGGGCGAGGCTGAGCGTCTGGGGCCGAAGATCCTGGGCAATCGGCAATGACAGTGCGGGGCGGGGCCTCAGATATCGAATACCGGTACCTGGTTTCCACCCAGTACCTCGATCTTGTCGGTCCGGTAGACCACCATCGCCTTGCTGCAGGTCACCGTGGAACGACCCTCTTTGCTGGCATTGAGATACACCGTGCCCTTGCCGGCGTAGACCGCTCTCGCGTTGGCGGCGATGCGCAGCTCGAGGGCCGCCGCTTCTCCGTCCTCGTCCCCGGCGAAGTCGCACCCGTAGAGGGCGATGGCCAGTTCCTTGCCGAACAGTTCGAGAAGGGTCGCACCAAAGGCCTGGGGCTCGACGAACTGCTTGCCCTGGACACGCCGGGCCATGACGTCCGCGGTGCTATCGCCGTGGGGGTTGCCCAGCCAGAGTTGGCCAGCCGTGCCGTGGGTGGCGATGAGGATCGTATCGATGAAGTACTGTTCGCCGCTCTCCGCGGCAACCTTGCCTAGATCCCGAACCAACTGGGCGTAGTTGGTATCGGCCTTGATCGCGAAGGCCGGCTTGTAGAGCTTGTTCCGAGCATAGGCGACGACCGCCTCCGCGAAGGCGCTGCCGGAGTCGCCTCTCCGGATCTCCTGCTGGAAGTCGTGGTAGATGACCAGGACCGCCCCTTTCCTGACCGGGCCGCTGAGCCCTCCCTTGACGATGTCGAGGGCGAAACGGAAATTGGCGCTGAGCACCTGGGACGCATGGGTAGGAAAGGTATCCGTATCGGTCAGCAGTTCTACTTCGGTACCGACCAGCACCTCCTTTCGTTCGTCGCCCTCCGCCCAGGGCGTGTCGTCCACATCCGTTCCGTAGATCCTTGCGTCCAGGTCGACCTCGACGAGCGTACTCACTGTGAAGGGCACCAGAAGCTCTTCCGGGCCGAGTCGATTCTTGACCACGGCGCCCTTGCCTTGCTTGGCGATTTTCGTGACTACGCCATGCCATGAGCGCATCCTGTTGCTCCTGTGGGAGTCCTGGTAGGAACGGCATCCGAGCATGCAGAACTATAGACGTGAAACGGCCAGCCCCGAGGAACTATCCGCCGATCGACCCTCCATCTGGCCCCGGCCTTGAGTGCCATTCCCGGCCGGACAGGATCGGTTGCTCTGGTCTCGCGGCGAGGGACAGGCGCTGCTCGGCGGAGCGGGTGGCGGCGAGGCAGGTCTTGTCTAGTCCTGAAATAGGTTTACACCTGCTCAGGTAGGCCGATAGGCCTCAAAACGCCCGATGCACCGCATCGGGCGTTTTGTTTTTCAGGGCCATGTGAGGCCGCTCTGTGTTGTAGATCTGCACGGCTTCAGCAACCATCTTCCTTGTCTGCTCCAGATTTTCAGGGCTACTCAGCAGCAGCTCTGTTTTGAGGATCCCGTTGATGCGCTCAGCTAGCGCGTTCTGGTAGCAGTCATATCCGTCAGTCATCGAGCACTGGACGCCATGCCGTGCATGCAGTGACTGATACAGCGCCGAGCAATATTGAATACCGCGATCCGAGTGGTGGACCAGTGACTGGCGACGCTGCCGTTTGCGTAGGGCCTGCCTAAAGGCTTGTGCAACTGACTTGGCATGCAGGCTTTCATGCACATGGTGGCCAACAATTTTTCTGGAATACGCATCCGTTACCAGGCTTAGGTACAGCGGGCCGCTACTGGCTGGCAGGTAAGTAATGTCCGCCACCCAAACATGCTCCGGTCCTGACGGGACAACCTGGTTCGGGCCTGACTTGAGTAGGTTCGGATGGCGGTAGAAGCGATGAAAGCTTTGTGTTGTCTTGTGATACGCCCGCTTGGGCAACACCAGCAAACGGCGCTCTCCCAGGACCTGAAATAGTCGGTCTCGGCCAATTTGGAGCCGCCTATCAGGCTGGCAATGCAGCAGATAGTGCAGCTTTCGTGCGCCTAGTCGTGGCTGACGTATCCGGATTTGTTGAACAAATTCGACAACCCGATCTGCCTGGCGTGCTTTGCTATCAGCAGCTCGATTGCGCTTGTAGTAAGCCTGTCGGCTCATGCCAAGAAACTGACAAGCCCTGGCAATGCTCAGTCCTGCGACTTGACCTTGCGAGAGGACTTGCCGGATCGCTTTTTTACGACCGATACACCGTAATCATTTTTCAGGACATCGACGACGGTCTCGAAGAACTGAGCCTTCTGGCTCATCAACTCAAGCTGCTGCTCAAGCTCTTTGATCCGCTGCTCTGGAGTGAGCGTTTTGGGGTCAGACATCGCGCAACTCTTCTCGGCCCGAATCGACGCCCCTTGGCTCCAATCCTGCCGACCATGCTTGCGCAACCATACCAGAACCGTCGACCGGCCCTGGATGCCATACCGCACCTGGGCCTGCTTGTAGGTCACCTGTCCTTGTCATCTGACGAAAACTCCATCTGGCGCGGGACACCATCGACCTACAAATCGTCCTGCCAGTCGGTGCTGGGTTTGAGGCTGCTCAGGAACTCTTCCAGGGCATAGTCTTCGCCGGGCGGCAACCGGGTCGTGAGCCGACTGGCGGGCGCCACCGGGTCGGCCGATGGCGGCGGACCGTCGCCGCTGGCGGTCTGCGGCAGCAGGTCGACGCCGAACGGGTCGTGAGCGGGCTTCTTCCCAGGCGTCGGCGAGCTGATGCCGATCAGGGTCGCCTGGTCCTTGCGCCGCAACGGCATCACCATGCTGCTGTCGCCGTTGAGGTAGCTGGCCATGGTCGCCAGGGCGATGCCAACGAAGGGCGAGGCCGCGCCGGTGTCGCCCAGGCGCTGGGTCAGGTCGTAGCTTTCCCGCGAGTCCAGCAAGTCCAGCGAACTCTGCGCGGCGCCCAGCGCCGGGGTGAGTTCGGCCAGCGGCGTGGCGTTCAACCCGCCGTCGTAGAACAGCCGGGCGGGCGCCGGCCTGAGCCCGGCACTGGCCGTCTTCCAGGCAGCGGCCAGTTGTGCGGTGAGAGCTTCGCGCTTGAGCCGTTCGCCGGTATCCGGGCGGGTCAGCGGCACACTCACCGGCCGATGCAGCCTGGCCAGCACCGGCAACGCATCCCACTGCTCCAGAGCCCGCTCGGTCCAGGGCTGGGGAATGAACGGCGTGGGGCGGAACTCCACCGGCGGCTTGCGCCAGCCCCAGCCACGGAACTCGGGGTCGATCCGGTTTTCGTTGACCTTGGTGTAGGGGGCGAACTGGCGTAGCCAGTCGACCCGCTCGGGGCGGCCGACGATCAGGGCGACCATGGTGTCTGTCAAGGTCCCCGGTACACGTGGGCCAGAACCTCCCCCTAATGATTTTAAAGGTACATCCCGACTCGATAAGGAACCGGCCATATTGAAGCCTTCGTTGGCGTACACCAACACTGCTGGCAAGTCTGGGTTGCGTTCGAACAAACTGAACAACGCCTCCAGTACTCCTTCAGGCGTATCGTTACAGATAATGCCATCCTGCAAATTGGCAATCCGATGCCAATGCAGTCCAGCCGGAACACGGAGATCATTGACTTTTACTGACAGGCTTTCCCGCGTCTCCTCCGGAGTGAAGCGTAGGTTAGGAGTGCTCGGATCCCAACTACGCACCACCGTCACCGTTGGTATCGGCCATTTCTCCAGAAAGTTTTTCAGCCCCAGTTCCAGGGCGTCCGCTTGGCGCTTTTCATACGCCATATCCTTGTCATCCGCAGACGTCGGATACTTCTTCGGGTCCATCGGCAGGATGCTGCCGACATGCAAGGCCTCGGCCTGCACCGCATTCTGCTCCTGCAAGGCCTTCCATACCTGGCCCTGGCGAAACACATCCAGGCTCATGCCTATGCTGAGCACATCCAGGGTTTCCAGGCGCGGCGAAGTTTTCGGAGCGTGATAAGCATCAGCGGACATGGCGGCCTCCTTGGCCGGGGTGTAAGCGGTAACGGACGTCGCTGGATTAACGAAACAACGCATCGAAGACAAAAGTGACTCGGCGGCATACCCAGCAGAACTGCTCAAAAGCAAACCGACGAGAGAGAGTGTTGAGAACGTCAAACGCATCAGCTCGCTCCTCCAAAACGCACCGGCCGGCTGTAATAGCGGTCTTCGATGGTTTGTGTCGCCACCAAGGAAGGCAGGCTGTCTCCTACTGTCACAGGGAGTTTGCCACTCTTGCGGTAGACTACAGTGGCGTCTATTAGCTCGCTATTTTTAGGCTCTTCCGCGTGATACAACGCTTGCACCTCTTCGCTCGGAATATGTATTTCGTCATTTGCTTGGCCATTTAGCCCCTTGTCCTTAGCCTTCCAATCCAACCGCCAATCCGCCACCCGACACAGATACTGATAGAAAACCACATCATCCACGCTGTCCCCGGCCCCGATGGCCAGGTCATAGGCCAGTACCCGCCGGTTATGCTCCGGGTTGTTGGGTATGGCCGAGTGGAACGACAAGGGCTCCAGATGGCCCTCCGCCGTCTGCAGGCGCAGCCGGGCCTCGTAGGGAGTTTCCGCGCGGGTGACCAGAACCATGCCGGTGCCCAGGTCACGAGCGGAAAACACATGGGTCTGCCGGGCCAGTTCCTTGCCTTCGTTCAACGCCCTCTCCACGCTGCGCGTGTCGCGCCCGTAGCGGTACGCCAGCGCGGTGTCCACCTGTTGCGCGACGGCATGCCCGCTGTCCTTTTCCTTCCAGCCGCCGTTGCTTACGCCGATGGCGGCGTCGATCGGATCGAGGGTATCGCGCACCTGATAGACGCCGCTGGCGGAGTTCTCTCCCGGCGCCGTGACGGTTCCGTCGAAATCGAATCGCGCTTCCGTCGGCAACGGCAGACGCGGCGCGGTCAGCAGCACGCTGTCGCCCTGGTCGAAGTTCGCCCGGCCGAATCTGTCCTTGCCGCCCAGCCCGGTGTCTTCCCAGGTCTTCTCGCCGGCCAGCAGAAGAGGGTAGACATGGGGAGGGGCGTGCCCGCCGATCTTTTCCTTCTCGCCATTGCGCTTGCGTACGGTGAAGATGCGCTGGTGAAAACCCTGCGGCAGCCCGGTCCTTCCCGGGAGCCCCTTGACCTGCTCAGCAATGCCGCGCCAGCCGATACCCTGGACGTTGGCAAGTCCCACCGTCTGGTCCTGGGGCGTGAAATACAGGTAGACACTGCCGCGATTGTCGCGCTCATCGAAGCTGAGCCGTTCCCCGTCGATGGTCGTCTGGCAGCCCAGGCCACCCACCCAGCCGGGACCGCCTATCGCGCCGTAGCCTTGGCAGTTGCGCAACGCGACGCTGCTCAGCGCGGGGACCGGATGGCGCCGGCCGCAGATGAACTCGAGGATGCCTTTGAGCGTGGCCAGCCGCGCCTCTCTGGTCTGCTGGCTGCTCCAGCCCTGGAGCTTCTCGTTGAGGGGTTCGAACAGGCCGTAGGGTGAGTTGAGCATGATCACCCCGTCCGCCGGCTCCACGCCGTCATCCTTGAGGAAGGCATGTGCCAGCAGGGTCAACAGGGTGCCCTGGCTGTGCCCGACGACATTGATGGTGTCGTCGGGGTAACGCTTGCGGATGATCTTGATCAACATGGCCAGGCGCATGGCCGCAAGGACCATGTACTTGCGCCCTGCCGCCGAAAACAGCGGATGGGTCATGGTGCCGCCGAACCAGTCCAGCGAGATGAAACCGAACAGCTTGCCGTTGAAACCCTGGCCCCACATGTCCGGCAGGTTGGTGGTGGCATTGACGAACTGCCCGCCTTCCTTGGTGCCGGACTTGTCCAGCCGGTTGCCGTTGCGGTCCAGCCATTCGCCGTGGGCCGCGGTCTTGTTGATGTATTGCTCTTCCTCGCGGAAGCCCCAGTAGAAAGGTACGACTACGCTGCGTACGGCGGCCCCGCCGGCGCCACTGGCGAACTTGCGCCGGTAGTAGACGGCGTCGGGGTTCTCCGCCTTGCCTTCGTCGTCCGCCGGCAGGCTGTAGCCCGCCGGCGTCAGGTAGCCGGGATTGGCCTGCCCGCCGGGCAAGGTCGGCGGCATGTCCAGGCGTTCGTTGAGCCCCTGGCAGAGCCCTCGCTCGATCCGTTCGTAGCAACCCGCGAGATCGTTGACGCCATGCACCACGATGGTCACGCAAGGCTTGGGCGGAGGCGGCACCAGGTGCACGTCGCCGCCCTTGGGCAAGGTGATGGACTGGGCAGAGACGATCGTCCTCGACCGAACCCTATCGTTCATGGCTTCTCTCCTTGCCGCTCCTCGGCGTTGCGTCGTGCCAGGCAGGTCGCTTCGTCGAGCAGCATCCAGTTGCCAGGTTCGCCGGCCAGGCAGAATTCGACGGCAATGCTGGAAACCGTTTGCCGGTGCCGACGGCTACGCTCGTTGAAATGAATGAATGCGTTGTAGCTCCCATCTGGCTGCAAGCGCTCCGGCCGGCGCAGGAGCACGCTGGAGCCGGGATAGTCGCCGAAGACCTCGATCTCCCCGGCACGCCACCCGGGCGGGAGCTCGATCCGCCACAGCGTTTCCTGGCAATGGCTGCCGGCCCGCCGACATACCGAAACACGGGTGATCTCGACGTCGTTGGTTTCCGCCAGCAAGGGGCGTAGATCCAGTGTCACGCGCCCGGAGCCGGCGTGCACCGGGATCTGCGGTGGCAGTTTGGAAACGGCCAGGGCCTGGACGCTTCCCAGGCCGAACAGGCAGGCAATGAGCAAGGTCTTGCATTTCATTGGTCAGTATCCCGTTGGGAAGTTTTTCAGTACGCCAGCGAACCTGCTGTTCGCAGAGGCTTCCCCGAACTCGTTCTTCTCGAGGAAATAATCTCGAACGATGTCTCCCTGCTGTTCGATGTTGTAGTCCTTCAACGTCTTTCCCGGCTCCAACCGGTAGGCGTACTGGTCGCCTAGGAGAAACTGCCTGGCTTGCTGGTAGGCCCCCACCAGAAGGACGTTGACGCCATGCTGGTGCTGCCAGACATGGGGCATTTCGTGGATGAACAGGCCCTGGCGCTGCAGACTCTCCAGGCTCCAGTCCGCCACGCCGCGCAACTCCTCGCCGAAGTAGATGTGGCCGTTCGGCGCCATCACGTAGTCCTTGCCCTGCCAGGGGACATAGTCCTCGTCGCGCAGGCGGACCGTGGAATAGTCGATGGAATCGCCGAATACGCCTTTCGCCAGGCTGATTTCCCCTTCGCTGAGAGCACGTCCGGCCTCGGCGTCGGAGCCACCCAGGAGTTTGCCGGCGACCAGCGATTTCGCGTGCTGCAGCAGCTCAGCTTCCAGGCAAACTGCACGCATGGAGGTCGCCGACCTGCCGAGAATGCCTAAGCTCCTCCATTCTCCTACTCTAGGCCGCCCTCTGCGACCCACTGGCAATCAGGCATCCTCATCTCGAGCAAGGCGGCCGGCGTTCCCATCCACATCCAGCAGCGCACTGCTCCCGATGATGGGAAATATGCTCGTCATCGGGAGCAGACCACCTGGTGGCCTCCGCCATCGATCAGTCTGGCCAAACGGCTCCGTGACCGTGATACCGTGGTAGGTGCTTTCACCGAGCCAAACGATATCCATTGCCAATTACTCCTTCTTCTGGTCCTTACAAGTCATCCAACCAATTCTCTTTCGGCGTCAAACTGGTGAGAAACTCCTCCAGAACATAATCGTCTCTGTCATAGGTCATCAGTGGTGCCGGGCGAACAGGAGGGCTACCGACGCTACTGGCCATTGGACCCGAGTTTGGTGGAGGAGGTGTCAGTGCTGCGGGGCGATAACGGACACTATTGAGAATTGTGTCCCAGAGTTCAAAGAACTCTGCCTCAGTCGGGTAAGCCGGAGCCTCGTCGTGGGTGGGGAAATCACCAAGTTCCGCAGGCTTCGTCGCAGTCTTAAAGGTCGTTTCCAGATCAATGCCAACGCTCGGCATCGGATAAGGACTTCCGGCACCAGGGAAACTCCATTCGCCACCGATGTTGGTTTTGAAATACTTCCAATTACCTCTTCCTTCAGTGCCACCAACCACACGCTCATCGCCCTCCAGATCGCCTACATTGCGTTTGCGAGCTCTATATTCCTTTCGACCGGCGACAACCCCCGGCTTGGCAAGATCTTTCGCCAGAAGCCCGGTGAATTCATCCTCTCCTTCCCGATAACGTTCCAACATTGGCTGCTCGGGTTCCCACACCTTCGCATGACGCACTACCAACCCTAGCTCCTTTGGCAGTCTGAATCCCCAGCTAACTGACTCGAACGGAGCATTGAGGTCGTAGTATGACTCAACAAAGGCTCCATTCAGGCATAGCCCTGGCCTGTCGGGTATTTCATTGTTCTTCCGTGTATACAGCCGGGGAAGCCAACGCAGAATATCCTCAGCAGCGTTTAGCGTGCGGCCGAAGGTGAACAATGTGTTGTCACGCCACAAATATCCCTCAGCCTCATGAAAAACCTCTTTACGCATAACTCCATTCAGGTCAGGTCCTTCGACCCACACATAGTTATATATAAATACTGAGCTATTTTTTAGAGGACTCCTTTTATTTGCCGACCGTGGAGCAAGTCTGGTGGATTTCTTTTCTTCTGCCTCGATCTCCGCCCATCGTTTCTCCATCAAAATAGCGTAATCAGCCTCAGACACTCCCGTGGTGACCGAAAGAGCTAAATAACCGTCAAGATGCGCCCCGCTGGCGGTAGGCTCCCACTCCGTTCCTTCTGGTAGATCGATGAGTAAGCGCCCAACACAATGGGTCTGCATTTTTTTTGTCAATTCTGTCATGGGATAATTCCTATGCAATTTGCTGTCACCCCAGTAACGCAAGGCATAGAAGCTCACGGCTATCGCTATGCCCAGCAAGATAGCGTGCGGTATATACTTACGCCATTTCATGCGGGTATTTCTGTAGTTTTCGTGGATTTTCCGGCCTCTTTTCGTATTGCCAACGCACCGATACATAGAACCGAATACAGAGTGACGTTTTGCACCATTCGATTATCGTACGAGGCCTGATGGTCAAACCCTGTCATACGAGCGGAGAAAACAGCGGCCTTTGCCGAGTCTTCGGAAGAATGCGCAGGTACCGTCGCATCACCTACTTGGTCTTGCCCCTGTATTTTCCCAACATAAGAGTTGCCTTTAGTGCTTCGCATGACCCCCACTCCATGCTGCATGACCATATCCTGTCCATCAGCATCATTAACCAGATAAGCCGTCCCCTCGTGGTCATCGCGCCACATACGCAACCCTATAGCGTGAACGGTCGATGGTACGGGCCCTCGGGTAGCAGGCAGGTCCTTGCGGTATGCAGCGATCATTTGCGGCTGAAGATTCCATGTGACGCGATGAAAAGCCATTTCCCCTTCATCTGCGCCGTAATGCGAGTATGTATTAGGGTGATAGCTGCTACCGAGTTCGGTGTGAAAATGCTTTGCCTCGCCCAGTCGCATTCCATAGCGCCCCCAGGCTTTCTGAAGTGCTTGAAGCGCTGCGGGACCTTTTATTTTATTGACCGCCGGATCAATCCAAAGCGGATCAACCAAGCGCCACCACGCTCGAGGCTCCATATAAATTTGCATATAGGGATCCGCCTGCCCCACACGTGCCTCCGGTAGTTGTGCGACAACTCTGCCCTCGCAAGTGATGCGCAGCCAACCGGCCCCATAACGATGATTGGGCAAAAGCTCCAATGGGCCTGCTGCATTAGCAAATACCGGCATAATTTTCTTTCCAGTTCCACCAAGCCCGATGCTTCCGGCGAAGTCCTCCCAACCCGCACGCACCCTACGATAAGCCGTTCCGGCTCCAACCGCTGGCTGCACGCCATGAACTACTCCCTGAATCAAAGCGGGATAGCGTTTGGCACACATTCGGCCAACTAACCCTCCCATAGAGTGGGTAACCAGTATCACCCCATGGTCACACTTGACTCGAAGTTCTTTCCTGCAACGATCAATGATGGCTTCGATTTTTCCCGCCAGATAGTCGGCGGCTTTGCCGTTGGTCTGCAGCCAGTTGTAGCCCACTGCATAGACGGGATAACGAAACTCGGCAGCCTCCCGCAACATCTCCTTTGTGAGTACTTGATAGCCATTGAGCTGCCCCCACACCTCTGGGTTGTGCGGCACCGCACCTTGCACCCCCGGATACACCTCCCCCTTCGAGGTGATGATGAAGCGAAGCTGCGCTTCTAGGAAATTGAGAATGCCGCCGTACGAGCTGATCATCACCGACCCCCAACCACGACTAAGTGCCTCCTGCAACGGCAGAGTAGTAATGTGCTCGGAAACAACTTCACGATCTGCATCCTCGGGAGACGAGACTGGCCGTGTAGTGTCGGGATCAAGCAACAATTTCCGCTCTGTCGGGCTCAGATGACGGTACCCTCTTTTCGCAGTAAACCCCGCCACCCACCCCACGCCATCGTCTGGAAACCAAGCCCAACGATTGTTTTCCCCAAGTAACCTTCCAGCCTCCGCATTTGACGTCAATAACGGACTACCCATGATGCCCGGCACAAAAACAACCGGAATCGCCTGATCCGGAGGGGCAGTAATTTCGGCACGAACCTTGTTACTAGTTGGACTCATCGTCACACGAGCAGTGGTGTGTCCATTGGTCCCAATGTGCGTAGACACAAGCCTAGTTGGCTCACTCATCTCGATCTCCTCTCCATGTGGGCCCATATGCCAAGTTGCATCAGACCTCTGCCGGCCCTAGCAACTCGATCTCATATCCCTCCGAAGTCAGTCCTTGCTGCAGCGCTGTCCAGCCGTCCTTGTCGGTAACGCCCTCTACCCTTGCCCCATCGCTATACACAAGCGCATAACGATAGTTGGGAAGCGGTCTACCTCCACGCACAACACGTACGCGCTGATCGAACGGTGCTCCGGACCAAGAGTTGAAGGCCGTAGACGCATAGGCAGGACCAACATGACTATGCTTCGCCGCCTTGACCACGAAGTTGCCGGG
>NZ_KV813627.1:0-238 GCF_001813645.1 Pseudomonas sp. HMSC063H08
GGCTTCTTCTCGATCAGGTGGACGATGGCGTGTTTGATAGGCATCAGAAAGACTCCTGGTTCAGGGAACGCTGCCTGTCGGCTCGACGGAGCAGGGCGCGGGCATTGAGCTCGCCGCGTGCGTCGCTTGGCGTGGAAGAGATGAAGATCGAGGCGCAGCCGATCTTGCTGAGCTTCAAGTGGCCGCCGGCGGAGCGGTCGACGCTCCAGCCTTCGGCTTGAGCGAAGGCCACCAGCCG
>NZ_KV813628.1:0-709 GCF_001813645.1 Pseudomonas sp. HMSC063H08
GACAAGGTGGCAGCCTCCCGCCTTGCCGAACGACTGTTTGGCGAGGACAACGCATACATCACCCGTATGCCGGTACAGGCAGGCGACCACGAAAAGCGCATCGAGAGCCGCTGGGCGCTGTCCTGTAGAAATCCCAAGGAGGTAGCGCGCGATGCCTGACGTCACTGCCTACCGGCCGCTCGAGCACTTCCAGAAAGTCGAGCTGATGCTTGAGCTCAAGTTGCGTGAAGGTCCTTCGTGGATCTGTCTGAACTGCGGCTATCACCTGGATGGCAGCGGCGCACAGCCCTGCCCTGACTGCGGAAAGTCGCGCTACTGGACCAGCGGTTGGAGTGTAGGTCGTGGCCATCGCTTCTCGGCAGCAAGGGAAGAGTGGGAAAACCGCCTCAGGACACGGTCGCGGTCACCTGTCGCGTCAACGGCACCAGTAGCAACTGACGACGTATGCACTCAACTGCGCACAGAGGTCCGCATGCTGCGTTCTGCGCATGACGACCTGGCCTGCAGCCGACAGAGCGATCGTCGCAGCCTTCAGGCGCTGGTGAAACGTCTCCTGGATGCCGCCGCCACCGATAGCCTTCCCCGCTCCCTTGCAGAGATGGAGACCTGGCTGCAGCTCAACAGCGAGGAGACCACGAATGCATAGTTTCCTTCGCGGCGCCCGGGAAAGTGTTCGACGGCTGGTGGCCTTCGCTCAAGCCGAAGGCTG
>NZ_KV813629.1:0-1350 GCF_001813645.1 Pseudomonas sp. HMSC063H08
GCTTCCGAACTCTCGATCCGCCGGATCGCGCAACTCATGGGAGCCACCGGGGGATACATCTCGAAAACCAACACCAGTATCGCCCAGGGCGCCGCCTGGCAGGTGGCCTTAAGCAATTTCGGTAGCGCTCCCGGCGCTGGACATCTGGCGACGGCGCTGTTCTTCCAGGACGGCGCCATTGCCAACGAGTACCTCTACCGCAATGCCGTCCCGGGTCATCCTGAACTCAACCGGATGAATACCACGCTGGACCTGGGAGGCAACAATATCGCCGCGGCCGGGGCGATCACGGCCAGCGGCAACATCACCACCAGCGCGGACATCAGCGCGCGCAACGTGACAGCCACTGGCACGGTGAAAGCCGGTACTGCTGACGTCGCCGGCGAGACGTACACCGGAGGCTGGTTCCGGACCCGTGGTGACACGGGTTGGTACAACGAGAAATGGGGCGGCGGCTGGTACATGAGCGACAGCACCTGGGTGCGCTCCTGGATGAACAAGAACGTCTACACCGGCGGCGAGATGAAAGCGGGCAAACTCACCGCCGAGGGCCGGACGGAAGTCGGCGAGTACCTACAGCTCAAAGGCGTGGCCACTGAAGGAGCCAACTGCTCGCCGAACGGGCTGGCAGGCATCACCAGCAGCGGACTCTGGCTGTCCTGCCAGAACGGGAAATGGGGACGAACCGCTGCCTCCATGCGCCTGAACACCACGGCCGGCGTGATCAAGGACTGGTGTACGTTGCATGGTCAGGATAGCGCCATGGTGAACTACGACTACGTCCGCTACGCGATCACCTGCGGCGGCCGATTCTGCGCAGTGGGCTTCAACCAGACATTTGGCACCAACTACTCGTTCGGGCTAATCACTGAGATCGGCCCAGGCTTCAACTACCCGGAACCCTACAAGACCCCCGACTCGACCAACGTGACCGTTACCTGCGTGAACTAGCAGGTCGCCACGACTCAAGGACTACCGTATGCCGCTGATGTGGATCGTCCTGGTGCTCGCGCTCATCACCGGTACCTGGCTGAGTGTACAAAGCGACCACGCGACCTCGAGCGCCGAACTGGCCGAGGTCGATACCCTGGCCAGGAGCTTGCTGCTCTACCGCTCCAGGCTGGCGGAGTACGCACACGCCAACCCCGGTTTCAGCGGTTCGCCGGCGGACTCCGCTCTTGGTTTACCGGCCTGGTTCCGCAAGCCAGCGCGGCTTCAGGGCTACATCGCCGCCGACACCAGCTACGCCTTCATCGCCTCGCCGCCGGCGGGGCTGGCGGCGGCCGTGGATGCTGGTACGGAATCCGACCTGGTTGGCGTCAGGCGCAACGGCCAGTTAGTCACGCGCCG
>NZ_KV813630.1:0-365 GCF_001813645.1 Pseudomonas sp. HMSC063H08
CCCAACATGCTTACCGCCCGTGAGTTCAACCGCGGCACCATGCAAATGCTCGACGGCCTACGCCCCTATGAGCGTCTTGGCATGCGGATCCCCAAGGTTCAGATCGTCATCAACTGCCTGGACCAGACCAATGACTCCCGTGCGATTCACGAGAATGTGCGTGCCATCTTCGATGAGCATCAGGACATTTCTGTGCTCGAAACGACTGTTCCGGATGCAGTCGTTTTTCGCAACGCAGCATCGCGCGGGCTACCAGCGCACCGCCTCGAAACGCGGCAACCCTCCAATCGCACATCAGCGCCCGCGCTGGAAATCATCCGTAACCTGGCCATCGAGGTCTTTCCCGAGTGGACTGACCGCTTCCT
>NZ_KV813631.1:0-225 GCF_001813645.1 Pseudomonas sp. HMSC063H08
GTGTTGCCTTCCTGGAAGAAATTCACCTTCAGCGCCCAGACCAGGCTCCCGGCAGACCTGACCTTCCAGGGGCTGCCCGCCGCCGGGGTCCGCATCACCAACCTCGAAACCACGCTCAAGGACAGCCAGTTGGACTGGACTGTCACAGGAGAAATCTATGCGAACTGAGCCGATCGGCATGGCCGTGGCCGTGCTCTTCCTCCTCGCGTCCGGCCAGGCCTGCGC
>NZ_KV813632.1:0-639 GCF_001813645.1 Pseudomonas sp. HMSC063H08
AGCCTGGCGGAGCTCCGCTGTCAGCGTGGCCGCCAGGCGCTGATAGGCCGAAGCCTGATCAGGCGCCATCGGCACGTCGACGAACTCCTCCTGGTAGTCGGGCAGTACGTTGCCACCGATATCCTTGAGCTTCAGGAACACGGTGAACGGCAATACGAAGCGGTGGATGCCCTTCGGGCCGAAGCCGGGAGCCTTCACCGTGCGTACCGAGAGCTTCTTGCCCCGGGCTGTCTTGTGCGAGTCACCATCGCGTTCGGTGTAGATGTCCTTGAGCACGCCGTGGTCGCGCATGAACGACATGGCTGCTGGAGCCATGCTGCCACGCGCGTTGGGCCGGTAGCCGTCCTCGATCATGCGCTGGGTGAGGATGCGGAACAGGAGGTAGAACAGGTCGTCGGCGTAGCCGCCCATGAGCGTTCCGGTCAGCAGCACGGTTTTCCGTGCCTTGGCTGCGAGAACGCCCATGGCCTGGCCCTGGGCCGAACCGCTGTTCTTGTACTCATGCCCCTCATCCACCACCAACAGATCGAAGTAGCCGTTGGGAAGTTGTCTTTTTATGAACTCGGTCGGTTGGTAGCCGCCTTCGCCGAAGCCGAACTCGATGTTCGCCATCGATCGCTCCATGCGTTTGGCCTGCCG
>NZ_KV813633.1:0-1041 GCF_001813645.1 Pseudomonas sp. HMSC063H08
GGTGGGTGACCAGGGGCTGGGAAGTGTTCATGCATGGGCTCCTTGCCAGGTCCCCGGCGCCAGGTCGGCAAAGCGGGTCTGGTTGGCGATGAAGGCGGTGTGGACGGTGCCGATCGGACCGTTGCGATACTTGCCGATGATGATTTCGGCGATGCCCTTGGCCTCGGTGTTGGGGTGGTAGACCTCGTCGCGGTACACGAACATGATCACGTCCGCGTCCTGCTCGATTGCGCCGCTCTCTCGTAGGTCCGCGCAGTTCGGTCGCTTGTTCGTCCGGTTCTCTAGGCCGCGATTTAGCTGGGATAGAGCTACGACGGGACAGTCCATCTCCTTGGCCAGCGCTTTCAGCGAGCGGGAGATTTCCGAGATCTCGGTGGCTCGATTCTCCAGGCCTGGGCAACTCATCAGTTGCAGGTAGTCGACCAATATCAGCGCGGGGTGTCCGTACTTCCTGGCCGCCCGGCGAACCTTGGCGCGCAGCTCTGTCGGCGTGAGGTTGCCCTGATCGTTGATGACCAGCCGGCTGCCATAGTCGTTTATGCGCTGGATCGCGCCAGACAGTCTGGGCCAATCCTCTTCTTGCAGTTGGCCCTTCATCAGCTTGCCCAGGTCCAGGTGGCCGAACAGGGCGGCAAGCCTGAACAGCAACTGCTCTGCCGGCATCTCCATGCTGTACACCTGAACAGACTTCTGTTGGTCGCTCTGGAGCGCGGTGTCGACCAGGTTGAGGGCAAACGACGTTTTGCCCATCGCGGGGCGGGCACCGACGATGATGAGATCCGACTTCTGTAGTCCGCCGGAGAGCTCGTCGAGATCCTTCAGGCCTGTCGGGACCCCCGTTACCGTCACGTTGTTGTTGAAGCGGTAATCGATGGTGTCGACGATCTTCATGAGGCTCTTGTTGATATCGACGAAATCGGCGTTGTGGTGGTCCTGGCCAAGGGCGAACAGCTTCTGCTCAATCTCCTCCTGAACCTCAGAGGGATTTGCCTGGTGGTTCGAGGCGGTCCTGGTGCAGTGGTGCCCGAGAGACATCAACTG
>NZ_KV813633.1:1141-1547 GCF_001813645.1 Pseudomonas sp. HMSC063H08
GCCTCGATATTGGCCACGGAGGGCGTGTTGTCGGCGAGCTGGCCGAGGTAGGCCAGCCCGCCAGCTTCTGGAAGGTCTTCGATCGCTTCCGACACAGTCACGACATCAAACGGAGCATCCTTCGCGGCCAACTCGCTGATGGCGATGAAGATCAGCCGATGCTCATGCCGGAAGAAGTCCTCCTTCTGCAGGTGATCGCCGACAATGTCCCATGCCGCGTTGTCCAGCATCAGGCCGCCGAGTACCCCTTGCTCCGCCTCGACGGAGTGCGGCGGCGTAAGTTCCAGAACACTCACTTCGAGTCCTCCCGGCCGATCTGCAGGAACGTGCTTGCGCTGCCATCCGGCGCGCCGATGATCTCCAGCGCTTTCACTTCCACCTTGGCGGACTCGATGATCACCGAACC
>NZ_KV813634.1:0-1393 GCF_001813645.1 Pseudomonas sp. HMSC063H08
GGATCGAGTACGACGAGGAGCGCGACACGCTGAGTATCAGCAGTCTCCCCACTCAGCTTCGCGACCAGCTCAAGCGCCGCAAGGCGGAGCAGGAGAGCACGTCATGAAAGGGGTTCGTCGCCCAATCCTGCGCTACCACGGAGGCAAGTGGAAACTTGCTCCCTGGATCATCCAGCACCTGGCGCCACATCACACTTACGTCGAGCCCTTCGGCGGCGCAGCCTCCGTCCTGCTCCGGAAAGCCCGCAGCTACGCCGAGATCTATAACGACCTCGACGGGGACGTGGTGAACCTGTTCCGCGTCGCGCGGGATCACGGTGAGGAACTGCGCCAGGCCCTGGCGCTTACCCCGTTTGCCCGGGAAGAGTTCGAAGCCAGCTACGCGGAAACGTCCGATCCGCTCGAGCGCGCGCGGCGGATGGTTATCCGAAGCTTGCAAGGTTTCGGTACCGCAGCTGCGTCCGGCGAACGTACAGGGTTCCGCTCAACCTCGACCAGGTCCGGTACCGGACCTGCACTGGACTGGCGCAACTACCCCGACACGCTGACCGCGATAACAGAACGCCTGCAGGGCGTGGTGATCGAGAACCGCGACGCCCTCGCGCTGATGGAGTATCACGACCGGCCGAATACGCTGCACTACGTGGATCCGCCCTACGTCCACTCGACCCGCAGCACGAAGGTGCGCCACAACGCCACCGGCAAGTCGTACCGGTACGAACTGGACGACAACCAGCACAAGGAGTTGGCGGCATTCCTCAAACGGCTGCGCGGCATGGTGGTGCTCTCCGGATATCCCTGCCCCCTCTACGACGAGCTCTACATCACCTGGCACAGAGTCGACCGCCACGCCTATGCAGACGGATCCAGAGAGCGAATCGAATGCCTCTGGCTCAACAGCGCAGCGCTTGAGGGGTTGGCACAACTGGACTTCTTCCAGGCCAGTAATGCGTCTCCATCGCCCTCATTCCAGACCACGGCCGCTCATTACTGAGCGATCTGCAGGAGAACAACATGAAGAACGTTACTTCGATCGACCGCAAACACGCAGAAGACAAGTTTGTTGTACGCATGCCGCAAGGGCTCCGCGATCAACTCAAGCAAAAAGCCGCAGATAACCACCGCTCGGCCAACAGTGAAATCGTCTACCGGCTGGAGCGCAGCAACGCGCTCGAAGAAGAACTCGCGCGAGCAAACCGAATGGTCGACGAGCTCTTCGCCAAGAACCAGCGTCTGCAGGCAGAGCTGGCTGCGGCGAACACGCCTCAGGTGGCGGAGGCATGAGTATGGCCAAGATCAACCCGCAAGATCTGAAAGACCGGCTACTTGCCCCTGGTTTCACCGCGCCGCCCGTTCTTGAACAGTTGTCGGACCCGATCAGCGACACGCCCAT
>NZ_KV813635.1:0-296 GCF_001813645.1 Pseudomonas sp. HMSC063H08
AACCGCACCGTGGCCCTGCGCGTGCCCACCGGTAGCCCGGACGCGGTACGCCTGGAACATCGCGTCGCCGGCGCCGACGCCAACCCCTACCTGCTGCTGGCCTCGGTGCTTGCCGGGGTGCACCACGGGCTGACCAACCAGGTCGAGCCGGGTGCCCCGATCGAAGGCAACTCCTACGAGCAGCTGGAGCCGAGCCTGCCGAACAACCTGCGCGACGCCCTGCGCGAACTGGACGACAGCGAGATCCTGGCGAAGTACATCGATCCGAAGTACATCGACATCTTCGTCGCCTGCAA
>NZ_KV813635.1:396-80510 GCF_001813645.1 Pseudomonas sp. HMSC063H08
ATCTCCGACCTCGAGTACAACTGGTACCTGCACACCGTGTGAGCATGGGCGGGCGGCTCCGGTCCGGCGCCGCCCGCCCGTTCTTCCGTCGAGGTTCCCACCCTTGCTGAAGGTAGACGGCGGCAAGCCTGCGGTTTCCGCCCGTCCGCCTTCCTTTGCTGTGCATTAGAAAAAGAAGAAATCGAGGCAAGCATACCCATGTCGAATCCTCCCCCCACCGCAGAACGAACCCAGCTTCGCAAGTCCCTCAAGTTGTGGCAGATCGTCATGATCGGGTTGGCCTACCTGACCCCGATGACCGTCTTCGACACCTTCGGCATCGTATCCGGGATTTCCCAGGGACACGTGCCCACCGCCTACCTGCTGGCCCTCGCCGGCGTGCTGTTCACCGCAATCAGCTACGGCAAGCTGGTCCGCCAGTTCCCCACCGCAGGCTCGGCCTATACCTACGCGCAACGGGCGATCAATCCCCATGTCGGCTTCATGGTCGGCTGGTCGTCGCTGCTGGACTACCTGTTCCTGCCGATGATCAACGCGCTGCTGGCGAAGATCTACCTGACCGCACTGTTCCCCGAGGTCGCGCCATGGGTCTGGGTGGTGATGTTCGTGCTGATCATGACCCTCATCAACATCAAGAGCGTGAACCTGGTCGCCAATTTCAACACCGTCTTCGTGCTGGTCCAGCTGGCGATCATCGTGGTCTTCATCGGCCTGGTGATCCATGGCCTGAACAACGGGGAGGGGACCGCCACGGTGCTCAGCACCCAGCCGTTCTTCTCCGAGCACGCGCATCTCTCGGCGATGGTGGCGGGGGCGACGATCCTCTGCTTTTCCTTCCTCGGTTTCGACGCGGTGACCACGCTGTCCGAGGAAACCCGCGACGCCGCCAAGGTGATCCCGCGAGCGATCTTCCTCACCGCGCTGTACGGCGGGGTGATCTTCATCACCGTGTCGTATTTCCTGCAGTCCTATTTCCCGACCAACGTACGCTTCAAGGAACCCGACGCGGCGTTGCCGGAAATCGCCCTGTACGTCGGCGGTAAGCTGTTCCAGTCGATCTTCCTCTGCGCCACCTTCATCAATACCCTGGCGTCTGGCCTGGCCTCCCAGGCCAGCGTGTCGCGCCTGCTGTACGTGATGGGGCGGGACAACGTGCTGCCGGAGCGGATCTTCGGCTTCGTCCATCCGAAATGGCGCACGCCGTCGATCAACGTGCTGATCGTGGGCATGGTGGCGCTTTCGGCGATCTCCTTCGACCTGGTGACGGCGACCGCGCTGATCAATTTCGGCGCCCTGGTGGCCTTCACCTTCGTCAATCTCTCGGTGATCGTGCATTTCTATGTGCGCGGCGGGCGCAACCGCAGCCTCAAGGAGCATTTCCACTACCTGGTCCTGCCGCTGCTCGGCGCGGCCATCGTCGCGGTGCTCTGGCTCAACCTGGAAAGCACCTCGCTGGTGATGGGGCTGATCTGGGCCGGGCTGGGCTTCGGCTACCTGTTCTACCTGACCCGCAGCTTCAGCCGTCCGCCGCCGCGCTTCCAGGAGAGCGAACTGAGCCCGACCCAGTGAGGCGAGCGGTGAATGGATTCAGCGAAAAAGTGAAGGAAAAAGTTTGGTAATCTTCACGAAATTTTCACGGTGACGGGTCAATCATGGACCCATGGCTAACGGACTAGCCCCCCATCTGAAGCCCGCCTCACGGCGGGCTTTGGCTATCTGCAGACAGCGAATTCCGCGTTTTCCCTCCTTTTCACAGGGGTTTCCGGCCTCCCGGCTGGCAATGCACCTGCGACGACATGTCCGAATCCAGACAGAATTGGACGCCCCCAAAAAGCGCAGACACGGCTAGAATCCACGCCGTCCCGATCCGGTTCGATGGCCGTGGCGGGGGAGCCCGGTATCCGCTGGTCGGTGTTTCCTGTGGTGCTGCGCGTCCTTCCCTAGACTACCCGGCTCGCTCGAACCATCCCTTCGCGGGGGCGGAACGGCACAGGGTCGTTCGGCATGGAAGCTGCCTGGGCCGGCCTTCGACACACCTATAAGAGTAGAAATCTGCATGACATACCCTGAACGTCCCCTGCTTCATCTGCTGACGCGTACCAGCCTGGTGGGCCAGATCATCGTCGGCCTGATCGCCGGCCTGCTGCTCGCCAGCTTCTTCCCGGCCGCCGCGCTCAAGGTCGGCTTCATCGGCAAGGTCTTCGTTTCCGCGCTGAAGGCCGTCGCGCCGGTACTGGTGTTCGTCCTGGTGATGGCATCCATCGCCAACCACAGGCAAGGCCAGCAGACCCATATCCGGCCGATCCTGCTGCTGTACCTGGTCGGCACCTTCAGCGCCGCGGTGGTGGCGGTGATCGCCAGCTTCGCCTTCCCCTCGAGCCTGGTGCTGGCCAGCCATCCGGGCGAGATGTCGCCTCCGGGCGGCATCGCCGAGGTGCTCCAGTCCCTGCTGCTGAGCGTGGTGGACAACCCGGTCAACGCCCTGATCTCGGCCAACTTCATCGGCATCCTGGCCTGGGCCATCGGCCTCGGCATCGCTTTCCGCCACGCCAGCGATACCACCCGCAACCTGCTCTCCGAGCTGTCCAACGGCGTCTCGCTGATCGTCAAGGTGGTGATCCGCTTCGCCCCGCTGGGCATCTTCGGCCTGGTCGCCTCGACCTTCGCCGAGTCCGGCGTCGAGGCCCTGAAAGGCTATGCCCACCTGCTGGTGGTGTTGCTCGGCTGCATGCTGTTCGTGGCCTTCGTGGTCAACCCGCTGATCGTGTTCCTGAAGATCCGCCGCAATCCCTATCCGCTGGTGCTGACCTGCCTGCGCGAAAGCGGCATGACCGCGTTCTTCACCCGCAGCTCGGCAGCCAATATCCCGGTCAACCTGCAGCTCTGCGAGCGCCTGGGCCTGCACGAAGACACCTATTCGGTGTCGATCCCGCTGGGCGCGACCATCAACATGGCCGGCGCAGCGATCACCATCACCGTGCTGACCCTGGCAGCGGTGCATACCCTGGGCATCGCCGTGGACGTACCGACCGCGATCCTGCTCAGCGTGGTGGCGTCGGTCTGCGCCTGCGGCGCATCCGGCGTGGCCGGCGGCTCGCTGCTGTTGATCCCGCTGGCCTGCAGCCTGTTCGGGATTCCCAGCGAGGTGGCGATGCAGGTGGTAGCGGTAGGCTTCATCATCGCGATTCTCCAGGACTCCGCGGAGACGGCGCTGAACTCCTCGACCGACGTGCTGTTCACCGCCGCCGCCTGCCTGGCGGAGGAGCGCAAGGCGAGCGCCGCCTGATTCGATCCCTGGATCACGGAAGAAACCGCCCTCGGGCGGTTTCTTCGTTTCGCTCCGGCGCGCTTTGACCTGTGCGCCGCGCTGCGGCCTAATGGTCGCCCGTCCTTCCCGAGTTGCCGCATGTCGTCTCCTTCCTTGCCCGACGCCAGTCTCCGCGCCAGCACCCTGCATCTGCCGGCCGGCCCCTGGAGCACCGTGCTCGATTGTCTCTGCGCGCGTTTCCCGGCCATCGACCGCGACACCTGGCTGGCGCGCATGCAGCGGGGCCGGGTGCTGGACGCCGAGGGGCGTGCGCTGGGCCCGCAGGCGGCGTATCGCGAAGGCCTGCGTGTGCACTACTTCCGCGAGTTGCCGGCGGAGGCGCCGATCCCTTTCGAGGCGCGCATCCTGTACCGCGACGAGCATCTGCTGGTGGCGGACAAGCCGCACTTCCTGCCGGTGATGCCGGCCGGCGGCTATGTCGAGCAGACGCTCCTGGCGCGGCTGGCCCGCAGCACCGGCAATCGCGACCTGGTGCCGCTGCATCGGATCGACCGGCATACCGCCGGGCTGGTGCTGTTCTCGACCAATCCCGGCAGCCGCGGGCGCTACCAGGCGCTGTTCCGCGAGCGGCGCATCGACAAGTACTACGAAGCGATCGCTCCGGCCTTGCCGCGACTGGACTTCCCGTTGCTGCGCAGGACCCGCCTGGTGCCCGGCGAGCCGTTCTTCCGCATGCGCGAAGGCGAGGGCGAGCCGAACAGCGAGACGCGCATCGAGGTCGCCGAGCGCAACGGCCGCTGGTGGCGCTACCGGCTGTATCCGGTGACCGGCAAGAAGCACCAGCTGCGCGTGCACCTCGCGGCACTCGGCGCGGGTATCCAGAACGACGGGTTCTATCCCGAGCTGCTGGACGCCGAGGACAGCCCCGACGATTACCGGCGGCCGCTCAAGCTGCTGGCCAGGGGGCTGCGCTTCGACGACCCGCTGAGCGGGGAGAGGCGTACGTTCGAATCCGGGCTGCGGCTCGATTGGCAGGTGTAGGCGACAGGCTCGCCAGCGGAATGCTGGCGTACGTCGCCGACCCGGAGCGCATGGCGCGTTTCTATGAGCAGGCGCTCGGCCTGGAGGGCTGCGCGGGCGAGTAGAAGAATCGCCCGCTGTGCGGCTGGACGCGCCCGCCGGAGCGGGCGCGCGTCGCTCAGGGACGCTTGTCCAGCTTGACCACCAGGCGCAGTTGCTCGACGCAACCGCGGCTCTGCTCGATCAGCTTGCCGAACTCGGCGCTGTTGATCTCGTCGTGGTTGAGCCAACTGGTCTTCTGCACTTCCCGGTAGCGATAGTGGTAGCCGCCGTCCTTGGCCGGTTCGGCCTGCAGGTCGATGTCGAACCAGGGGCTGCGGATCTCGCAACTGTGCGCCGGCTCGTCGGTCTTGCCGCCGGACAGGCTGATGTCGTAGGAGGTGATCTGCGGTTCGCCCAGGTACAGCTCGGCCAACTGGCCTTCGCTGCGGTACTTGGCGAACGCGTCCCACTGGCTGGCCAGGTCCTGGCGGTTGTAGAAATACTCTCCGCCGAGCCGGTCGAGGGCGCGGCGGTCGGTAAGCCTGGCACTGATCGTATAGCTGGGCGGCAGCACGAACTGGCTGTCGTCGCGCTCCAGCACGCAGTCGCTGCCTTCCTTGGCGAAGTTGCGGCACAGGTCCTGGTCGGTGCTCGTGCGGCCGCGCTGGCGATCGGCGACGCTGAGCTGCATCAGCGGCGCATTGGACAGCTCCACGCGCGACTCGACCCGGGCCTCGCCGTCATGGGTGTAATGCTCGCTGCGGGTCACGCGCAGGGTGTCGCCGGGCGCTTCCAGGGGAATCTCGTCGCGCCGCACCTTGCCGTCGGCGCCCAGCACCAGCGCCCAGCGCTGCTGGATGTCGGGCATGGTGCGGCCGGGAGCGAACACCGGGTTGGTCGGGTCCAGCCACCAGGTCTTGCCGTCCTCCTCGGCGCGGACGATGGCATGGTTCGGCGCGTACATGCCGGGCACCAGCAGGTCCCAGACCACGTCGCCGCGGCTGACCAGGGTCGGTTCGGCCTTGATCCCGGCGGCCTTGAGCATGGCGGCGAGGAGGATCGCCAGGTCCTTGCAGTCGCCGTAGCCATTGCGCTCGATCTCCGCCAGGGAGAAGGGCACGTAGCCGCGCTCGCTGGCGCGCCAGTCGCCCAGGTAGCGGTAGGTGTCGTTGATGTACTGCATCAGGCCGGCGACCTGCTCGCGGGCCGGCTTGCCCTTCACCGCGGCGACGGCCGCCGCGGCGCCCTTGGGCAGCTCCGCGGCGAGGATCTCGTTGTAGCGCGCGGCGAACGGGCCGAAGTTGTCCTGCAGGTCCAGCGAACTGCCCAGCTCCAGGCGCGGGGTATGGCGCAGGTAGGCGTTGCCGGCTTCGTTGATGTAGTTGGTGTATTGCGGCTTTTTCAGGCTGACCTTGAGGGTCTTCTTGTCGGCGCTCTGTTCGATGCGATAGGCGTCCATCAGCTCGCTGCGCACGAAGATCGGCCGCTCGGCCTTGAACTCGGCGACGAAGCGGTCGTCGCGCACCGGCATCGGCGGGCGGCTGAGGATGTAGTGGAACTGGGTGCTCAGCGGCTTGGCGGTGAAGTGCTCGCGCAGGGTGTAGCTGATGCGGGTGCCGACGCGCAGGTTGGGGAACGCCAGGGAGGTCTGGCGTTCGCGCAGGAAGCCCTGGTCCGGGTTCGGCGCGGTGCGCGTATCGATCTGCGACTGGTCCAGCGGCACCGGCTTGCCGCCGGGCTGGGTCAGCTCGGCCTTCTCCACGATCAGGCTATCGGTCTCCGCGTAGCTGCGATCGATGCGCGAGAGCATCTCGCGGCCGCTCGGCTTGAGGATGGTGAAGCTGTAGGTGCTCACGCAATCGGTGCTGTTGTCGGCGTTGAACTGGCAGCGGAACTCGGTTTCGCCGGCCAGCGGCGCCTCGGCGATCGGTTGCAGCGCGGCGAGGGCCGGGGTGGCGGCGCAGAAGACGCTGGCGGCGAGGAAGGAAGGGGAGAAGGGATGACGGGGCATCGGAGCCTCAGGATGAAACGTTTGAGCGGAACTCCCCGGCGTAGTCGGGCGCAAGGGGGCGCCGGGCGATAGCCGGGGAGATGGACCCTGAATGATAGGTTTTATCAATTCCGCATGTCGACCGGCGGGTCCGGTTATGTGCGGGATGTCGCCGTTGCGATCTTTTCGCCGGCTTCATTCGCCGGGCTTTGCCGTTCTGTGGCAGGCGCACGCCTGTTCCTGGCGCTCCGGAACCGGGTCGTAGCCGCCCGGGTGCCAGGGGTGGCAGCGCAGCAGCCGGCGCGCGCCGAGGTAGCCGCCTCGCAGCGCGCCATGTACGCGGATGGCTTCCAGGGTGTAGTGCGAGCAACTGGGGTAGAAGCGGCAGCGGGGACCGATCAGCGGGCTGATTGCGTACTGGTAGAAGCGGATCAGCCCGATCAGCAGGAACTTCATGGCGAGCCCTCGGCGGGGTTGCGGCGGCGAGCGGGCATTGTAGCGCCGTTGTCGGTCCTCAAGGAGCATTCTCCGCCGCGCAATAAAGGGTCCGCCCGTCGACGAGGCTGCGAGCAGTCGCCAGGCGGCCGCGCAGGCCGGGTTCTTCCGGCGCCAGCGTGCCCTCGCGCCAAGCGCCTCCGCGCAATGGAATCAGTGCCGAACGGCCGTAGCCCGGGCAGTACGCCTCGGCGTCGCCCTCCAGGTAGTCGACGCCGTCCAGGGTCAGCTCGCCGACATTCCAGCGCGCGCCGAGGTAGGCCTGGCGGAACGGCCCGTCGGCAAGAACGTAGAAGCCCCCGCGCACCTTGCTGGCCGCCGTGGTGAAGCCGATGGTGCGGCGCGGTTGCGGGATCACCAGCAGCGGTCGCCGTGGGTCGGCGAAGGCCTCCTGCAACTCGACCAGGCGCTGGCGGGTGGCGCCCATCTCGCGCCGGTAGCGCTCGCCGCGCGCCCGCGCGTCGTCGGGAAGTTCGCTCCAGGCCGGAGGCTGGTCGCGCAGCAGGTAGTCCAGCGGCCAGGTGCCGGCTATCGCGGCTTCCTTCCAGTCCGCGTCGTCGTCGCGCAGGTCCAGCAGCACTCCGGCCAGCGCGCCGATCTCGTAGGCTTCGCTGTCGACGCCGACGCCGATCTCGTTGGCATCGTAGAAGGCCAGCGCGTACTCCCGCAGCGCCTGTCGATAGCGTTGCGGGTCCTCGGCGAAATCGCTGCGGTAGCGCGCGGCGGCGGCCATCTCGATGTAGCGCGCGGTGCCTTCGCTGAGATCGACCTGCGCCGCCAGCCGGCTTTCCTCGGGAGCCGCTTCGCGCCAGCGGCGCAGCCAGCCCTGGGCGTCGCTCAGGTAGCTGTCGCGCTGCCCGGGCGTGCGCAGGGCCTGGAGCAGCGACTGGAACAGGGCATAGCGGTATTCCCGCGGGCGCGGGTCGAGCGTGGCCAGGTCGCCGCGATAGCCGCCGGGCTTGCGCAGGCCCGGCCAGTCTTCCTGGGCGTAGCGATGGAAGGCTTCGTGCGGGCCGATGGCGGCCAGCGTCTCGCTATTGCCGGTATTGCTCCGCAGGTGCGCGGCGCTGATCTGCAGCAGCACCGCCGGACGGCCCCGGTAATGCGGAAAGGCATAGCTCAGGTCGAGAGCCGGGTCGCTGTCGCCCGCCGCGGTGGTGCGCTGCGCGCGGCCTTCGGCATCGGCGACCCAGGTACTGCGGCCATCGCTGTAGAGGAAGGCCTTGTCGGCCATCCGCCAGCCGGGCCAGAGTCGTTCGCTGTGCTGGCCGACGGCATGGGCATAGGCCAGGTAGCGGCGGGCGAACGACTCGCTGTCCGTCGCCGCGGCGGGAAGGGACAGGGCAAGCAGGAGCAGGGGCAGGGCTCGGGTCATGGCGGGTACGGTTGCGCAAGGTCGGTCGGGGCGACGAAGGTATCCCGCCGCTTCCCGATTGACCGTCGCGGCCGCTGCCGCGTTCCCCTAGGCGGTGTTGCGCGCCCGCGCCAGGTCGCGCAGCGGCGGGGCGCCGAACAGCCGGCTGTACTCGCGGCTGAACTGCGACGGGCTTTCGTAGCCGACCCGGTAGCCGGCGGCGGCCACTTCCAGGCCCTCGCTGAAGATCAGCCGGCGTGCTTCCTGCAAGCGCAGCTGCTTCTGGTACTGCAACGGGCTCATCGCGGTCACGGCCTTGAAGCGGTGGTGCAGGGTCGAGGGGCTGAGGTTGACCACCTGGGCCAGTTGCTCGATGCGCAGCGGCTTGCCGTAGTTCTGGTTGATCCAGTCGATGGCGCGGGTGATGCGGTGGGCCTGGCTGTCGGCGATGGCGATCTCGTGCAGGCGCTGGCCCTGGCTGCTGCGCAGCAGCCGGTAGAAAATCTCGCGGAGGATCAGCGGCGCCAGCATCGGGATGTCGCGCGGGCTGTCCAGCAGATGGATCAGGCGCAGCACCGCATCCAGCAGGCTGGCGTCGATACGGTCGACGTAGAGGCCGCGGTCGCCGCGCCGGCTGGCCACTTCCATGGGCCCGGCGTCGGAGATCAACTGGGTGATTTCCGCCGGGTCGATATCCAGCCGGACGCAGAGGTAGGGCGCGTCCGGCGAGGCGTCGATCACCTGGCCGGCCAGCGGCAGGGTGACCGAGACCACCAGGTAGTGCAACGGATCGTAGATATAGCGTTCCTCGGCCAACTGCACCTCCTTGCGGCCCTGGGCGATGATGCACAGGGCAGGTTTGTGCATGCCGCGCGCCGGCAGGGTGGGGCCGTCGGCGCGGATCAGGGCGAGGGGTTCGACGGCGGTGCCGTAGATACCGTCGCGGGGGCAATGCCTGAGCAGCGACTGCGCCAGTTCGCTCTGGCGCTGGCGCAATTCGGCGGGGAGATCGACGGAAAGAAGCGGGGTGTTTTCGCTCATGCGGGGACTCGCGGGGGAAACCTTCCCAAGACTAGCGCGCGTCGCGGCGACAGGCATCCATCGCGCTGCGCGATGGCAGGATCAGGCAAGCATTCGCCAGGAACAGGCAAGCCAGCTCGTTTCACCGGGCGCAAGCGGATGAGAAAAAACCGGAACGCGGCAGTTTCAGGCAAGAACCCGACAGTATCCGTCTACCGATTCCCCGCGCCGTCCCCCTAATCTGGCTGGCATGGCGGAATCTCCGTCATGCCGATGGGAAATACCTGCAGGGGGACACACCTATGTCAAATCAACAGGCCAGACTGTCATCGGGCGGCGTGCCGCCGGAGCGCGCGCCGGGCGCCTCCCGTTCGCGGTCGCGCGACGGCGCTCTGGTCCCCGACACGCCTTCCCGTTCGCCTGCCGGCCCCGCCGCGGGCGGCACGCTGGCGCGGACCCATCCCGGCAACTGGTAATCGGAGGCAGGGCACATGCGTCACCCTTACACCCCACAGCGGCCGGCCGGCGTCTCGGCGCCGCCGGCCCTTCCACTCCTGGTGCCGCTTGCGCAGCGGCGAATCCATGTCGAGGAGGCAGAGAGCATGCCAGCGTTCAATCGGGCCAGTCACCTGGTCAGCATTCGCGCCCGCAGCGGCCAGTCGCACCGCCTCGGCCTGCGCCTGCAAGAGCTGGCGCAGGCGGGCCAGGCCGCGCCCGGTTGCCTGCGCTACGAACTGCGCCAGGCGGACGGGGACGCCGACCTGTGGCTGTTGCACAGCGAGTGGAGCGATGAAGCTGCCATGCAGGCGTACCTGTCCGGCGACGCCCAGCGGGTCTTCGCCGAGGTGCTCTGGCAAGCGCTGGCGGCGACCCTGGACGTGCAGGAGCGGCCGTTCTGAAACCGGGCGGGCGGATGACGCGGCGCGGCGTCCGCCTGTCCCCCTTGTTCTGGCGTCTCAGCGATCCGGCGCGACCGGCGACTGGTCCGCTCGTTCGTCTTCGACGTCGCGATGTCGCTCGAAGGCGGTCGCCGGCGAGCCATCGGCATTGACCTGCAACACCGCGCGCGGACGGCCGTCCTCGCCAATGAATACCTGGCCGATCCCGGCGCTGTTCCACAGGCGCTCGCCGGCCTGGCTGTGCTGCGGAACGCGCGGGCGGATTTCCAGGCTGCGCCGCTGGGTCAGCCAGTTCAGTGGCGACCAGGGCGCATAGAGCCAGCGGTTGAGGCGGTCGAACCAGTCCAGCAGGCGTCGCGGGAATTCGTTCTTGATCCCGCTGCTGGTGATCTGCCAGAGCCGGGGCCCGCGCTCGCGGTGGCGAATCCGGATGTCGTAGACGAAGGAGTAATGCACGTCGCCGGAAAGGATCAGGTAGTTACCCGGCGTGCGCGAGTGGCGGAAGATATTCATCATCACCGAGGCCGCGCCGCGATGGGCCATCCAGTTTTCCGCATCGACCAGCAGCGGCTGGCCGATCCAGCTGAAGAGCTTCTGCACGCCCTCGATCAGCTTGACCCCGAACATCGGCGCCGGCGACACGATGATCGCCGCCTTTTCGCCGAGCAGGTCCTGCTGGAGTTCACTCAGCGCCTCCCAATCCATCAGCCCGGAGGGCCGGCCCAGGTTGCGCTCGCTGCGCCAGCGGCGGGTGCGCGTGTCGAGGACGATCAGGGTCGGGCTGCCAGGCAACCGGTAGTGCCAGTGCTGGAAGTCGAGCAGGGCATCGAGCAGGCGGTCCTGCTCGGCGCAGGGCAGCCGGCCGTCTGCCGCGGCGCCCTCCATCAGGGCCGCGACCGGCGCCAGCCATTCGCCGCAATGCTGCGGGTCGTTGCCCCAGCCCTGGCAGAGCAGGTAGGCGAGCAGGGCGTTGCCGATGATCCGCCGGGAGAACGGATGGCCGTAGGCGGTCAGCTCCCAGCGCGCGGAAAGGTTCCAGTCGTCGGTGATGTCGTGGTCGTCGAAGATCATCAGCGACGAGATATGCGCCAGTGCCCGCGCCACGCCGGGCAGGCCATCGCGGAAGGCTTCGATGTGCCGGCGCTCGTCGGCGAAGCGCTGCGCGTGCCGCGCATCCAGCCCCGGCGGCGGTTCCAGCCTGACCAGGCGCCAGGGCGCCGGCGACCAGACCAGCAGGTACATCGCCAGCACCTCGGCCAGGCCGACCAGATGGTTGTGGGCGTTGGCCGAGGTGAAGATCGGCTTCTTCACCCCGCCGAAGAAGCGCTCGCGCAGGGCTTCGTTGGACTTGAAGGCGGGCAGCAGGTCCTCGCGCCGGTAGTAGGTGGCCGGGTGTGCGTAGAGCGCCTCGCTGTCGTCCACCAGCGCGCCTTCCAGGTGTTCGCCGTACAGGCCGAGGCGGCGGATCAGCCCATGGATGGCCACCAGCATCGGCCCGGCGACGTCGTCGGCGTAGACCTGGTCGCCGCTCATCATCAGCAACGCCGGGCGGCTTTCGGCCTGCAGCAGGTTTTCCTCCAGCAGCCGGTCGACCTGCAGCAGGCCATCGGCCGCCGGGTGATGCGGCTTGCGGCAGGAGCCGTGGAGCAACTGGTCGAGACGTGGCTTGAGCACCAGGCTGGCGCGCTGGCGACCGGGGTAGAGCAGATGCGGCGCCCATTCGGCGATTCCCGCGGGCTCCCGGCCGTCGGCGGCCAGACGCAGGTCGTAGTCGACCAGGCGGGCGCAGGGCAACGGCGGGTCGAGCGCGACATCCAGCAGGTGCAGCCAGGCATGGGTGCCGATGCGGATGGCCGAGTGGGTTCCTTCCGCGAGGCGGATCCGACGCTCCGCCTCGCCTTCGCTGGCGAGGATCAGTTCGATGGTCGTCGGGCATGACGTGGCCAGCCAGAACACCAGGCGCTCGGGCTCTGCGCGGCGCAGCAGGGGGCCGGCCAGGACCAGGGGCAGGGTGTCGTTGGGCGGGGTGTCGTTGGGGAGCGAGGCGGACATTGGTGCGGGCGCTGTCGACGCGGCGAAACAAGCTGACGAGTATGCCGCTTTCCGCGGCTCGCGGCGTTGCCATTTCGTAAGGAATGACGACAGTCGTCGGCGGACGACGATCTTCTAATGCCAAAAAGTTAAGTACACCTTAATTAATATTCTTTTTTGCGTTCTGGCTTCTGCGGCATATTGCCTTCCGCGCAGGCCCCGGCGGCCTGCCATCGCTGTTTGCGGGAGGGACACGTGCAATCCGACGTCGGCGCCGCCTCCCGCCGATCAAGGTTTCGCCTGCCACCCCGACGCCCGGTGGCGCAGGCCCGTAGCACGAGAGTGCGGAATGGGCATGGATCAGACACGCAATCGCCTCGTCGGCCTGATGTTCCAGAACGATTATTCCTGGCTGAGCGGGCGCCTGCGGCGCTACCTCGGCTGCCCCCACAGCGCCGAGGACATCGCCTCGGAAACCTTCCTCAAGGTCCTCGCCCTGCCGGACCCGGCAAGCATCCGCGAGCCGCGCGCGCTGCTCACCACCATCGCCCGCCGGTTGATGTACGACGGCTGGCGGCGCCAGGACCTGGAACGCGCCTACCTGGAAAGCCTGGCCGGGCTTCCGGAGGCCCTCGCGCCGTCCGCCGAGGAGCAGGCCCAGGTGGTGGAAACCCTGCTGCGCCTGGAGCGCATGCTCGCCGGGCTGTCGCCGAAGGCCCGCGCCGCCTTCATCCATAGCCAGATCGGCGGACTGACCTACGTGGAGATCGCCGGCTTGCTGGAGGTTTCCGTCAGCCGCATCCACCAGTACATGGTCGAGGGCTTCAAGCAGTGCTACCAGGTGCTTGCCGAATGAGCCAGGGAAGGCGCGAACGCATCCTCGACGAAGCGGCGCAGTGGATGGCGCTGCTGCAATCCGGCCATGCCGGCGCCGAGGAGCGCCTGGCGTTCCAGCAGTGGCGCCAGGCCGACGCCGAGCACGGTGCGGTGTTCGACCGGCTCAGCCTGGGCTTGCAGTCGTTTCGCGACGAGCCCTTGCACGGCTTGCGCGCCGAGCAATTGATCGGCGCGCTCGAGGCGCCGTCCGCCCGTCGCCGGTTTCTCCAGCGCAGCCTCGGCCTGGCGGCGTTCGGCGTGGCGACGCTGGCGCTGGGGCGGATCGGCATCGTCGGCTTCCCCTGGCCCGGCGACCTGTATACCGGCACCGGACAACGCCAGAGCTTCCGCCTGGAGGATGGCAGCCAACTGGTGCTGGACGCGCGCAGCCGGGTACGCCCCGAATTCGATGGCTACCGGCGTCGCCTGCGCTTACGCGAGGGCCGCCTGCTGGTTGACGTGGCACGGGATCCGGCGCGGCCGTTCGTCGTCGACACCGGGCGTGGCCAGGTCGAGGCGCAGGGAACCCGCTTCCAGGTCAGCGATGACGGCGCCAGCTCGCGAGTGGTGGTGCTCGAGTCGCGGGTGCGGATCACCACTGCCGACGGACGGCAATGCCTGCTGGAGCGCGGCCAGAGCGCGCGTTTCGACGCCTCGGCGATTCTCGCCCGAGGTCCTGCCGAAGGCGGCGAGAGCGCCTGGCTGGATGGCCGGCTGGAGGTCCGCGACCGTCCGCTGGGGGAGGTACTGGAGGCGTTGCGCGCCTATCGCCGCGGCATCGTCAGCGTCGCCGACGACGCGGCGGCGCTGCGCGTCAGTGGTATCTACCCGCTGGACGACAGCGGCGTGGCGCTGGCATTGCTGGAGCAGAGCCTGCCGATCCGGATCGACTACCACGGGCCCTACTGGGTCAGCATCGCCAGCCGCTGAGGCGCGCGCCCGGCGGCGAGCCGGGCGGCGCGACGCTTCAGAACGGTTTGGTCGGCAGGTACTTGCCGTCGAGGGTGATCACCGCCCGCGAGCCGCCTTCCGGGTCCTCGACCTTCTTGATGTCCAGCTTGAAGTTGATCGCGCTGATGATGCCGTCGCCGAACTGTTCGTGGACCAGTGCCTTCAGGGTGCTGCCGTAGACTTGCAGCATCTCGTAGAAGCGATAGATGGTCGGGTCGCTGGGAATGCCGCCGGGAATGCTGCCGCGCAGCGGGATGCTTTGCAGCAGGAGCACCGCGTCGTCGTCCAGGCCGAGTTGGGCGGCGATCTTGCGCGCCGCCGTCTCTGGCAGGGCATGCTGGCCGAGCAGGGCGGCGGTGACGAAGGTCAGGGCGAAACCGGTGCCGTCGGCCAGATCCTGCCAGGACAGGCCCAGGCGGGCCTTGTTCAGGACCACGGTCTCGGCCAGTTGCTGGCGCGCGTTGGGGGACACTTGGCTGTGTTGCATGGGATGACTCTCCTTGCGGGTGGTTGTGAGGGAAGGGATTCAGGCGACCGCCTGCCCGGGTGCGCCGCCTACCGCGCGCACTTCGGGATGCTCGGCGAGGGAGACGAAGCGCCGGCTGGCGCCGTCGAGGGCGTCGATGCGGCCGCTTTCGATGTCGTAGACCCAGCCGTGCAGGTTCAGCCGACCCTGTTCCAGGGCGCGGGCGACGCAGGGGTGGGTGCGCAGGTTGGCCAGTTGGGCGATCACGTTGTGCTGCACCAGGGCGTCCAGCCGCGCCGCCTCGGAGGCGTGTTCGTGGGCGCTGTTCATCGCCCGTGCGGCCTCGGCGTGGTGCAACCAGCCGGCCACCGCCGGCAGCTGGTCGAGACAGGCGCAGGACGCGATGGCGCCCATCGCGCCGCAGTCCGAGTGGCTGCAGACCACGATGTCGCCGACCCCGAGCACCGCCACCGCGTATTCCACCGAGGCGCTGACCCCGCCGGGCTGCGGCCCGTAGCCGGGGACGATGTTGCCGGCATTGCGGATCACGAAGAGTTCGCCGGGCTCGCGCTGGGTCAGCAGCTCGGGGACCACCCGGCTGTCCGAGCAGGCGATGAACAGCGCCTTGGGGGCTTGCCGGGTGGCCAGGGACTTGAACAGTTGCGAGCGCGCCGGGTAGGCGTCGCGCTGGAAGCGGAGAAAGCCGTCGATGATGTCACGCATGGCGCTGGGCTCCTGGCCGTCGAATGGTGGGGCCAGGATGCGCGGATTGAGCCATAGGGTCCAAGACCGGTTTATTATTCCAATCATTGGTCTGGCCTATAGTTGGATGTTTCCATGCTGCTTCGCCACCTGCGCTACCTGCTCGCTGTCGCCGAGCATCGCAACTTCACCCGCGCCGCCGAGGCGCTGCACGTTTCGCAGCCGACCCTGTCGCAGCAGGTGCGGCAACTGGAAGAGCAACTGCGCGTGCAATTGCTCGACCGCTCCGGCAGGAGCGTGCGTCCCACCGATGCCGGCGAGCTGTACCTGCTTCATGCGCGGCGTGCCTTGCGCGAGCTGGAAGCGGCGCAACGGGCGATCCATGAGGTGCGCGACCTCAGTCGCGGCCGCCTGCGCCTGGGCATGACGCCGACCTTCACCTGCTATCTAGTGGGCGCCCTGGTGGATCCGTTCAATCAGCGCTATCCGGGCATCGAGTTGAGCCTCGAGGAGTTGCCCCAGGACGCCCTGGAGGCGGCGCTGATCGACGATCGCCTGGACCTTGGCGTGGCCTTCAGCGAGCCGGGTTCAGTGGAGATCGACAGCCAGCCGCTCTACCTGGAGCGCCTGGGCCTGGTGCTGGGGGCGGAACACCCGGCGGCGGACGCGCCGCTGGCCGCCGCAGCGCTGGCGGAGTTGCCGTTGGCGTTGTTGCGCGACGACTTCGCCACGCGCCGGCACATCGACGCTTACCTGCGCCAGCAAGGGGTGACGGCGCGGGTGGCGCTGGAGGCGAACTCGATCAGCGCCATCGTCGACGTGGTTCGCCGCGGACGGCTGGCCAGCATCCTGCCGGAGGCGGTGGCGCGCCAGCAGGCCGGGTTGCGCTGCGTGGCGCTGCGGCCGGCGCTGCCGACCCGCCAGGTAGCGCTGTTCTGGCGCCAGGGCAGCCATCCCGGCGCCGCGCGCCTGGCCTTCCAGGCCCTGGCGCTGGAACTCGGCGCCGAGCTGGGCGACGCCTGAGCGGGATCAGCCGCGACTCGGCTGCAACGCCGCGGACTCCTCGCGGCGCAGGCGCAGGGCCAGGGCGGCGCCGCACAGGGCGAGCAGGGCGCTGAGCGCGGTCACCCATTCGATGCCGCGCGCCTGGCTGGCCAGCAGGCTGGCGGCATCGGCGCCGCGCACCTGGGCGTTGGCCAGCGCCACCAGCAGGGCCAGGCCGAGCGCGCCGCCAATCTGCTGGGTCATCGAGGCCATCCCCGAGGCGACGCCCTGTTCGGCGGGATCGACGCCGCTGGCGGCGCTGACCCACATGGCGGTCCAGGTCATGCCCTGGCCGACGCTGAGGATCACGATGGCCGGCAGCAGCGCCAGGAAGCCGCGCCCCAGCGGCAGGCACGCTGCCAGCAGGCCGAGCCCGAGTGCGCCCAGCAGCAGGCCGGCGACCAGCGTCGCGCGTGCCCCGTGGCGGGCCAGCAGGCGCTCGGCGACGCGGATACCGAGGGTACAGAGCAGAGTCGCCGGGAGGAACGCCAGGCCGGTCTGCAACACGCTGTAGCCGTACACCGACTGGAAGTAGATGGCCAGGAAGTAGTACTGCACGCCGTAGCTGCTCATGAAGATCGCGGTCAGCAGCATCGCCACCTGCAGGTTGCGGTTGCCCAGCAGGCGCAGCGGCATCAGCGGGTCGCGGCTGTAGTGTTCGATGGCGAGGAACGCCAGCAGCAGCGGGACGGAAAGGTAAAGTCCGAAACGTACCGAGGGCGCATCCCAGCCCGACTCGGGACCCTGGACCAGGGCGAAGACCAGCAGGGTGGCGCCGGCGGTGACCGTCAGCGCGCCGGCCAGGTCGAAGCGCCGTCCGCGCTGGCGCCGGGCGTCGGCCGGGATCAGGCGCAGGGCGAGCAGCGCCGCGGCGCCGGCCAGCGGCACGTTGACCAGGAAGATCGAGGCCCAGCCGAACAGCTCGGTGAGCGCGCCGCCGAGCGCCGAACCGAGGGCCAGGCCGAACGCCGAGGCGATGCTCCAGATCGCCAGGGCACGATTGCGCGCCGGGCCCTCGGCGAAGTGATTGCCGATCAGCGCCAGGGTCGCCGGGAACAGCAGCGCGCCACCCAGGCCCTGCACGGCGCGGGCGAGGATCAACGGCAACTCGCTCTGGGCCAGGCCGCCCGCGAGGGAGGCGAGGGCGTACAGGCTTTGCCCGAGGACGTACATGCGGCGCCGGCCGAGCAGGTCGGTGGCGCGCCCGCCGAGCAGGAGGAAGCCGCCGAAGGCCACCGTATAGGCGCTCACCACCCATTGCAGGCGTTGCGCCGAAAAATCCAGCGCCCGGCTGATTTCCGGCAGGGCGACGAACACGATGGTGGCGTCGAGGGCGATGATCAGTTGCGCGCAGGCGAGCAGGGCGAGCATCCAGTTGGAAGGGGCGGCACGGTCCGTCACGGCGGGACTCCTGGTCTGGGTTGGGCGCGGCCAGTGTTTCTCATGCTGGAATCGTGATAAATAGCCTCTCCGTCCTTTCACTGATGAAAATAATCATCGATGAGATCGCCATGGACCTGAATGCCGTCAAGTTGCTCGCCCGCGTGGCCGAGACCCGTAGCTTCACCCAGGCCGCCGTTTCCCTCGGTCTGACCCAGTCCGGCCTGTCGCGCGCCATCGGCCGGCTGGAAGCCGAACTCGGCGTGCGTCTGCTGCACCGCACCACCCGCAGCGTCAGCCTGACCCCGGACGGCCAGCTGTTCTACGAGCGCTGCGCACCCTTGCTGGCGGAGCTGGAGGAAGTCGAGAAGTTGCTGGTAGACCGCCAGTGCGCGCCGAGCGGTCCGCTGAAGATCACCACCCCGCAGGCGCTCGGGCGGATCGTGATCATGCCGGCGCTGCGCGAACTGACCCGGCGCTACCCGCAGTTGCAGATCGAGGCGGCGATGACCGACCGCCTGGTCGACCTCACCGAGGAAGGCTTCGACGCCGCCGTGCGTCTCGGTCGGGTCGGCGACGTGCGCCTGATCGCCCGGCCGCTGGCGGCGTTGCGTTGGGTCACGGTGGCGTCGCCGGAATACCTGCGCAGTCACGGCACGCCGGAGCGCCTGGAGCAACTCGCCGGGCATAACTGCCCGACGGTGCGCGACCTGCACACCGGCAAGCTGCTGGAATGGCAGTTCCAGCGCGAAGGCCAGCCGCTGAGCCTGGCGGTGCGCGGCGACCTGGTGCTGGACGTGGCCGACGCGCTGGTCGACGCGGCGCTGGTCGGCCAGGGCATCGTCCAGGTGATGGGCTTCATGGCCGAGGAGGCGATCCGCCGGCATCGACTGGTACGCATCCTCCAGCCCTTCGAACCGCCGCTGTGCCCGGTGTCGCTGATCTACCCGCCGTCGCGGCAGTGCTCGCTGAAGATCGGCGCGCTCTACGAGGAACTGAAGAGCGCGCACTGGTGCGGGGCGCTGACGTACTGACCCGAGGGCGGCAGGGCGGATAACGCCGTGTTCGGACCGGCGGATAGCCGCAAGCGGCTATTCGCCCTACGCGGGGCAAGGCCGGTAGCGGAGCTGGGGAAGATTGTCGGGTGGGGCGAATGACGCCGGAGGCGTTATCCGCCGCTATGCCTATTCGCCCGCGCTTATAAGCTCAGAACAAAGCGTTCCAAGCCTGCTCTGCAAATCTCCCGCGCTCATCGCTCATCCCCTGGAAACCATGCTTTCGGGGGGAACCGAACGATGCCGCACCATGCTCCATCCACACGCCTGCCTTCCAGCCTGGCCCTGGCCGCGCTGCTCGCGGCGGCCTACGCCGCGCCGCCGGAGGCACGTGCGGAGACGCCCGCGCCCGCCGCCAAGGCGCTCACCTTCGACGTCGCCGCCGGCCCGCTGGACCAGGTGCTGCTAGGCATCTCGCGGCAGAGCGGCTTGCTGATCTCCTTCGAGCAGGCGTTGGTGCGCGGCCGGCAGGCGCCGGCGGTGCGCGGTCCGCTGAGTGTCGACCAGGCCCTGGAACAGGCCCTGCGCGGTAGCGGCCTGCAGTTCCGCCGTTCCGAGCGCGGCGCGGTGATTTCCGCCGCGCCGCTGCGCGCGGCCGTACCGGCGGCGCAGGTGCAGCCGCTGGCGGCGAACGCGGAGCAGACCCTGGAGCGGGTGGTGGTGACCGGCTCGCGGATTCCCCGCGCCCAGCAGGAAGGGCCGTCGCCGGTCACGGTGATCAGCAGCGAGGAAATCCAGAACCGTGGCTACCGCAACGTCTTCGAGGCCTTGCAGACGCAGACCCAGAACACCGGCATGACCCAGGGCGAGGACTACGGCAACACCTGGCAACCGGCGGCTAACGCCCTCAACCTGCGCGATCTCGGCCCCAACCACACGCTGGTGCTGATCAACGGCCGGCGCGTCGCCGACTACCCGACCGCCTATGGCGGCTCGGTGAACTTCACCAACCTGGCGAACATCCCGGCGGTCATGATCGACCGCATCGAGATCCTCAGCGGCGGCGCCTCGGCGATCTACGGCTCGGATGCCATCGCCGGGGTGGTCAATATCGTCCTGAAGAAGAAATTCGATGGCGTCGACGTCAACCTGCGCGCCGGCACCACCGAGCGCGGCGGCGGCGACAACCAGCGCCTGCAACTGGTCGGCGGCGGTGCGACGGGCGACTTCGAAGGCCTGTTCGGCCTGCAGGTCGAGCAGCGCCAGCCGGTCTGGGCCAACCAGCGCGGTTTCATGGACAGCTACCCGGACGGCAACAACGTCGGTTACCGGCTGAACCCGCAGAGCGGACGCTACCTCGGCGACGCCTCCTGCGCCGGCCTCGGCGGCCTGTTCGGCGGCAACGTGGCGCCGGTGCCGGGCGCCAGGGGTGGCTATCGCTGCATGACCGACCAGTACTACAACAACTACTGGACCCTGCAGACCAAGAAGGAAAACTACGACGGCTACGCCGGCGGCACCTGGCACCTGAGCGACAGCGGCAAGCTGTTCGCCGACCTGCTGTTCGGCTTCGACCACCTGCAGAACAATACCCGCGGACCGTCCTTCACCTCGCCGGACTTCATCAATGCCTCCAGCGGCGACCTGGAGCGCTGGTACCGGCTGTTCTCGCCCGAGGAGATCGGCGGCAAGAGCAGCAACAACAGCAAGTGGCGCGAGGTGTCCTGGACCGGCACCCTCGGCTACAGCGACCGCGTCGCCAATACTTCCTGGGAATACGAACTGGCCGCAACCCGCTCCGAGTACCGCAGCGACCGCACTACCCGCTACACCCCGGCGGCCGGGATCCTCGACCTGTACCTGGGCCGCAAGCTCGGCGAACGCGACGGCTACCCGGTCTACGATCCCGATCCGGCGCGCCTCGGACGTCCGCTGAGCGAGGAAGAGTGGCGCAGCCTGCGGCGCAACGTGACCCAGCACAGCGAGTCCTACTCGCAGACCTACAGCTTCACCGGCAACGGCGAGCTGTTCGACCTGCCGGCCGGCCCGGTGGCCTTCGCCGGCGTGCTGGAGGTGGGCAAGCAGGGCTACAGGATCCGTCCCGACTCGCAATACAACGACGGCTCTCTCTACAACGTCTCCAAGGCCAGCAGCTCCGGCGGCTCGCGCGACCGTTACGCCGCCGGCGGCGAATTCAGCATCCCGCTGCACGACACGCTGCTGGCGTCCGCCGCCGGCCGCTGGGACCAGTACAGGTTCAGCGGTCGCACCGAGGAGCAGACCACCTACAACCTGGGGCTGGAGTGGCGCCCGCTGACCAGCCTGCTGCTACGCGGCAGCTACGGCACCAGCTTCCGCGCGCCGGACCTGAACTACATCTACCAGGCCGACGCCAACGGCTACTACCCGGCGCAGAAGGACTACTACGGTTGCGAGAAAGGCGTCGACGGCGCCTGCAAGAACGGCCGGGTCGACTACGTGCAGAGCGGCACGCCCGACCTGAAGTCCGAGCGCGGGCGCTACTGGAGCTACGGCTTCGTCTGGTCGCCGTCGAGCAGGTTCGACTTTTCCGCCGACTACTACCACATCCAGATCGACGACCTGCTGACCACCCTCGATCCGGACAAACTGCTGCGCGACGAGGCGGCCTGCCGCAGCGGCGGGCTCGATCCGGACTCGGCGCAGTGCCGCGACACCCTGGCGCGGGTCGAACGCAACGCCGGCGACGCCAGCGTCGACCCGAATCGCCTGAACAAGGTCTACGTCAATGCCATCAACGCGGCCAAGGAGCGCACCAGCGGCATCGACCTGCGCAGCAACATCCGCTGGGGCGCCGGTGACTACGGCGCCTTCTCCTCGACCCTCGGCTACACCCTGGTGTTGTCCCACGACTACAAGCAGTCCGACGACTACCCCAGCGAGAACCAGCGCGACAGCCTCGACTCCCACGACTGGCGCAGCAAACTCAACGCCAGCCTGACCTGGGACTACGCACAGTTCACCTCGACGCTCTTCGCGGTGCGCTACGGCAGCGTTACCAACGCCGCTGGCAGCGGGCGCCTGAGCCCGTGGACGGTGTTCAACGCCAGCGCCCGCTACCGGCTCAACGAACGCGCCAGCGTCGGCCTGACGGTGAACAACCTGCTCGACCAGATCAAGGAGGACGACTCCGATGGCTGGCCGTACTATCCCACCGGCAACTACGACGCCATGGGCCGCCAATGGTGGCTGGACTTCAGCTATCACTTCGGTGGTTGAGCCATGCCCGGACGCATCCTGGTCTTCGCCTGCTGCCTGCTCGCCAGCCTGGCCCGCAGCGAACCGCGCCATGCCATCACGCTCTACGACGAGTCGGCGAAATACCCGCCGGGTTTCCAGCACTTCGACTTCGTCGACCCGCAGGCGCCCAAGGGCGGCAGCCTACGGCGGATGGAAAGCGGCAGCTTCGACACGCTGAACCCCTTCGCCAACCGCGGCACGCCGATCAGCATGACCCAGGCCGCGCTGATCTACGAAACCCTCGGCTTCCAGTCACTGGACGAGCCGTTCACCGAATACGGCTACCTGGCGCGCTACATCGAGAAAGCCCCGGACAACAGCTGGGTGCGTTTCCATATCGATCCGCGGGCGCGCTTCAGCGACGGCGTGGCGGTCACCGCCGAGGACGTGAAGTTTTCCTTCGACAGCCTGGTCGAGCAGGGCAGCCCGTTCTGGCGCGCCTACTACAAGGAGGTCCTCGAGCCGGTGGTGGAGGACCGCCTGCGCATCCGCTTCGACTTCCGTCATGCCGGCAACCGCGAACTGCCGCTGGTGCTGGCCCAGCTCTACGTGCTGCCCAGGCATTGGTGGCAGGGACGCGACTTCAACCGCAGCAGCATGCAGCCGCCGCTGGGCAGCGGACCTTACCGGCTGGAGAAGGCCGAGGCGGGGCGTTCGGTGAGCTACCGGCGCAACCCCGACTGGTGGGCTCGCGACCTGCCGGTCGGGCGTGGCCTGTACAACTTCGAGCGGATCCGTTTCGACTACTACCGCGACAGCGGCGTGGCCTTGCAGGCGTTCAAGGCCGGGCAGGCCGACATCAATGTCGAGACCAGCGTCAAGGCCTGGAGCAGCGGCTACGACTCGCCGGCCCTGCGCGATGGCCGGTTGCGCCAGGAGAGCTTTCCCTACCCGTACCCGGCCAGCCTCCAGGGCCTGGTGTTCAACCTGCGCCGGCCGCTGTTCGAGGACCGCCGGGTACGCCAGGCGCTGAGCCTGTTGTTCGACTTCGAATGGACCAACCGGCAGCTCTTCGGCGGTCGCTACAAGCGCCTGCGCAGCTATTTCGACAACTCGGAGATGGCCGCTCGCGGCCTGCCCGGCGCCGACGAACTGGCCTTGCTGGAGCCGCTGCGTGGGCAGATCCCCGAGGAGGTCTTCGGCCAGGCCTACGCTCCGCCGGTGAACGACGGCAGCGGCGATATCCATGAGCGCCTGGTGCAGGCCTACCGCCTGCTCGGCGAGGCCGGCTGGCATGCCGTCGACGGACGCCTGCTGGATACCGCCGGACGGCCGCTGCGCTTCGAACTCCTGCTCCAGGGCAAGGGCCTGGAGCGCGCGCTGCTGCCGTTCCAGCGCAACCTGGCGCGGATCGGCATCGATATGCGCCTGCGCCAGGTGGACGCTTCGCAATACATCGAGCGCATACGTGCGCGGGACTACGACATGATCGTTTCGAGCTTCTCCCAGTCCAATTCGCCGGGCAATGAGCAGTACAGCTTCTGGCATTCCTCCAGCTACGCCGATCCCGGCGGCTACAACCGCATCGGCCTGAAGGACCCGGCCATCGACCGGCTGGTGCAGGCGGTGGTCGAGGCCGACTCGCGGGCCGCCCTGGAAACCGCCGTGCGCGCCCTCGACCGGGTGCTGCAATGGGGCTACTACCTGATCCCGACCTGGTATTCCGACGAGGTCTGGATCGCCAGCTGGAATCGCTTCGGCCGACCGCCGCAGGCGCCGCGCTACAGCCTGGGGCTGAACACCTGGTGGGAAGTCCGCGAGCGGGCCGTGCCGAGCCGGGAGGCGCAGTGACATGGGCGGCTACCTGTTGCGCCGTCTGGCGCTGATCCTGCCGACCCTGCTGGGCATCCTGCTGATCAACTTCGCCATCGTCCAGGCCGCACCCGGCGGGCCGGTGGATCAGGCCATCGCGCGCCTGCAGGGCGTCGACGGCGGTGGCCCGCTGGGGCGTGGCGGGGAGGGTGGGCATGGCGCTCTGGAGCCGCAGCGCCACGGCGAGACCGGCATCGACCCGCAGCTGGTGGCCGCCCTGGAGCGCCAGTACGGCTTCGACAAGCCGCCGCTGCAACGGCTCTGGCTGATGCTGTCGAGCTACGCCCGGCTGGATTTCGGCGAGAGCTTCTACCGCGACGCACGGGTCGTCGACCTGATCGCCGAGAAGCTGCCGGTCTCGCTGTCCCTGGGCTTGTGGGCGACGTTGATCACCTACTTGGTGTCGATTCCCCTGGGGGTGGCCAAGGCGGTGCGCCACGGCAGCGCCTTCGACCTGTGGAGCAGCGCGTTGGTGGTGGTCGGCTATGCGGTGCCCGGCTTCCTCTTCGCCATCGTCCTGATCGTGCTGTTCGCCGGCGGCAGCTACCTGGACTGGTTCCCCCTGCGCGGCCTGGCTTCCGAGGGCGCCGAGCGCCTCGGCGCGCTGGCGCGCTTCGCCGATTACCTCTGGCACCTGGCGCTGCCGGTGGGTTCGCTGGTGGTCGGCGGCTTCGCCAGCCTGACCCTGCTGACCAAGAACAGCTTCCTCGACGAGATATCCAGGCAGTACGTCGCCACCGCTCGCGCCAAGGGCCTCAGCGAGCGCCGGGTGCTCTACGGCCATGTGTTCCGCAACGCCATGTTGCTGGTGGTGGCCGGGCTGCCGGCGGCGCTGGTCTCGGTGTTCTTCACCGGGTCGCTGCTGATCGAGGTGCTGTTCTCCCTCGACGGCCTCGGCCTGATGGGCTACGAAGCGGCGCTCGGCCGCGACTACCCGGTGGTGTTCGGCAGCCTGTTCATCTTCACCCTGCTCGGGTTGCTGGTGAAGCTGGCCGGCGACCTGGCCTACAGCCTGGTCGACCCGCGCATCGACTTCGCCGCGAGGAAACAGTGAGATGGCCATCGTCCTTTCCCCGCTGCACCGCCGCCGCCTCGCCGCGTTCCGCGCCAACCGCCGCGGGCGCCTGGCGCTGCGGCTGTTCCTCGCGCTGTTCGTCGCCTGCCTGTTCGCCGAGCTGATCGCCAACGACCGCCCGCTGCTGCTGGAATACCGTGGGCAGTGGTTCCTGCCGGTGCTGCGGGACTATCCGGAAACCGCCTTCGGCGGCGAGCTGCCGTTCCCGCCGGACTACCGCGGTCGCTTCATGAGCGAACGCATCGCCCGCGACGGCTGGGCGCTGTGGCCGCCGATCCGCTTCGACGCCCGCAGCATCAACTATGCGCGCCCGGCGCCGGCGCCGCCCTCGGCGGAGAACTGGCTAGGCACCGACGACCAGGGCCGCGACGTGCTCGCGCGGGTGATCTACGGCCTGCGCCTGTCGATCCTCTTCGCCCTCGGCCTGACCCTGGCCTCGTCGTTGCTGGGAATCTGCGCCGGCGCGGTGCAGGGCTACTACGGCGGCTGGATCGACCTGTTCGGCCAGCGCTTCATCGAGGTCTGGTCGGGTCTGCCGATGCTTTACCTGCTGATCATCCTCGCCAGCCTGGTGCAGCCCGGGGTCGGCTGGCTGCTGGCGATCATGCTGCTGTTCTCCTGGACCAGCCTGGTCGACGTGGTTCGCGCCGAGTTCCTTCGCGGTCGTCACCTGGAGTACGTCAAGGCGGCGCGGACCCTCGGCCTCGGCGACGCCGGGGTGATGTTCCGGCACATCCTGCCCAACGCCATGGTCGCGACCCTGACCTTCCTGCCGTTCCTGCTCTGTGGCGCGGTGACCACCCTGACCGCCCTGGACTTCCTCGGTTTCGGCCTGCCGCCCGGCTCGCCGAGCCTTGGCGAACTGGTCGGGCAGGGCCGCGACAACCTCCAGGCGCCCTGGCTCGGGCTGACCGTGTTCGTGGTCCTGGCGACCTTGCTCAGCCTGCTGGTGTTCATCGGCGAAGCGGTGCGCGACGCCTTCGATCCGAGGAGATGAGATGAACCGGGAACTGTTGCGAGTGGAAAACCTGAGCGTCGCCTATGGCGACACGCAGGTCGTGAAGGGGATCGACTTCAGCCTGCGCGCCGGCGAGACCCTGGCCCTGGTCGGCGAGTCCGGCTCCGGCAAGTCGCAGACCGCCCACGCCCTGCTGCGCCTGCTGCCGGGCGCGGCGCGCCTGGGCGGCAGCGTGCGCCTGGACGGCGAGGAACTGCTCGCCCTGTCGCCGCAGGCATTGCTGGCGATTCGTGGGCAGCGCATCGGCATGGTGTTCCAGGAGCCGATGACCTCGCTCAATCCATTGCAGCGCATCGGCCGCCAGGTCGGCGAGGGCCTGCGCCTGCATCGCCGCCTGCGTGGCGCCGCGCTGCGCGGGCGGGTACTGGAAATGCTCGAACTGGCCGGCCTCGAGCAGCCGCGACGCCTGCTCGAGGCCTATCCGCACCAGCTCTCCGGCGGCCAGCGACAGCGGGTGATGCTGGCCATGGCGCTGGCCTGCGAGCCGCAACTGCTGATCGCCGACGAACCGACCACGGCTCTCGACGTCACCGTGCAGAAACGCCTCCTGGAGCTGCTGCAAAGCTTGCAGCGACGGCTGGGCATGGCGATCCTGCTGATCAGCCACGACCTCAACCTGGTGCGTCGGGTCGCCGACCGGGTCTGCGTGATGCACGATGGCCGGATCGTCGAGGAGAACGCCTGCGAGACGCTGTTCCGTTCGCCCCGGCATCCCTACACGCGGCTGCTGATCGAGGCCGAGCCGGGTGGCCTGGCGGAGCCGGTGGCGTGCCGCGAGACCTGCCTGGAGGTGCGCGCGCTGAGCCTCGACTACCCCGCGCCCGGCGGCTGGCTGCGCCGGCGCGCGGGACTGCGCGCGGTGCACGAGGTCAGCCTGCGGCTGCGCCGTGGCAGCACCCTGGGGATCGTCGGCGAAAGCGGTTCAGGCAAGTCCTCCCTCGGCCAGGCGCTGCTGCGCCTGTTGCCGGCCGAAGGGCAGATCCTGCTCCAGGGCGAGCGCCTCGACCGGCTGCACGGCAAGCGCCTGTTGCCATTGCGCCGGCAGTTCCAGGCGGTGTTCCAGGACCCCTACGGCAGCCTCAACCCGCGCCTTAGCGTGGAACAGATCGTCGGCGAAGGCCTGCGTATCCATGGCATCGGCGATGCCGGCGAACGCCGCGCGCGGGTGCTGGAGGCACTGCGCGAGGTCGGTCTCGACGAGCCTTGCCTGGAACGCTATCCCCACGAGTTTTCCGGCGGCCAGCGCCAGCGCATCGCCATCGCCCGCGCGCTGGTGCTGAAGCCGGCGCTGATCCTGCTCGACGAACCGACCTCGGCGCTCGACCGCAGCGTGCAGTGCCAGGTGGTCGAGCTGCTGCGTCGGTTGCAGCGCCGCCACGGGCTGAGCTACCTGTTCATCAGCCACGACCTGGCCGTGGTTCGCGCCCTGGCCCACGACATCCTGGTGCTCAAGGACGGCCGGGTGGTGGAGCAGGGCAGCGCCGCGGCGCTGTTCAGCCAGCCGCGCCATCCCTATACCCGCGAGTTGCTCGGGACGATGCCGGCGCTGCGCCTGGAAGAGCACCTGCGGGTGGCCGGGCTGGGAATCTGAGGCGGGAAACCATGCAGACTCTAAGGATGTTCCGAAAGGTTCTTTCCAGACGCCCCGGCGCTTTTCTTAAGATCGGCCTGCGGGCCCGTCAGGGACAAGGAGCCATGTCGGCTTCCGGGGCCGTTCGATCGATTGGGGGAATGCGATGAGTTCGTTACCGTTGTACTTCGATTACGCCGCCACCACGCCCGTGGACGAGCGCGTGATCCGGGCCATGGTGGAGTGTCTCGGCTACCAGGCGTGTTTTGGCAATCCCGCGTCGAACTCCCATGCCTACGGCCGCCAGGCGCGGCGGGCGGTGGAGCGGGCCAGGGAGCAGGTGGCCGCGCTGGTCGGCGCCAGCGCCGGGCAGATCGTCTGGACTTCCGGCGCCACCGAATCCAACAACCTGGCCCTCAAGGGCGTGGCCCAGGCGCTGGACACGCCCGGCCACCTGATCACCAGTCGCCTGGAGCACAAGGCGGTGCTGGACACCGTGCAGCAACTCGCCGATGACGGCTGGAGCGTGACCTGGCTGGCGCCCGGCGCCGATGGCCTGATCCGGCCGGAACAGGTGGAGGCGGCCTGGCGCGCCGATACCCGCCTGGTGTCGCTGATGCGGGTCAACAACGAACTCGGCACCCTGACCGACATCGCCGCCATCGGCGAACGGGTGCGCGAGCGCGGCGCGCTGTTCCACGTCGACGCGGCGCAGGCCAGCGGCAAGGTGGCGATCGACCTGGGCCGCCTGGCGGTGGACCTGATGTCGTTCTCCGCGCACAAGACCTACGGGCCCAAGGGCATCGGCGCGTTGTACGTCGGGCCGCGCGCCGAGCGCCGGCTGAAGGCGCAGATCCACGGCGGCGGACACGAGCAGGGCCTGCGCTCCGGGACCCTGGCGACCCACCAGATCGTCGGCATGGGCGAGGCCTTCGCCCTCGCCGGCGAGCTTTTCGAGGAGGAGGGCAGGCGCATCGCCGGACTCCAGCGGCGTCTGCTGGAGGGGCTGGCGCAGATCGACGGCTGGCGCCTGAACGGCAGCGCCGACGCACGCATCGCGCATACCCTGAACCTGACCTTCGACAACCCGGCCTTCGTCCCCCAGGCGCTGGAGTCCAGCCTGGCGGTGTCCAGCACCTCGGCCTGCAACTCGGCGCGGCCGGCGCCGTCCCATGTGCTTCTCGCCCTCGGCCACGACGCCGCCAGCGCCGGCCGCAGCGTGCGCCTGAGCCTCGGTCGCTACACCCGCGAGGCCGACGTCGACGCGGCGGTGACCGCCCTCAAGGCCGCGGCGGATAGTGGCGCGCCGGCGTGGCAGCCGTTCCTCGGGGTATCCAGGGCAGGCTGAGCGGCCGGCTCGACCCGCCCTCGCCGAAGCCAGGGGCTGCGGATAACCGCGAAGCGGTTATCCGCCCTGCGGCTCCAGGGGCTTTTCGTCTTTGCCGTCATTTCCCGGCAATGCGCGCTTGGCGGATCATCCAGGTTGGGTATCATGCGTCGCCATTCCCATCCACCGCCGACGGAAGTCAGGCTTTGCCTGCGTGAGCCCAATGGACGATCTCTCCCCCGATTCCGCCTTGCCGCCTGCCGGCAGCGCCCAGGACAACGACGCGCCGCGCCAGTTGGTGGTCTGCATCGACGGAACCTCGAACCGCTTCGGCGACCAGCCGACCAACGTGGTGCGCCTGTACCGTTCGCTGTCGCGCGATCCGCGCAGGGTGCTGGCCTACTACGACCAGGGCGTCGGCACCTTCGGCCTGAAGGAAACCCTGTTCGAGTGGCAGAAGTTTCCCTCGCGGATCGCCGGCCTGGCCTTCGGCTGGGGGCTCAAGCGCAACGTCGAGGGCGCCTATCGCTTCCTCGCCGAGCACTACCGGCCCGGCGACCAGATATTCCTCTTCGGCTTTTCCCGCGGCGCCTACGCGGTGCGCGTGCTGGCCGCGATGCTGCGTGCGGTGGGCCTGATCGATGCGCACCAGCCACACCTCTTCGACTACGCCTGGACCCTGCTCACCACCCGCATGCCGCCCCGCGACGAAGACAAGCGGGCCGGCACGCGTCGCCGCGGGCCGGACTTCGGCCTGCTGGGACGCTTCCGCAAGGTCTTCGGCCGGCAGGTGAAGGTGCACTTCCTCGGCCTGTTCGACACCGTGACCTCGGTGGGCTGGGTCTACGACCCGCTGACCGTGCCGTATTCCTCGAACAACGAAATGGTCGACGTGGTCCGCCAGGCCCTGGCCATCGACGAATGCCGCTGCTTCTTCCGGCAGAACCTCTGGTTCGGCGAGAAGGACCGCAAGTCCGACGTGTTGCAGGTGTGGTTCCCCGGCATGCACTCCGATGTCGGCGGTGGCTATGCGCCGAAGGACTCGCGGCTGGCTCTGGTGGCCTTTACCTGGATGCTCGGCGAGGCGCTGGAGGCCGGCCTGCATGTCGACCCGGCGCGCAGCCGCGACCAGTTGCGCGCACGTTCGAAGCAGGGCCCGGACCCGACCGCGCCGATCCTGCCGGTGATGACCCGGCCCTGGCGCCTGGCCGAGTGGCTGCCGCTGCTGGTCTGGGACCGCCGCAGCGGCAACCGCGCCTGGCGCTGGTCGCGTGGCCGGCCGCGCTCGCGGCCGCTGGAACCGGTCGGGCAGGAAACCCGGGTCAAGCTGCACCGTTCGGTGCAGCGGCGGCTGGACGAATGCCCCGACTACCGGCCGTGCAACCTGCCAGCGCTGGAACGCTGCGACCTCATCGACGATTCGCCGTTGCTTGACGGCTACCGCTAGCGGCTGGCCGCGATCGCGTTCAGAACCACATGCGGATACCGGCGACGAAGCGCGCCTCGTCGTCGTCCTCGCCCTCGGCGCGGGCCAGGTCGGCGCTGTTGCCGTAGGAGCGGTTCCAGGTCACCCCGATGTAGGGCGCGAACTCGCGACGGATCTCATAGCGCAGGCGCAGGCCCAGCTCGCTATCGGCAAGGCCCGAACCGATGCCGCGGGCGGGATCGTTCCTGCCGTACAGGTTGACCTCGGCGCTGGGCTGGAGGATCAGCCGGTTGGTCAACAGGATGTCGTACTCGCCCTCCAGGCGCAGCGCGCTCTGGCCGTTCTCGCCGAGGAAGGCGGTGACTTCCGCCTCGAAGTCGTAGAGCGCCAGGCCCTGCACGCCGAACGCCGCCCAGGTCTGCGGCGAGCCGGGCTTGAAATCCTGGCGCACGCCGGCGACCAGGTCCCACCAGGGACCGATGGCGTGCCCGAACAGCGCCTGGACCTCGGCGTCCTCGGTCTTGCCGTCGAGCCGTTCGCCTTCGCTGCGCAGCCACAGGCGGTTGATGTCGCCGCCGATCCAGCCGCTGGCGTCCCAGGCCAGCGCGCTGCCGTCGTCGGCGTCCTGGTATTCCAACTGGTCGAGCAGGAAGAAGCTGTTCAGCGCGCTGTCGTGCACCTTGTGCCCCTCCAGCGGCGGAAAGGCGGCACGGCGGTCGGCCTCGGTCGGCACCGGGATCGGCGTACGGCTCTGGCTGGGCGCGGCCTGCCCCGGAGGTTGCCGCGCAGCGTGGCTCATCCCCGGCATCCGGCCATGGTCCATTCCCTGGTGCTCCATGGGCTGTGCCGGGGCGGGCGATGCGGCGCCGTGGTCCATCCCCGGCATCCGGCCATGCCCCATCCCCTGGTGGTCCATGGGTTTCGCCGGGGCGGAGGTCCTCTGGCCGTGGTCCATGCCAGGCATCGCGCCGTGGTCCATGGCCGAGTGCTCCATGCCATTGTCCTGCGCGGCCTCGACGGGATTCGGCAGGCCCAGCAGCAGACCCAGGGCGAGGGCACCGCCGGCCAGGCGGGCGGGTTTCGGCTGGCGGCTCATGCGTTGTCTCCTTCGTCTACCCGCACTTCGCGGAACATGCCCATCTCCATGTGGAACAGCAGGTGGCAGTGGTAGGCCCAGCGCCCCAGGGCGTCGGCGGTGACCCGGTAGCTGCGGCGGGTGCCCGGCGGCATGTCGATGGTGTGCTTGCGCACCAGGAAGTTGCCTTGCTCGTCCTCCAGGTCGCTCCACATGCCGTGCAGGTGGATCGGGTGGGTCATCATGGTGTCATTGACCAGGACGATCCGCAGGCGCTCGCCGTAGGTCAGGCGCAGCGGCTCGGCGTCGGAGAACTTGATGCCGTCGAAGGACCAGGCGAACTTCTCCATGTGCCCGGTCAGGTGCAGCTCGATGGTGCGCCCCGGCTCGCGGCCGTCCGGGTCGGCGAAGCGGCTGCGCAGGTCGGCGTAGGTCAGCACCCGCCGCCCGTTGTCGCGCAGGCCGAGGCCGGGGTCGGCGAGCTTCGGTGTCGGCGTCATGGTCTGCATGTCGACCAGCGGGTTGCCGTCCTCCGAAGCCGGATGGGACTGCATCGGCATGGTGTCCATGCCCATCCTGGAGTGGTCCATGCCGGCCATCTTGGAGTGGTCCATGTCGCTCATGTCCATGCCGGCCATCTTCGAGTGGTCCATGCCGTTCATGTCCATGCCCGACATCTTCGAATGGTCCATCTCGCTGGCGGGCCTCGTCGCCGCGCCATGCCCCATGGCGCCGTGGTCCATGCCGCCCATGCCCATGTCGTCCATGCCGATCAGCGGGCGCGGATCGGGCGTCGGCACCGGCGCGCTAAGCCCTTCGGCCAGCGCCAGGGTGCCGCGGGCGTAGCCGCTGCGGTCCATGGACTGGGCGAAGAGGGTATAGGCGCGCTCGCCGCCCGGCTCGACGATCACGTCGTAGGTCTCGGCCACGGCGATGCGCAACTCGTCGACGCTGACCGGCTCGACGTGCTGTCCGTCGGCGGCCACCACGGTCATCTTCAGGCCGGGAATGCGGACGTCGAAATAGCTCATCGCCGAGGCGTTGACGAAGCGCAGGCGGAGCTTTTCGCCGGGGCGGAACAGGCCGGTCCAGTTGCCGTCCGGCGGCTGTCCGTTGAGCAGGTAGGTATAGGTGTAGCCGCTGACGTCGGCGAGATCGGTGGGACTCATCTTCATCTCGGCCCACATCTTGCGGTCGGCCAGGGTCGCGGCCCAGCCGTTGGCGCTGACGTCGTCGATGAAGTCGCCGACGGTGCGCTTGTGGAAGTTGTAGTAGTCGGACTGCTTCTTCAGCTTGGCGAGGATGCGCTGCGGCTTCTCGTCCGACCAGTCGCTGAGCAGCACCACGTAGTCGCGGTCGTAGCTGAACGGTTCCGGCTCGCGGGCGTCGATCACCAGGGCGCCGTAGACCCCGGCCTGCTCCTGTAGCCCCGAGTGGCTGTGGTACCAGTAGGTGCCGTTCTGCCGGACCTTGAAGCGGTATTCGTAGAGACCGCCGGGAGCGATGCCCTCGAAGCTGAGGCCCGGCACGCCATCCATGTTGGCCGGCAGGATGATGCCGTGCCAGTGGATCGAGGTGTCCTCGGCGAGGCGGTTGCGCACCCGCAGGGTCACGCTGTCGCCTTCGCGCCAGCGCAGGGTCGGGCCGGGCAGCGAACCGTTGATGGTCATGGCGGTGGCCGGCGAGCCGCTGAGGTTCACCGGGGTCTCGCCGATGAACAGGTCGAAACTGTCGCCGGCGAGCAGGTTCTGCTGGCCCGGCCCGGCCAGGGCCCAGGCCGGGGCGCGCCAGAGACCCAGTCCGCCGAGCAGACCGGTGGCGGCGAGGCCTTTGACGAAGGTGCGTCGCGAAGTTCTGTGCATCCGCTGGTTTCCACGCAGGTGGCAGGACGGACTGCGCGAGCCTGCGCAGCCGGGAGGTCGCGGCCCCGCCAGGGCGGTGCGGCGATGCGGACACCCTAGCGGCGCGCGCCTGTCGGCAAGCTGTGGGGAAGATTACAGAGCTGTCAGCTCAGCGCGGCGGGTTCACCAGGTGGCGGTCGAAACCCCGCGCCACCAGGCGTTCCCAGGCGTCCATGACCTGCGCCGGGATCGGGCAGGCGACCTGGAAGCCCAGCGCCGGGTAACGCATGATGCGGTCGAGGTCGCCAACCATCTCGTCGATCACCCCGAGTACGCCGACCAGGTTCGAGATGCCGTCGGGAAATGCGTAGTCGGGCGCATCCACGTGTCCCTCCAGCCCCGGCCAGCGGACCGGCAGGGTCAGCGCCACGCGGCGGATCGAGTTGGGCTTGGTGACGAAGGTCGCGCGGCGCAGGTCGGGGAACAGCTCGCGGGCGAAGGCGATGTTCTCGGCGAAGTTGGTCGCCCGCGGCTCGATCACGATGAGGCTGTCGCTTACCCCGCGTGCCCTGGCGTGGCGGGCGAACAGCTCGGCTTCCGGCTCGACCCAGAGATGGCGCGTCCAGTGCCCGGTGTTGCCGGTGAACAGCAGGCGTTCGGCGAGGCCGCGTTCGAGCAGTTCGCAGGCGTGGTCGCAGACCCGCAGGTCGTAGGAGCCGCATACCACCAGCAGTTCGCAGGGCACATGGCAGCGGCCCTGGCCGAGGAAGTCCCAGAGCAGCCGGGCATCTTGCAGGGTCGGGCTCATGGGACGCCAACGCTCCTCTCGCTGTCGGTCGTGGCGGGGTGCCGATGCTGGCAGTACAGCCGGTCGTCTTCGCGGACGATCCGCAGCTCGCGGAAATCCCGGACCGACCAGCGCGCGCCGGCGGCGAGCAGGCCGCTCTCCTCGCCGATCGCCACGCAGGTCGCGCCGGCGGCGCAGGCGGCCTGCACGCCGCTGAGGGAGTCTTCGAACACCAGGCAGCGCGACGGTGCCACGCCGAGCCTGGCCGCGGCCAGGCGATAGCCATCCGGAGCCGGCTTGCCGTTGACCACGTCGTCGCGGCTGACCAGGGTGCGGAACGCCGCCTGCAGGTCGTGCTGGCGCAGCACGTGGTCGATGCGTGCCGGCCAACTGCTGGTGACCAGCGCCAAGGGCACGTCCAGCCAACGCAGCTGGCGGATCACCGCGGCGACGCCGGGCAGCAGGGGACAGTCGGCGCCTTCCTCCAGCGCATCGACCCGTTGCTTGAGGATCCGCCGGCGCTCCATCGGCAGGTGGCCGAACAGATAGTCCAGGGTGTAGCCGCCCGGACGACCGTGCACGTGGTCGCGCAGGCAGTCCGGGCCGAGCGCCACGCCCTGTTCGCCGGCAACCCGGCTCCAGGCCGCGGCGATGGCTTCGCGGGAGCTGATCAGGACGCCGTCCATGTCAAACAGAACGGCTGAAAACGCTAGTCGATGCATCTCGGGCACTCTGTAGGGCAAGCCAGACCAGGACCGCGCCGCCGAGGGCGAACAGCGCCATGATCAGATAGGACCACTGCGGCAGGCCTTCGTACAGCCAGCCGGCGGCCGGACTGGCGAGGCCCATGGGCAGCGCTACCGCCAGAGAGTAGTAGATCCCCTGGGTCAGTACCCGCGCGCTTTCCGGCGCGTGGTCGCGGATGTAGCGCATCACCGCGGCGTGGTAGGCGGCGAAGCTGAGGGCGTGCAGGCACTGGCCGAGGAGGATCGCGGCGAGATGTTCGCTGCCGGCCAGCAGGCCCCAGCGCAGCGCCGCGCAAAGGCTGGAGAAGAGCATCACCTGGAGCGCCGGGTGGCGGTCCAGGATGCGGTTGGAGACGGCGAAGAAGCTGATCTCGGCGATCACCGCCAGGCCCCAGAAGGCGCCGACCGAGAACGACGAGTAGCCCAGCGCCTGCCAGCCCAGCGAGGCGGTGGTGAAGTACAGCGAGTGGCTCAGCTGGATCATTCCCGCCGCGGCGATGGCCAGCAGCAGGGGGCGTTGCCGGAGGATCCCGCGCAGGTCGGGACGGCGCCTGGCGCCCGGCAGCGGCGAGTCCGGACGGCGCAGGCTGCGGCGACGGAGGAACAGGCAGGCCAGCGCGGTGAGCAGCATCGTCAGGCCGACCAGGGCGGGCACCAGTTGCTGGCCGAACCGACCGAGCAGCAGGCCGCCCAGGGTCGCGGTGAGGATGAAGGCCAGCGAACCGACCGCGCGTACCCGCCCGTAGTTCTGCAGGGCGGCCTTGTCGCGCTTGAGCAGGTAGGACTCGGTGAGCGGCAGCACGCTGGTCCAGAACGCGCCGTAGAGCACGCTCAGGGCGATGAACAGCGGCAGGCCCTCGGCCAGCTGGAACAGCAGGGCGCAGGCGCCGGCCAGGGCCGCCAGCAGGGTCGCCAGGCGCAACTGGTCGATGCGCCAGTCGGCCACGTAGGTCAGCGCCACCCCGGCGATCACCTGCGGCCAGTAGGCCGCGGCGATCAACAGGCCGATCTGGCTGGCGCCGAAGCCCAGGCTGGCCAGCCAGGTCGGCCAGAACGGATAGATCAGCCCCTCGGCGGCGAAGTAGCCGGAAAAGATCAGGTACATGCCGGTTCCCGCGTCGCCGTGCCGGTTCGCTGCGGTTTGCGCCTCACTCGAAGCGCGCCCTGGCGAAGGCGTTCTCGCCCTTGCGCCAGACCAGCAGGGACTCGCCCAGCACCACCAGGTCGACCATGCCGTCCTCCAGCGCGCCGAGGGCGTCCTGCGGGGCGCAGACGATCGGTTCCTCGTGGCGGTTGAAGGAGGTGTTGATCAGTGCCGGCTGGCCGCTGCGGGCATGCCAGGCATGCAGCAGGGCGTGCATGAACGGATCGGCCTGCGGCCGGATGATCTGTGGCCGCGCGGTGCCGTCGACATGCACCACCGCTGGGCAGCGCTCGCGGAAATCCGCATGGCAGTCGTAGGTCATGGTCATGTAGTCGGCCGCCACCTGGTCTTCACGCCAGCCAACGTAGCAAGCCTCGGCGTGTTCTACCGCGGTGACCGGGGCGAATGGCATGAACTCGGTGCGTTCCATGCGCTGGTTGAGCCAGTCGTTGGCGCTGGCATCGCCGGGATGGTAGACGATGCTGCGGTTGCACAAGGCGCGCGGACCGAACTCCATGCGGCCCTTGAACATGCCCAGCACCTGGTTTTCCCGCAGCGCTTCGACCAGCGTCTCGATCAGGTTGGCCGGCCGGCTGTAGGCCAGCTGCGGGTACTGGCTGGCGATCAGCTCGGCATTCTGCGCGGCGCTGCGCGCGTCCGGCCCGAGGGCCATGCTCGGCGCCGGGAAGCGCGTACCGTTCTCGCGATAGGCCACCGCCACCGCCGCGGCCAGGGCCAGGCCGCCGTCGCCCATGCAGGGCAGCACGTAGACATCGCGGACCCCGGGGATCTCGCGCAGGCGCTGGTTCAGCTTGACGTTGCCGAACACCCCGCCGGCCAGGCACAGGTTGGCGCAACCGGTGCGCGCCACGTGCTGCCGGGCGATGGCCACCAGCAGGTCTTCGGAGTGCCGTTGCGCGGCGGCGGCGACATCCGCCGGGCGTTCCGCCGCGCAGCGTTGCAGCAGCGGATCGCTGTAGCCGTCGTAGGAGGGCAGGTACAGTTCGCCGCAGCGGGCGCGCAGGCGGCCGTTCTCCAGGCGGATCATGTCGTTCATCAGCGGCAGCAGCTTTTCCGCGTCGCCGAACGCCGCCAGGCCGGTGATCTTGCCTTCGTGGCGGTTCGGCTTGAAGCCGAGCAGGCGGGTGATGCGCCCGTAGAAGTAGCCCAGGCTGTCGACGCTGGTCTCGCGTTGCAGGACCGTCTCGCCGCCGTCGGCGCGGTAGTGGGTGACGGTGAGCGACTGGAAGTCGCCGCGGCCGTCGCAGGTGAGGGTCAGCGCCTCGTCGAACGGCGAGCAGACGAACGCGCCGAGGGCGTGGCATTCGTGATGGTCGATGTACTCGACCTTGCCGCGCAGGCCGTTGGCGCGGACGAAGGCATCGAATTCGCCGCGCTTGGCCTTGTCGTTGGCCATCTCGTCGGCGATCCGCTTGCGCAGGTGCGGCAGGCCTTCGGGACGCTCGCGGGCTTCCTCGAGGACCCGGTCCAGGTAGAGGTCGAGGTGCCGCCCGGCGTCGAACCCGGCGTTCCAGCCGTAGGCGATGCGGTCGATGTCGGCCAGGTCGATGCCGGCCTCGCCGAGCACATAGTCGATGGAGCGGCTCGGCCAGGCCTTGTGGTCCTTCTGGCGGGTGAAGCGCTCCTCGCTGGCGGCGGCGACGATCCCGCCGTCGCGCACCAGGCAGGCGCCGGCCAGGTCGTTGTTGGTGATCCCGAGAATGATCATGCGGTGTCCTCTTGCGCGAACGGGTGGGGGGCGAGAGGCGTAATAGGTTGCATGGCACCGGGAGCCCAACAACCTGCCAGATCTGGTCGCCTGCGAAATCTGGCAGGGCTACCGGATCTGGTAGCTGGACAGCCGTCGACGGGCTTGCCGGCCATACCGGCCGGGCGCCCGCGCCGGCATCAGAAGCTGTAGCTGAGGCGGCCGAACAGGATGCGCCCGTAGGGATCGGTGTAGCGCGGGTCGTAGCCGCTCTGGAAGGTGTAGGTCTGGTTGCTGAACGGCGGTTCGCGGTCGAACAGGTTCTTCACCCCGAGGGTCAGCCCCAGCGCGTGGCTGAGGCGGTAGCTGCCGGCCAGGTCCCAGAGGTTCCACGAGCCGACCCTGCCGTGGCTGGCGCGATCGTAGTCGTTGTAGCCGCTGGTGTAGCGGTTGCTCAGGGTGGCCTGCCAGGCGTCGCGGCTCCAGGTGGCGTTGGCGACGTGCTTCCAGCGGGCGATCACGCCGACGCCCTGGAAGTCGCCGACGTTGTCCAGGTACTGGCCGCCGATCTGCTGCTGGAAGTCGTAGCGGGACACGTAGGTGCCTTGCAGGTCGAGCCCGAACTGCCCGTAGCGGCTGGCCGGGAAACGATAATCGAGGCTCAGGTCGACGCCGCTGGTCTTTACCTTGCCGAGGTTGGCCAGTCCGGTGACGACGTGATCGATCGAGCCGTCGGCCTTGCGCACGATGCGTCCGGCGTAGGCCTGCGGGTCGGCGAAGATCGCCGCTTCGGGAAACTCGGCGATCTGGTTGGCGATCCTGATCCACCAGAAGTCCAGGCCGACGGAAAGGTCGCGCAGCGGCTGGTAGACCAGGCCCAGGGTAACGTTGCGCGCGGTTTCCGGTCGCAGGTCGGTGTTGCCGCCGGTGGCGTTGTAGAACTGCTGGGCGCAGTCGCGGTTGGCGATGCCGCCCTGGCTCGGCTGGCCGCCGGCGCACAGGCGTGGGTCGTCGTAGTTGGCGCTGGTATAGGTGGTGAAGGTCGGGTTGTACAGTTCGTACAGCGACGGCGCGCGGAAACCTTCGCTGTAGGCGCCGCGCAGGACCAACTGGCGGAACGGCTGGAAGCGGAACGAATATTTCGGATTGCTGGTGCTGCCGAAGTCGCTGTACTTGTCGTGGCGGATCGCCGCGCTGAGTTCCAGGCTGTCCAGCACCGGCACGTTGAGTTCGGCGTACTGCGCCTTCAGGTTGCGCTCGCCGCTGACCGTGGCGGCGGGATCGACGCCGAGGCTCTGCACGTTGCCGGCGAAGTCCTGGATGTCCTGGTGGAACGCCTCCTTGCGGAATTCGCCGCCCAGCGCCAGGGCCGCCGGCCCGGCGCCGAACCAGTCGCCGATCTCCCGGCTGGCGCGGGCGTCCAGGCCCTTGACGCGGCCGACCGAGGTACGGAAGTCGCCGCTCAGGGCATGGCTGCCGAGGTAGGCGAGGCCGGCGTCGGTCTGCGGCCCGAACGGGTTCAGCGTCCCGTTGGCGATGCCGAGGGCGGCGGCGCGATCATCGACGTAGCCGCTGTGGATATGGTCGACCACCTTGTTCTGGTTGTACGAGGCGCCGATATCGTAGTCCCAGCCGGCGAACCGGCCGTCGAAGCCGAGCAGCAGGCGCTGGCCGGTGTTCTGCGAGGATTGCAGGCGTGGCCCGAGCACGCTCTGCCGCCAGTTGACCTCCACCGGCCGGCTCGGGTCGAGGACGAAGCCGCCGGGACCGGGAGTGATGCCGTTGCCGGGATAGAAGGCGGTGCCGGGATCGATCTGCAGGCCGGTGAGGGTCCCTGGGCCGACCTGGGTAGCGTTGTCGTTGCGCGACCAGAAGTACTCCAGGCTGACGTTGTGCTCGTCGGCCAGCTTGCCGGTGGCGCGGCTGAACACCGAGGTCTTCTCGGTTTCCGGCACCAGGTCGAGGTAGCGCCACAGGCTCTGCCGGCAGATGCCGTTGCGCGGGATCAGGTCGGCGCCCTTGCAACCGCCGGCGGCCAGCGGATTGCTGGCGTTGGCGCCCTGGCTCCAGTTGCCGGGGAAGGCGGTGCCGGAGCTGTAGTCGAGGCCGCGTCCCGGCTGGTAGTTGTAGGTGTAGCCGCGGTCCTTGGCGCCGAGGCGTTCCTGCTTGTCGTAGTTGGCCACCGCGAAGACATTGAAGCGATCCTCCTCCAGCTCGCCGAAGCCCCAGCTAGCGCTGACGTTGCGCTGGTTGCCGCCGCCGTCGTGGGTGGGGGAGGCGTAGCCGCTGTCGACGCGGCCTTCGTTCAGGCTCTTGCGGGTGATGAAGTTGATCACCCCGCCGATGGCATCGGTGCCGTACAGTGCGGAGGCGCCGTCGCGCAGCACCTCGACCCGGTCGATGGCGGCGAAGGGAATGGTGTTGAGATCCACGGCGGAGCCGTCGATGGCATTGTTCGCCAGGCGCCGGCCGTTGAGCAGCACCAGGGTCTTGTTCGCGCCGATCCCGCGCAGGTCGGCGAACGAGGCGCCGCCGGTGGCGCTGCCGACCGAGCGACTGGAGTTGTATACGCCCTGGTTGCCGGAAAGCCGGCCGATCAGTTCCTCGGTGCTGGTCACGCCCTGTTGGCGCAGCTCCTCGGCGCGCAGGACGCTGATCGGCACCGCGGTTTCCGCATCGACCCGGCGGATCGCGCTACCGGTCACCTCGATTCGTTGCAACTGGACCGTGGGCGGGTCGACAGGCGCCTGTCCCTCCGCCGCGGCGGCGCTGCCGGGAGCGAGCTGCAGGGCCAGCAGCAGGGCGGCGCCCAGCGGCGGGTCGGTGTGGAGCGATCGGTGCATGGTCGGGGCATCCCTTGTTCCGGTGTGTCCAGGGATGTCCGTCGAGCCGGGGGATTTTCCAGGGACGGCTTAGACCTTTGCGCCATGAGTTTATGTCCGCTGGGAACAAGCCCGGCCGTCGCGCCTTTCGTCGGCGGGCCGGAGCGGCAGAACCAGTCCCCTCTGCCGAGGTCGAAAAGCAGGCGTCGCGGCGGTGCTGTGGCGTCCTTTCTTCAGCTACATTTTTCTTTCAGCAGTCGTTCCCATCATCCAGGGCAGCACCCAAGGGGCAGATCATGGCTCGCACCACTCCCATCGAGCTTTATCGCAACATCGGCATCGTCGCCCACGTCGACGCCGGCAAGACCACGACGACCGAGCGGATCCTCTTCTACACCGGCGTCAACCACAAGATGGGCGAGGTCCATGACGGCGCGGCGACCATGGACTGGATGGTCCAGGAGCAGGAGCGCGGCATCACCATCACCTCGGCGGCGACCACGGCCTTCTGGCAGGGCTCGACCAAGCAGTTCCCGCACCGCTATCGCTTCAACATCATCGACACCCCCGGCCACGTCGACTTCACCATCGAGGTGGAGCGCTCGCTGCGCGTGCTCGATGGCGCGGTGGTGGTGTTCAGCGGCGCCGACGGGGTCGAGCCGCAGTCCGAGACGGTCTGGCGCCAGGCCAACAAGTACCATGTGCCGCGCCTGGCCTACGTGAACAAGATGGACCGCCAGGGCGCCGATTTCCTCCGCGTGGTCGCGCAGATCAAGCAACGCCTGGGCCATGTCCCGGTGCCGATCCAGCTGGCGATCGGCGCGGAGGAAAACTTCAGCGGGCAGATCGACCTGGTGAAGATGAAGGCCATCTACTGGAACGATGACGACCAGGGCACCAGCTACCGCGAGGAGGAGATCCCGGCGGAGTTGCGGGCGCTGGCCGAGGAGTGGCGGGCGCACATGGTCGAGGCCGCCGCCGAGGCCAACGACGAACTGATGAACAAGTATCTGGAAGGCGAGGAACTGAGCATCGAGGAGATCAAGGCCGGGCTGCGCCAGCGGACCCTGGCCAACCAGATCGTACCGGCGGTGCTCGGCTCCTCGTTCAAGAACAAGGGCGTGCCTCTGGTGCTCGACGCGGTGATCGACTATCTCCCGGCTCCGTCGGAAATCCCGGCGATCAGGGGCACCGACCCGGACGACGAAGAGAAGCACGACGAGCGCCATGCGGACGACGACGAGCCGTTCTCGGCGCTGGCGTTCAAGATCGCCACCGACCCCTTCGTCGGCACCCTGACCTTCGCCCGTGTGTATTCCGGGGTGCTGACTTCCGGCGATGCGGTGCTCAACTCGGTGAAAGGCAAGAAGGAGCGGGTCGGGCGGATGGTGCAGATGCACGCCAACCAGCGCGACGAGATCAAGGAAGTGCGCGCCGGCGACATCGCCGCGCTGATCGGCATGAAGGACGTGACCACCGGCGACACCCTGTGCGCCATCGACAAGCCGATCATCCTCGAACGCATGGACTTCCCCGATCCGGTGATCTCGGTGGCGGTGGAACCGAAGACCAAGGCCGACCAGGAGAAGATGGGCATCGCCCTGAGCAAGCTGGCCCAGGAAGACCCGTCGTTCCGCGTGAAGACCGACGAGGAGACCGCGCAAACCATCATTTCCGGGATGGGCGAGTTGCACCTGGACATCATCGTCGACCGCATGCGCCGCGAGTTCGGCGTCGAAGCCAATATCGGCAAGCCGCAGGTGGCCTATCGCGAGACCATCCGCAACACCTGCGAGATCGAGGGCAAGTTCGTCCGCCAGTCCGGCGGCCGCGGCCAGTTCGGCCATTGCTGGATCCGCTTCGCTCCGGCCGACGAGGGGCAGGAAGGCTTGGAGTTCCACAACGAGGTGGTCGGCGGGGTGATTCCCCGCGAGTTCATCCCGGCGATCCAGAAGGGCATCGAGGACCAGATGCAGAACGGTGTGCTCGCCGGCTACCCGCTGATCGGCCTGAAGGCGACGGTGTACGACGGCTCCTACCATGATGTCGACTCCAGCGAGATGGCGTTCAAGATCGCCGCCTCGATGGCCACCAAGCAACTCTCGCAGAAGGGCGGAGCGGTGCTCCTGGAGCCGGTGATGAAGGTCGAGGTGGTGACCCCGGAGGACTACATGGGCGACGTGATGGGCGACCTCAACCGCCGGCGTGGCCTGATCCAGGGCATGGAGGATACCCCGGCGGGCAAGGTGATCCGTGCCGAGGTCCCGCTGGGCGAAATGTTCGGCTATGCCACCGACGTGCGCTCGATGTCCCAGGGGCGCGCGAGCTACTCGATGGAGTTCGTCCGCTATGCCGAGGTACCGGCCAGCGTGGCCGAGGCGATCGTCGCCAGGCAGGGCCGCTGAGAGCCGCCGCGCGCCGCCGAGGCCAGCGGCGGCGCGCGCCTTTCCGGGAGCGGCAGCCGCATCTCCGGCGCCGATGCGCTTGCCAAGCGGGTTTTTTGACGCCCCCTGGATGCTTAACTATAAGACAGTGACCAAGGCCCGCACCTATACGGTCACAAGGATGGCGAATCGATGCTTGCTTCAGCGATTGCCAGCGGTACCGCAGTCTCCCAGGTCTCCAAGCATCTCCTAATGTTCCTGGCCGCCCTTTTCCTCGCCCTCGGTGCATGCGGCTGGGCGATCCTGCACATCGCCAGGCAGCAGGACGACATCGCCATCGAGCAGAGCCATTTCTACGTGGAAAAGGCGCTGCAGAATCGCCGGGAAAATTCCGAGCAGTTCTCCACCACCTATTCGTTCTGGACCGACGCCTACGTCTATCTGGGAAACCGGGTCGACGTGGACTGGGCCTTTACCAAGAACAACCTCGGCTCGGTGCTCTACACCACCAACGGCTACGACGGCGTCTTCGTCATCGACGACCGTGGCACTCGCTACGCCATGCTCGAGGGCGAGCTGTCCGAGCGCTCGCTGGCCGACTCGCTGGGCGCCGATGCCGGAGACATCCTCAGCGCCGCCCGCCGTGCCGCGGTGGACGAGGCGGCGATCAGCCGCTACGTCGACTTCGACGGCGCACCGGCGATCCTGGTCGCTTCGGCGATCAAGCCCACCAGCGATCATGCGCCCATCGACCTGGACAAGGCCTCGGTGATGGTCTTCGTCGACCGGCTGACCCCGGCGAAGCTGGCCAAGCTCGGCGGCGACTACGGCATCGCCAACCTGCACCTGCTGGCCGGCGGCGCGGCGGGCGACAAGGAAAGCCTTGCCCTGGAGGGCACTCCCCATCGCCTGGCCTGGGTGTCGTCGCGTCCGGGTAGCGCCATGCTGCGGGAGACCGCGTTGCCGCTGCTGGGAATCTTCGTGCTCGCCGCCGGGCTGCTGTTCTGGCTGAGCCGCAGCGCCGTGCTCAACGCTCGCGCGGTGGATCGCCAGCAGAAGGTCCTGAAACGCAGCAACCAGGCCCTGCTGGCCAGCGAGGAACGTTTCAAGTCGATAGCCGAGGCGGCCTCGGACTGGATCTGGGAAGTCGACGGGCATTTCGTCTTCACCTATCTCTCCGTGCGCTTCCGCGACGTCACCGGCTACCAGCCGGAGGCCTGGATCGGGCGGCGGCTGGACGAGTTGCTGGATAGCGATACGGTGAACATCGTCAAGTGGCTGGAAGGGCTGCCCGATGCCGGTGCGCCGTCCAGCCTGGTCTGCGCTTTCCGCGACAGCCAGGGCCAGGCGCGGGTCGGCAAGCTGAGCGCCAGCGCGATCCGCAACGGCGTCGCCAGCGGCTATCGCGGCACGGCGGCCGACATCACCGACGAAGTCGAAGCCCATGCGAAGATCCAGCATTTGTCCCTGCACGATGCCCTGACCGGCCTGCCGAACCGCAACAAGCTGTTCCAGTTCCTCGAACGCCTGCTGGCGGAAAAGGCTGGCAAGTCGCCGGTAGCGGTACTGATGCTCGACCTCGACCGCTTCAAGCCGATCAACGACCAGCATGGCCATCCCGCCGGCGATGCGGTGCTCTACGCCATCGCCGAACGGCTGCGCGCCTCGACCCGCGACCAGGACATGGTTGCCCGGCTCGGCGGCGACGAGTTCGTGGTGGTCAGTACCCACGTGTCGTCGAAGCTGGAAATCGAGAAGTTCTGTAGCCGGCTGATCGACGTGATCAACCGCGAGATCGCCTACGAAGGGCACAGCTTCCATGTCGGCGCCAGCATCGGCGTGGCCCTGGCGCCGGAGCACGGCGGCGATCCGCGCGGCCTGCTGCGTTGCGCCGACGTGGCGATGTACGAGGCCAAGGCCGCGGGGCGCAATACCTGGCGTTTCTACTTGGAAGCGATGGACTCCCATCTCGCCGAGAAGAAGCTGCGCGAGACCGAGTTGCGCGCCGCCTTGCAGAACGGCGAGTTCGAGTTGTACTACCAGCCGCGCTTCCTGGCGCAGGAACAGACGATCGCCTCGGCGGAGGCGTTGATCCGCTGGAACCATCCGCACCGCGGGCTGATCGGCCCGGACGAGTTCATCGGCCTGGCGGAAGAAAGCGACCTGATCGTGCAGATCGGCAACTGGGTGCTGCGCGAGGCTTGCGCCACCGCCGCCTCCTGGCCGGGCGAGGTGATGGTCTCGGTGAACGTGTCGCCGGCGCAGTTCATGACCGGCGATATCGTCTGGCAGGTGCGCGAGGCGCTGCGCCTGGCCCACCTGGATGCCCGCCGGCTAGAGCTGGAGGTGACCGAGAACGTCATGCTCAACGATGTCGACGGCGCGCTGCGGACCATGACGGCCCTCAAGGAACTGGGCGTCCGCCTCAACATGGACGACTTCGGTACCGGCTATTCCTCGCTCGGCTACCTGCGCACCTATCCCTTCGACAGCATCAAGATCGACAAGCGCTTCGTCGCCAGCATGGAGAAGACCGGGCGCGACCGTTCGATCGTGCAGGCCATCATCAATCTCGGCAACGCCCTGAACCTGCGGGTCACCGCCGAGGGGGTGGAGACCGAAGGGCAGATGCATATCCTGCGCGACGAGCAATGCCACGAACTGCAAGGATTCCTGCTCAGCCGGCCGCTGGATGCGCAGGGCCTGCGCGACCTGCTGGCGCGCGAGGCGGGGCAGACCCAGGCGCCACAGGTTTCCGCCGAGGGCCATGCTGCGCGCCGCCCTTGAGCGGGGGCAGAAGAGACCACGCGGAGCCTCAGCGGCCCTCGGTTCAGCGAACGCCCTGCGTATGGTTCAGAGAATGCTCAACTGATTATTTGACCTGACTGATTCCCTTCCCGTCTTCGCTTGCCGACACTCCGTCCTTCCCATGGCCTTGTGCCAGGGCCAGCGCCGGTGGTCGCCACCCGCTTCGGGCGAATCGCGGTGATGGTCTGCTACGACCTGGAGTTTCCCGAATGGGTGCGCCTGCCGGCGCTGTCCGGCGCACAACTGCTCTGCGCACCGGTGAACTGGCCGGCGGCACCGCGTCCCGAGGGCGAGCGGCCGGGCGCGGCTGGGCGAATGAAAAAGGGCGCGGGCCAGTATCGGCGCCGCGCCCTTTTGCCGGAGGAGAACCTTATTCCAGTTCGGCTGCGCTCTCTTCCTGGCGTTTCAACCCGGTATGACTGATGGCGTGCAGAGCGGTATTGAACTGTACGGTCTCGTTGAAACCCTTGACGATCTGCGCCAGCTTCTCGCGGGCGCTTTCCAGCTTCTTGAAGCGCTCGCCGAGTTCCAGGCTGCGCTGCTGGACGCTGGCTTCGCGCTTTTCCAGTTCGGCCTGGCGCAGGTTCTGCTGGCTGCGCAACTCTTCGAGGCGTTCCTGCTCGATCTGCAGTACCTCGGCTCGCCGCGCGCTGCTGCGCTCGCGGGCTTCGACGCTTTCCGCGAGTTGTTGCAGGGCCGCGCTGCGCTCGGCCAGGAGACGGTTGCTTTGCTCGGTTTCCCGCTCCAGTGCCTGGCGGTCGTCCTGCAGGCGCTTGTGCCACTGGCGGAGCTGCTTTTCCTTTTCCTGCAATTGCCGCTCCTTCTCGTGCAATTGCGTCTGGAGCGACTCCAGCGACTCCTGCTGCTTGAGCGCTTCCTGCTTCTGCTGGCTCAGTTGCTGGGCCATGCCGGCGAGGTCGGCCAGGGTGCCCTGCACGTCCTGTAGCAGATGCTCGGTATCGTTGCCGATATCGAGCGCGGTATCCGTATCCACGTGGGCTTCATCCTCGGGTTGGCGAATGACGGCGGCGGCCTGGGTGGGCGCCTCTCTGGCGTCGGCCTCGCCCTCGGCGCCGGCCAGGCGTGCGGGCGGCACCCGGAGGCGCAGCGACAGGCTGGGGACCCTGGCCGATACCGGTTCCGGCGCGGGTGCGGCGAGGGGGGAGGGGCTCGGGGGCATGGAGGATTCCTCGGCGGCGTCTGGAGACGGAAGGTTGGCGCTGCCCGTGGCGTCGGCGGCGTGCAGCGCGGGGTGGAGCAGCTGCGCCAGGTCGGCAAGCTCCTCGCGAAGATGACTGGCGTTGTCGACGAAGGCGCCGATGGCCTCGGCATCCGCTACCTTGGCGGACTGCTCCGCTTTCGTCGCGAACTCGGCTGGCGCCCGACCCTCGGGTGCTGCCGTTTCCGCCTCCGGCCGCGGCTCGGGCTCGGCGCAGCCGGCCTCGGTGACGGTTTCGTCTTCCGCCGCCTCGGGCTCGTCGATGGGCTCCGCCGGCCCGTCCGTGGCCTCGTCCGCATCGTCCGCGGCGAAGACATCGGGAGCGGCGTCTTCGAAAAGGGCCTCATGGACGAGCGGCGGGACGTCCGCGCAGGGTTCCTCGCCATCCAGGGCGGGGCCGTAGCCATGGGGGGACTCGAAGGTGACGAGCTTCATCACCCACTCGCGCTCGAGCACCAGGGAGCGGTGTTCTTCCCGCCGCGAGGGGGCGATGGCCGCGTCCTGCAGGTCGATGAGGTGGTAGGCCAGGTCGCTGGTCCGGCGGTTGCCGGTGGTGGCTTCGCGGACGAGCTGGCGGAACACCTGGATGGCCGCCTCGCAGGCCTCGTCGGTGTCGAGGCGGCCCAGGCGGAAGCCGTCGTCGGTCTTGAACAGGGAGGCGATGTAGACGCGCGAATCGGTTTCGTCGACCTGTTCGTTGAGGCTGTAGGCGATGAAGTTGCGGTCGCTGGCGGGAATGGCGAAACCACACAACAAGGCCGCATTCAGTTCCGTCTGCTCGGCAGTTTCCACACTGATGGTTCGAAGAAGCATAAGCCCTGGAGATCCCGTTGGTGCTTGGAAGGTGTAACGGGCGAGGGTACCGGGAGCTATGGGCGAGGTAACTTGGACGAGTCCTATTGCCTTGTAAGAAAAATCTTGAAGATTTTACTACGCACCGTGCCCAGGGCACCGCGCAGGCTCGTCCGCTCGTACGGGTCCGGCGCGCTTCAGCGATCCGCCATCAGGACGACGATGGCCTCGGCGACGAAGTCGGCATTGCGCTCCAGGGTCTGCAGGTGGTTCATGACGACATCGTAGGTTTCGCCGCCTTCATGGCGCTTCGCCCAGATCGCCAGCTCCTCCAGGGCCATGCCGAGGGCACTCTGGTTCTGGTTGAGACGGCAGAGCAGGGCGACAGTCAGGTCGTGATCCAGCATGGCGGTACTCCTGATCCTGAAAAACTCAGCGTAGACCCCCTGGCGCTCCGCCGACACGGAAGCGGTTCACGAAAAGACGAAGCGGTTCAGCCGCTGCCGACGAGGTGGTCTGAGTTCGTGGCCGGTGCCCACGGCGCAGCGCTTGCGACGGTCCCTGGCAGCTTCGGACCGACCTGGCAAGGGGACCTATCCGAACGGCGAGGGTGGCCCGCGGCCGTGCCGTGCCGCATGGCCAGTTCCCCATGCCGCCTGGCTATACTGGCGGCGCGGGAACAAGACGCCGCCCATGAAGAGCGTCCCGGCCCCGAACGTCGCGCTTCCTGTCATCTCCGCTACCTATCTTTCGTTCTTCTGCCGCGAAACGGCTTTCGGAAGCAGGCTGCCGGCGGTCGTTCGTCGCGCCGTCCCGGGGTTTCCCTGCCCGTGCCGATCCGACCCGTGTTGCCAGCGAGGGGTATGTACGCAATGTCCGTGACCGATGCCAGTTTCCCGATCATCAACTGGTCGAAGGCGATGCCTTCGCTGCGCCAGCTGATGTATTTCGCCTGTGTCGCCGAGTACGGCAGCATCGGCCAGGCCGCCGAGGTGCTGCACGTTTCGCAGCCGTCGCTGTCGCGGCAGATCCAGGCGCTCGAAGTGCACATCGGCGAGGCGCTGTTCGTCCGCGGTCCGGCCGGGGTGAGCCTGACCGAGGTGGGCAGGGTGGTGCATTGCCGCGCGGTGAAGATCATCGCCGAGGCCAAGGCGCTGACCCGCGACATCGGCGACGGCGACGACCGCCAGTTGCACATCGGTTTCAGCCGCTACCTCGATCCCGGCTGGTCCGGCGAGCTGGCCCGGCAGTTGAAGGAAGCGCGGGTGTGCAGCGCCGTTTCGCCATCCTGGGCGCCATCGCTGGACCTGCTCAGCCTGGTCCGCGAGTCGTCCCTGGACGCGGCGATCATCGGCGCGCCGCCGAAGGTGGTGCGCGAATACGAGCTGATGGAGATCGGCAGCTACGAGCACGTCATCGCCCTGTCGGAAACCCTGCACCGGCGACTGGCGCCCGACTGGTCGCTGAACGACCTGATCGGCGAGCCGCTGCTGGTACCGAAGGACTCGCTGTTTCCCGCCTACAGCCAGTTCATGAACGATGCGATGGATGCCGCCGCCTTCGCGCCCCGGCGCAGCGTGCGGCCGAACGACCTGAGCATTCTCCTGGCCCAGGTCGCCAGCGGCGACGGCTTCGCCTTCCTGCCGTTGTCGCTGACCAAGTTCGCCTATCCGGGGGTGGCCTTCACCGCCTTGCCGGCGGCGGTCAACGAAGGTTTCCGCCTGCCGGTGGGGCTGGCGGTGTCGCCGACTTCGCGGCTTCGCGCCAGCGACGCCCAGTTCGAATGCTTCGTCGAGACCGCGCGGCGGGTCGCCGCCGGTTGAGGGAGGGAGGCGGCCGGGAGCGCCGGCCGCGCAAGGGGCTTCAGAGGGTCTTCATGTACTCGACCAGGGCGCGGCGCTGCTGCTCGTTGAACTGCGCGTTGCCGTAGTCGTGGCCGCCATTGGCGTTGCCCGGCTTGCCGCTGTCGAAGAGGAAGCGGTTGGCGCCGCCGGCATCGGTGATGTAGCCGACGTTGACCGGGTCGAACTCGACGCTGCCGGTATAGAAGGTCCGCGGCCGCAGGTCCGGCGGCAGCAGCAGGTCGTAGAGGGTCGCCACCGAGCCGTTGTGCAGGTAGGGCGGGCTGGCCCAGATACCGTTCAGCGGGCGCGCCTTGTAGGCCATCAGGTCGCTGGTCATCGCCAGGCACTGCTCCAGGCGCTGGGCCTTGTCGCTGCCGGCCGCGACGTTTTCGGCCAGGAGCAGGGCGCCTGGCGCGTCCGCGGCGGTCGCTTCGGCGCTGTCGGCGTCGGGGCTGTCCGGCACCGGACTGATCAGCGGCGGCAACTGCCCGTCGAAGATGCCCAGGGCGGCGGTCTGGAAGGCACCCAGGGCGACGCTCAGGCCGCGCGCGGCCAGGGCCTGGACCACCACTTCCTGGAGCACGTCCACCGCATAGGCCTGCTTGCCGTAGAAACCGCGCTGGCCGGTGCCGACGAAGGACAGGTAGGGCTTGCCGCGCACGTAGCCGGTCTTCAGCTGGGCGATGCTGTTGCAGGCGGTCCACGGGTCGGTACCGATCGGCGCGACCTCGCCGCGCGCCTGCAGGTGGGTGAGCACGGTCTTCACCGGGGTCCGCAGGTCGTTGCGGTCCAGCGGCGTGTGGCAACTGGAGCAATGTTGCCGGTACAGCTCGCGGCCCTCGGCGACCCTGGTCGGCTCCGGGGCGCCGAACAGCTGGTTCGGCCAGGCCGGCGGCTTCAGTTGGCCGAGCTGGTCTTCGATGCGGATCAGGTTGTCGACGTTGATGCTCGACGGGTAGCCGATGTGCAGCGCCGACTGGATCGGGCTGAGCACCTTGACGTCGGCGAATACCCCGACCGCCTCGCCGGCGTTGCGCGCCAGGGCGCCGACGTCGAACTTGCGGTTGTCGATGTCGACCACGTTGATGTGGTTCGGGTTGAAGCCGGTCCACTGCACGCGGTCCAGCTGCGGTACGTTCCACAGGAACGGATAGCTCACGGGGGCGTCCTCGGCGCCGTAGATCTGCTCGTCGGCGTGCAGTTCGTAGCCCACCGAGTTGAAGATCGAACCGATGGCGTCCAGGCGGCCCGGGCCGAACTCGGGATCGTGCGGCAGGTTGAAGTGCGAGCCGTCGCGCAGGCGCACGATGGTGGCGTCCAGGGCTGCTTGCAGGCGCGCCTTGTTGGCGTCGTTGTAGCCGCTGACCAGGCCGTCGGCGCCGAGCACCTTGCGGGCGAAGCGCTCGAACTTGGCGGTGTCGGCGCGGGTGCTCTGCAGGGCGCCGAGGATCTCCAGCTGGAAGCCGGCGAGGTCGCCCATGGTCTGCCCGCCGTAGACGGTCAACTGGGTGCCCTGATAGCTGATGTGCGAGGTGTGGCACATGCTGCAGGTCGGTCCGACCCAGGGTTCCCTGGAGCCCTGCAGGGCTTTCCAGCGCAGCTTGGTGAAGGTCAGGTCGCTGTCGTCGCTGCGGTCGACCGCGTAGCCCTGCACCACCTTCACGCTGGAACCGCCGAGGGTGTGCGGGACATAGCCGTACTGGCGGATCAGCGCGTCGGACATCAGCGGTTCTTCGCTGGCGCGCTGCTCCAGCGCCACCAGCCAGGCCAGCGGCAGCATCCGCGAGCCCTGGCCGGCTTCCAGCCAGGCGGTCTTCTGGGTCTGGTTCCAGCCCTGGTCGAGGTCGACGCCGCTGTCGTCGGCGAATGCCGGGGCACCGGCGAGGACGGAAAGGATGGCAAGGCTGAGTCGCGATAGGGTCATCGGGCGGTTCTCTCTATTGGGCATGTGGGCGGGGCCGGCTCACAGGGTCTTGAGGTATTCGAGCAGCGCCAGGCGCTGGCTTTCGTCGTACTCGCGGGCGAAGTCGTGGCCGGCGTTGGAGTTGCCTTCCAGGTGGGTGTCGAAGAGGAAGGCGTTGTCCGGGCCGGGCCCGGTGAGGTAGCCGACCCGGCTCGGATCGAACTCGTGGCTGCCGGTGTAGAAGGTGGTCGGCCGTTGCTCCTGGGGCAGCAGCAGGTCGTACAGCGACGGCACCGAACCGTTGTGCAGGTAGGGCGCGGTGGCCCAGATGCCGTTCAGCGGGCGAGCGATGTAGCCGAGGAACGGATGCTCGGTGTTCAGGCAGTAGTCCTTGCGCGCACTCTTGTCGGCGGGGACTTCGCCGGCGGCGAGGCTCTGCGCCTGGCTGCCGGCCGGGTCGCCGCCGGCCAGCAGCAGTTGCCCGGTGGGAAGCGCTTGCAGGCTGTCGGAGCCGGGCAGGGTCTGCTGCCCGGTGACGATGGCGTGGATGATCTCGGCGATGCCGTCGGCCAGCTGGCCTTTCTTGCCGAGCATGATCTGGAACACCTCGGGGACCTGCATGTCGGCGATCTTCGAAGTCCGCCCGACGATGCCGACGCCGCTGGGGGTGCCGAGGGACGGTCGGAACAGGCCGAAGTAGTTGCCGCTGGGGCTGCTGAAGGTGAAGGTGTTGCAGGCCATCCACGGGTCGGTGCCGATCGGCGCGTCGTCGCCATGGGCCTTCAGGCGCACCTGGCGGACCTTGATCGGGGTTTGCAGGTCGTCGCGGCCGATGCTCGCATGGCAGGCCGCGCAGTTCTCCTCGTAGAGGCGCTTGCCCTGGGCCAGCCTGGCGCTGTCCGGGGCGCCGAACAGCTGGCTCGGCCAGGCCGGCGCCTTGAGCTTGTGGATCAGGCCCTCGACACGGGTCAGGTTGTCCACGCGGATGCTCGAGATGTAGCCCTCCAGGCCGGACAGCGGATGGCTGACCACGTCGCCGTAGTCGCCCTGGACCACGCCGATGTCGCCGGCCAGGTAGCCGAGGTCGAAGACCTGGCCGTTGAGGTCGAGGACCTTGACGTTGGGCACGAATCCGCTGGATTGCAGCTTGTCCATCTGCAACGTGTGCCACAGTGCCGGGAAGCTGGTCGGCGCGTCGGTCGGGTTCGCTTGCAGGTGACGGGCGCCAGAGTTGATCGCCGCGCGGTTGAGTGACTGGCCGGTGGCGTCGAGGCGCCCCGGGCCGGGTTGCAGGTCGGTGGCGGACATGCTCAGCAGGGTGTCGATCAGCGCCGCGCGCTTGGCCAGGGCGGCCTTCAGCAGGTCGCGGTTGGCCGGGCTGTCCTCGCTGCCGAGGACGTTGCCGGCGAAGCGCGCGAACTTGTCGCCGTCGTCGCTGGTGCGGCGCAGCGCGGCGAGCACTTCGTCGAAGATCGCCTGGACGTTGGCCAGGGTGGCGCCGGCGTCGACGGTCAGTTCGCTGCCGCGGTAACTGATGTCGGTGGAGTGGCAGCCGGCGCAATTCAGCCCGACCCAGGGTTCGCTGGACGACTGGCGGGCTTTCCAGCGCAGGCGGGTGTCGGAGAACTGGCTGTCGTCCTGCTGGTCGAGGGCGAAGCCGCGCGGCAGGCGCAGTTCGCCGCCTTGCCAGTTGCGCAGGGGAAAGCCGAGGCGCCGGGCGTTGTCTTCGGAGAACAGGCGCTCCTCGCTGTCCGGACGCTCCAGCGCCTGGGCCCAGGCCAGCGGCAGCAGCCGCGAACCGAGCGAGGCGTCGTACCAGGAGGCGCGTTGCTCGGCGTTCCAGCCTTGCTCGAGCTGGATTTCGGTGGCGACGGCAGGGCTGCCGGCGCTGGCCAGCGCGGCGGCCAGCAGGACCCGCGAAAAGGTCGGATGCATCGTGTTCCCCTCATGGCTGACGACGTCTGCGTCCCCACAGGGCAGAGCGATGCAGTGCGCTCGATGGCTGGGCGTGCCGCCACTTCGTCCCTGACGGGAGCGCGCCGGCCGCGGCGCGCCGCGGGCCGGAACGTCCGGTTGGGCACTACGCTACGGAGTCGCGGCGGCCGGCGGGTAATGCTTTTTGTGCGACGGAAAAGGTATGGGGAACGGAACCGTCCGGTCCGGAAAGGGCGCGCCGGTCGGGCTTCGCCCTGCGCGCCAGGTTCGCAGGGCGGAGAGCGCCTAGGGCGTTGCCCGCTCTATCGGACAATCCCTGCCGGGCTTGCGGACGAAGACCAGGTAGAGTGCGCTGAGCAGCGCGAGGAACGGTACGCCGAAGACCAGGGTCATGCGGAACGCCTCGGTGAAGAAGGTGGTGACCAGGATCGCCGCCATCAGCGCCAGGCCGAGCAATGTCGACCAGGGCGCCAGGCGCATGCGGAAGGCCAGCGGCGCGCCGCCGTGGCGGGCGCGGTGGCGACGGAAGCAGAGGTGGGTGAAGAAGATCATCAGCCAGGTGAAGAGGGCGCCGAACATCGACACCGCCATCATCAGGGTGAAGGACTGCTCGGGGTAGACCAGGTTGAGCAGGGTCGCCAGGGCGATACCGACGCTCGACAGCAGCAGCGCGTTCAGCGGCACGCCCTGGCGGCTCAGTTCGCCGAGGCCCTTCGGCGCGTGCCCCGCGCGCGACAGGCTGAACATCATCCGGGTGGTGATGTAGAGCTGGCTGTTCATCGCCGACAACGCGGCCACCAGCACCACGAAGTTCATCACGCCGGTCGCGCCGGGCAGGCCGATCGCCTGCATCACCGTGACGAACGGGCTCTGGCTCTGCCCGGCCTGGTCCCAGGGGACGATGGCGAGCATCAGCGCCAGGGTCAGCAGGTAGAACACCACCAGGCGCACGATGGTCGAGCGGAACGCCGACTTCACCGCCTGTTCCGGATGCTCGGCCTCGGCGGCGGCGACCGCGATCATCTCCACGCTGAGATAGCTGAAGATCGACACCACCACGGCGATCCACATGCCTTTCAGGCCGTGCGGGAAGAAGCCGCCGTGGGCGCTGTAGTTGTGCACGCCGTAGGCCGGGTTGGCGGAGCCGAACACCAGGTAGGCGCCGAGCAGGATGAAGGCGACGATGGCGGCGATCTTCAGTGTCGAGAAGCAGTATTCGAAGTTGCCGAAGGCTTTCACGCTGCTGGCGTTCAGGCCGATCAGCAGGGTCGAGAAGGAGATGATCCAGACCCATTCCGGGATACCGGCGAACCAGTACTTCATGTACATGGCCACCGCCGTGACCTCGGTGCCCACCGCCAGGACGATGGCCGCCCAATAGGCGTAGCGCACCAGGAACCCGGCCAGCGGGCCGACGTAGTGCTCGGCGAAGGCGCCGAACGAGCCGGGGGTGGCATGGGCCACGGTCATTTCCGCCAGGCAGCCCATCAGCAGCAGGGTGATCAGCGCGCCGATGGCATAGCTGAGCAGGACGCTGGGGCCGGCGAAACCGATGGCGAAGGCGCTGCCCATGAACAGGCCGGTGCCGATGGCGCCGCCGATGGCGATCATGCTCATCTGCGCGGCCGAGAGCCGCCGTTGCAGGCCCTGTTCGCGGCGCGAGATGGCCTCGAAGCCCTGGGGGTCGTTCATCTGGATGTCCTCTGGAATCTTATTGGGGTTCTTATGAATTGCCGAGGGAACGTCGGTGGCGATGTGCGGGTGCCGGTCGCGGGCTCCTGTGCGCGAGAGCGGTGGGTGTTCGTGGGCCGCCCCGGGAATACCGGCGCGGCCCGCGCGAGCGGGGCTCAGGTCACCTTGTGCCGGACCTGGTAGCGCGGCTCTTTCCAGGCTTCGCTCTGGAGGATTTCCAGCAACGCCTGCACCGCATCCCAGACCTCGACGAAGCGGGTGTACAGCGGGGTGAAGCCGAAGCGCAGGATGCCCGGCTCGCGGTAGTCGCCGATTACCCCGCGGTCGATCAGGGCCTGGACGATGGCGTAGCCCTGGGCATGCTCGAAGCTGACATGGCTGCCGCGCCGGGCATGCTCGCGCGGGGTCACCAGGGTCAGGCCGAAGCGTTCGCAACGGCTTTCCACCAATTCGATGAACAGGTCGGCGAGGGCCAGCGACTTGTCGCGCAGGCGCTGCATGTCGGTCCGGGCGAAGATATCCAGGCCGCATTCGACCAGGGCCAGCGAGGTGATCGGCTGGGTGCCGCAGAGGAACCGGGTGATGCCTTCGCCGGGCTGGTAGCGCGGCTCCATGGCGAACTGGCGAGAATGACCGAACCAGCCGGACAGCGGTTGCCAGACACGCTCGCGCAGGCGCGGCGCGACCCACACGTAGGCCGGCGAGCCGGGGCCGCCGTTGAGGTACTTGTAGGTGCAGCCGATGGCGTAGTCGGCCTCGGCCGCGTGCAGGTCCAGCGGCAGCGCGCCGGCCGAGTGGGCCAGGTCCCAGATCGCCAGGGCGCCGTTTTCGTGGACCAGGCGGGTGACCTCGCGCATGTCGTGCAGGTAGCCGGTCTTGTAGTTGACATGGCTGAGCATCACCACCGCGGTATCCGCGTCGATCGCCGCCGGCAATTGCTCCGGGTCATCCACCAGGCGCAGCCGGTAGCCGCGCTGGAGCATGTCGGTAAGGCCCTCGGCGATGTACAGATCAGTGGGGAAGTTGCTCGATTCGGAAACGATCACCTTGCGCCCTGGCGCTTCTTCCTCCTGGATCCGCAGGGCGGCGCTGAGCACCTTGAACAGGTTGATCGAGGTGGTGTCGGTGATCACCACTTCGCCAGCGCGCGCGCCGATCAGGGGCGCCAGCTTGTCGCCGAGGCGCTCCGGCAGGCCGCGCCAGTCGGCGCTGTTCCAGCTGCGGATGAGGCCCTCGCCCCATTCCGCGGCGACCACTTCGGCGGCGCGCTCCACGGCGGCCCGGGGGCGGGCGCCGAGGGAGTTGCCGTCGAGGTAGATCACGCCGTCGGGCAGGGCGAACAGTTGGCGCAGGTCGGCCAGGGGATCGCCGGCGTCGAGCGCCAGGCAGTCGTCACGAGTGGTCATCGGTTACTCCGCGGTAGGCAGGGCGCGCAGCACGGCACGCACCGGGCTGGCATCGAGGTGGGTGAATTTCAGCGGCAGGGCGAGCAGTTCGTAGTCGCCGGCGGGCACGTCGTCGAGGACCACGCCTTCGAGGATCGCCATGCCGTGGCGGCCCACCGCGTGGTGGGCGTCGAGGGTCTTGGAGTGCTGGGGGTCGAGCGACGGGGTGTCGATGCCGACCAGCCTGACGCCGCGCTCGGCGAGGCACTCGATGGTGGCCGGAGCGATAGCGCAGAAGCCTTCCGGCCAGTTCGCCGGGACCCGTTCGAAGGTCCGCAGCAGCACCCGCGAGGGCAGGTCGTCGAGCTGGCCGGCGAGGTGTTCGGGGGTCACCAGCGGGTTAGCGCCGATGCAGTGGATCACCCGGCACGGTCCCATGTAGACGTCCAGCGGCACCTGGCCGATGGGCAGGCCGTCGGCGCGGTAGTGCAGGGGGCCGTCGACGTGGGCGCCGGTATGCGGCGAAAGGGTGATCCGGCCGACGTTGACCGGGCACTGCTGGTCCAGCCGCGCCGCCCATTCCTGCTGGAACGGCGTGTCGCCGGGCCAGGTCGGCGTGCTCGGATCGAGGGCGGGACTGATGTCCCAGTAGCGGAGCGAAGTCATTGTTTTTCTCCGGAAATCCAGCGAATGATAATGAACGAGATTTCGGAGAATTTTCGTGCGAAATGCAAGGTCGCATGGCAATCTATTCGCATAAAATTCGAAGATAGCTATTAATTCTGATAGGAACTGCACATGTCCCTGGACGCCATCGATCTGCGCATTCTCCGTCACCTGCAGCAGGACGGGCGGATGAGCAACCAGGACCTGGCGGAGAAGGTCTCCCTCTCGCCATCCGCCTGCCTGCGCCGGCTGCGCCTGCTGGAAAGCGAGGGGATCATCCGCGGCTACTCGGTGGAACTGGATGCCGAGCGACTGGGCGTGGAGCTGGAAGCCATCGTCCATGTGTCGCTGCGCCAGGACGTCGAGGGTTGGCACGAGGCGTTCATCGCCAGGGTCCGGGACTGGCCGGAGGTAGTCACCGCCTATGTGGTGACCGGCGCCACCAACTATGTGCTACGGGTCCGGGCGCGCAACCTCAAGCACTATTCGGACTTCATCGTGAACAAGCTGAACCGCGCCGCCGGCGTCACCGACATCCGCTCGGAAATCGTCCTGCAGGAGATCAAGGCCGGTGCCGACCTGCTCGACCTGGTGAACCTGAAGAGTTGAACGGGGCGACCCCTCATAAAAGCATGAGTGCAATGAGAGGGACGAATTTTCAGTCGCCGAGGGAAATAATTATTTTGTCTTTTTTCATGGGGTTACGAGTTATTAGCTAATGAATAAATAGTCTGCCGGAATTGATTTTCCCCGTGCTAGGTTTCCTCCGTCCCCGTTGCCGGGTTGTCAACGTTACACGGAGGTTAGGCGGTGAGTGAATATATCGAGACCGACGACGCAAGTTACTTCCGGGTCAGGCGCCAGGCCTATGTTTCCGCGGAACTGCACCGGCGCGAACTGCACGAGATATTCGACGACAGCTGGCTGTATGCCGCCCACCTCAGCGAGCTGCGCGAGCCCGGCGACTTCATCACCCGCGACGTCGGCGGGCGCAACCTGATCATCCAGCGTCGCGCCGATGGCGAGCCGGCGGTCTACCTGAACGCCTGCGCGCACCGTGGGGCCAAGGTCTGCGCCGAGCGCCAGGGCAACAGCCAGCGTTTCACCTGTCCCTACCATGGCTGGACCTACGACAGCCACGGCAGCCTGATCGGCCTGCCGGACAAGGCCGCCTACCAACACGCCGGGCAATGCCATCCGGAGCTGTCCCTGACACGGGTGAAACACGCGGTCTACCGCAACTTCCTGTTCATCCACTACGGCGCCCGGCAAGCGTCCCTGGAAACCTACCTGGGCCAGGCGAAGGACTACATCGACCTGATCTGCGACCAGTCCGAGGCGGAACTGGAGATCATCCCCGGCGGCTTCGAGCATTCGATCAAGGCCAACTGGAAGCTGCTCGCGGAAAACGGCGTGGACGCCTACCACCTGCCGTTCGCCCACAAGCGCTACCTGGAATACCTGAATAGCCTCGGCACCGATCCGGAGTCGCACAAGCGCCACGGTCGCGGCGAGGCGCTGGGCAACGGCCACGCGCTGATCATCAGCGGCCCGCCGTCCACCGGACGGCCGATCGCCTACTGGAGCCCGTTGTTCCCGGAAGCGCTCAAGCCGTCCATCGCCGCCAAGTTCGAACGCCTGGTGGAACGCTTCGGGCAGGCGCGGGCAGAGGACATCGCCCACACCAACAAAAGCCTGTTCATCTTTCCCAACCTGGTGATCAACGACATCCTCGGCCTGAACATCCGCTCGTTCTTCCCGACCGCCGCCGATGAGGTCAGCGTCACCGTATGGGGCGCCGGCTTCGCCGATGAGACCCGCGAGGAGCGGGCGGCGCGGATCAATGGGTTGATCTCGTTCATCGGCCCGGGCGGTTTCGGCACCCCCGACGACGTCGAGATCCTCGAATCCTGTCAGCGCGCCTACGCCCACGCCGCCCTCGGCTACAGCGATTTCTCCCGTGGCATGGGACCGGCAACCCGCCGCCACGTCGACGAGGAACAGAACCGCGGCTTCTGGCGCGAATGGAGCCGCCGGCTCGGGCAGCAGCCCGCCGCCCTGCGGCGTCTCGCCGTGGCCGTCTGAGCCGTCTTCAACCATCGCTCCCTGCAGATCCCTGCGCGCCGCCCTGGCTACGCGGGGAATAAAGGGTCACTGCAAGGAACGTCATCCATGTGTGGAATCACCGGCTGGACCGACTGGAGCCGCGACCTCGGCGAGCAGCGCAGCATCCTCGAACGCATGACCCGTACCCTGGCCCCGCGCGGGCCGGACGCCGAAGGCCTGTGGCTGTCGCGGCACGCGCTGCTCGGCCATCGGCGCCTGGCGATCATCGACCTGGAGAACGGCGCCCAGCCGATGCTTGCCGAGGCTGGCGGGCGGGTGGCGCTGACCTACAGCGGCGAGGTCTACAACTTCCGCGAGCTGCGCGCCGAGCTGGAGACGCTGGGCCAGGTCTTCCGTACCCGCTCGGACACCGAGGTGGTGCTGCGCGCCTATCTGCAATGGGGCGAGGCTTCCTTCGCCCGGCTCCGCGGCATCTACGGCTTCGCCCTGTGGGACGAGCGCGAGCAGAGCCTGTGGCTGGTGCGCGATCGCTTCGGGGTCAAGCCGCTGTACTACTACCCGACCGCCGGAGGCGTGCTGTTCGCCTCGGAACCCAAGGCGATCTTCGCCAACCCCGAGGCCAACCCGGTGCTCGACGCCAGCGGCATCGCCGAGCTGTTCGCCCTGACCACCGCGCCGACTCCCGGCCACGGCCTGTACAAGGGCCTGCGCCAGGTCCGGCCGGGCCAGGCGCTGCGCTTCGACCGCAATGGTGTGCGCGAGCTGGTCTACTGGGCGCTGCGCGCGGAACGTCACGAAGAGGGCGCCGAGGACAGCGCCGAACGCGCCGGCCAGTTGCTCCGCGAGGCAGTGGCCGAGCAGCTGGTGGCCGACGTCCCGCTGGGCAGCCTGCTTTCCGGCGGGCTCGACTCCAGCGCCATCAGCGCCTTCGCGGTGGCCGCGCTGGATGGCGACGCGCGGCGCCTGCCGACCTTCTCCGTGGACTTCCCCGGCGAAGGCCGCGGCTTCGTCCCGACGCCCTGGCAAAGCAGCTGGGACGAACCCTATGCGCAGCTGGCGGCGAACTTCCTCGGTACGCCGCACCGTACCGTGCTGGTCGCCCCGGAAGAGGTGCTGGAACAGGACGAGGCGGTGCTCCAGGCCCGCGACCTGCCCGGCTGGGGCGAGCTGGACGCCTCGCTCTACCTGCTGTTCCGCCAGGTCCGCGAGCACACCACGGTGGCACTGTCGGGCGAGTCGGCCGACGAGGTGTTCGGCGGCTACCCGTTCTTCCACGACCCGAGCGCCCTCGCATACGACGGCTTCCCCTGGCTGGCCGGCAAGAGCGGGCCCTGGCAACTGCTGCGGCGGGAGGTCGCCGAACGGGTGGCGGCGCCGGAATACATCCGGGCGCGCTACCGCGAGGCCCTCGCCGAAGTGCCGCGACTGGATGGCGAGGATGCCGCCCAGCGGCGCCAGCGCGAGGTCGCCTACCTGGCGCTGAGCCGCTGGCTGCCGGCGATGCTCGAACGCAAGGACCGGATGAGCATGGCGGTCGGCCTGGAAGTGCGCGTGCCGTTCTGCGACCACCGCCTGGTGGAGTACGTATGGAACCTGCCCTGGGCGCTGAAGAGCGTCGCCGGGGAAAGCAAGAGCCTGTTGCGCCGGGCCCTGCGCGGGCACCTGCCGCAGGCGATCCTGGAGCGGCGCAAGAGCGGTTTCCCGGCCAACCCCGACCCACGTTACCTGGCGCTGCTGCGCGAGCGGGTCGGCCGCCTGCTCGCCGACGGCCGCTCGCCGCTGTTCGAACTGGTGGACGCCGGGCGGGTCCGCCAGGCCCTCGAACAGGGCACGCCGCTGCCCAGCCCGCGTGCCTCGGCGAGCCCGACCGCCGGCCTGGCCTACCTGCTGAACCTGGACCGCTGGCTGACCCGCCACGGGGTCGACATCAGCCTCTGAGCGGCACTTTCTTCCCGGAGGATACTCATGAGCCTTGCCTTGTCCCGTCCCGACAGCGACCTGCTGGCGCGGGTCAGCGATTTCCTCGTCGCCGAAGCCGAGCTGCTCGACGACCGCCTGCTGGATACCTGGTTCGCCCTGTTCGAGCGCGCCGCACGCTACCGGGTGCTGCCCTTGCAGGAGCAACTGGCCGGCCAGGCGCCGGAGGACAGCCTGTACATCATCGACGACGACCACGTGCGTCTGCGCGAGCGGGTCGACAGCATCCTCGGCGGGCATACCTGGATGGAGCAGCCGCGCTCGCGCACCCGCCGCCTGGTGGGCAACGTGCGGCTGAAGCGGGTCGAGGGCGAACTGGTCAGCAGCCGCAGCAACTTCGTCGTCCATCAGTTCCGCAACCGCGAGGCCTGGAACTTCGTCGGCGAAGCCAGCCATGTCCTGCGCGACGGTCCGGAGGGCTTGCGCATCGTCTCGCGGGAGATCCGCCTGGACCACGAGACCATCAGCGCCCAGCGGCGCATCAGCATCATCCTGTGAGGCGCCGCCCATGAGCACCGATCCGTTGCTGCCCGGCTTCGACTACCTGACCCTGCACACCTCCGCCGCGCGCCTCCGCGTCGCCGTGAAGGGCAGCGGCCCGCCGCTGCTGCTGTTGCATGGCTATCCGCAGACACACCTGGCCTGGCACCGCATCGCTCCGCGCCTGGCCGAGGACTACAGCGTGGTCCTCGCCGACCTGCGTGGCTACGGCGAATCGCGGGCGCTGGACGAGGAGGGCGCCGACTATTCCAAGGCCGCGCTGGCCCGCGACCAACTGGAAACGATGGGCCAGCTCGGCTTCGAACGCTTCGCGGTGATCGGCCACGACCGCGGCGCGCGGGTCGGCTATCGCCTGGCGCTGGACCATCCGCAGGCGGTCGCGGCCTTCGTCTCGCTGACCGTGGTGCCGATCCTCGACAACTGGGCGGCGGTGAACAAGGCCTTCGCCCTCAACGCCTACCACTGGTTCCTCCTCGCCCAGCCGTACGACCTGCCGGAGCGCCTGATCGGCGCCGATCCGGAGCACTTCCTCGACTACACCCTGCGACGCATGGCCCAGGGCCGCGACATCTACCACCCGCAGGCGCTGGCAAGCTACCGCCGGGCGTTCCGCGACCCCGCCGTGCGCCATGCGATGTGCGAGGACTACCGGGCCGCGGTGGGCGTCGATGCCGACGCCGACCAGGCCGATCGCGACGCCGGCCGGCGCCTGCAATGCCCGGTCCAGGTGCTCTGGCAGGAGCGCCCCTACGCCGCCGGGCAGCATCCGCTGGAAATCTGGAAGACCTGGGCCGGGCAGGTCGAGGGCGCCGCCATCGGCGCCAGCCACATGCTCCCCGAAGACGCGCCGGACGCGGTGCTGGAGCACCTGCTGGGGTTTCTCGCCAGCCACCGGGAGGCGCTCCGATGAGCGCCGTCGAACGCGATCCGGCGGCGCAGGCGACGCTCTGGCGACAGCGGGTGTTCGAGGTGCACGCGGCGATGTCCGCCTACCTCGCCGAGCGCCATCGGCGTGAAGACCTGGGGGACTGGGTGGCGACCAGCGCGCGGATATTCGCCGATCTGCCGGCGACCGACGACCTGCGCGCCGAAGCCTGGCAGGCGGTGTTCTTCCGCGCCCAGGCGCTGATCGAACAGTTCATCGTCGCGCGCCCGGCGGATTACCGGCTCGACGACTGGGCGCGCGCCACCGCGCGCATCTATCGCGCGCTGGAACCGGCGGGGCGGGGCGATCCGGCCAGCGCCGCCGACCGTCTGGCACGCCAGGCCGCGCTCTACGGTTCGCGTTTCGAGGTGCAGGCCGAGGCTGGCGGGCGCGCGGTATTCCACAACCGTCACTGCGCGATCTGGGACTACCGCGAGCGCGCCCGCGCCCGAGGCGTGCCGATCACCCTGGAGTCGGCCTGCACCTATTGCACCAAGCTGCTGTCGGCGTTCGTCGCCGCCAGCGATTGCCACGCCGACTGGCGGCTCTACGAAGAGCCGCAAGGCCACGGCTGCGTATGGACCATCACGGCGGACAGCCTCAACCAAGGAGCAGGCGTACATGAACGCGATCATTGAACAGGCGCGCAGCCTGGACGGCTACCAGGATTCCAGCGAACTGCTGCAACGTCGCGACCAGGACTGGGTGCTCGACCGCGCCGGCATCGAGCCGCGCAGCCTGCTCGATCTCGGCTGCGGCATCGGCTCGCTGCTGCTCGGCGCCTCCCGGCGCTGGCCCGGCCTGCAACGGTTGTGGGGCATCGAGCGTTCGCCTCTGCGCCTGGAGCAGGCGCGCGCGCAGTTGCGCGGGGCTGGCGTCGAGGCGCGTCTGCTGGAGGGCGACCTGCTCGACCTGCCGCCGCTGGCGGAACGCTTCGAGCTGATCAGCATGACCGCCGTGCTGCACTGGCTGTATCCCGATGAAGAGCGGCTGTTCCGGTGGGTCGCGCGGCACCTTGAGGCGCAGGGGGTATTCCTGTTCACCTCGCACCATCCGTTCGCCGAGGATGGCCTCGGCGGCGAGGACGACCTGGTCGCCCAGGCCCTGGTCGAGATGGGCCTGGCCGCGCCGGAACGGGTGGCGGCGCTCTACGCGGAAGCCGGGCTGCTGCCGATGGGCACCCGCACCCGTGGCCGGGAGGCGTTGCGCGAACGCGTCGAACGACACTTCCGGGTCGACTCCATCGTCTCCCGCCCGGCGGTCCTGCGTGTCGCCGACTCCGCCGAGTACCAGCGTTTCCACGCCGCCACCTTCGGCACCTATTTCGCACCGCTGGTGCCGGCGACGCGCCTGGAGGAATTCTTCGTCCGCCTCGGGCGGATCGCCGAGCGGCGCATGCAGGCCGACGGACAGGTCAGCGAAATCCCGGTCAGCGTCTGGCGCTGCCGGGGGCGGGAGGGCGAGGCATAACCTTATGCGCAATCGGTCTGCCGCGCGGCTGAAAATCGGTACGGGCAATTGCACTCGGTGGCATCCGCAACCGCTCAAGGATGAACCGACCATGCCCAACCCGCGTTCGCCACGTCTTCGACTCGTCCCCGTGCTCTGCGCGGTCGGCCTGGCCTGCCTCGGCCAGCCCGGCGAGTCGGCGGCAGAGGAGGTCCGCGCCACCAGCCGCGCCGAGATCCAGCGCTTCGACATCCCGGCCGGCGAACTGGCCCAGGTGCTGCTGAGCATCGTCCGCCAGAGTCGCACCCCGATCGCCTTCGACCAGCACCTGGTGGAGGGCCTGCCGGCACCGGCGATCCAGGGCTCCTACAGCGTCGAGCAGGCGCTGCAGCGGGCCTTGCAGGGCAGCGGCCTGGAATACAGCCGCAGCGCCGCCGGGGTGCTCAGCCTGCAACGCGCCACGGCGCCGGATGCCGCGCTGCCGGCGGCGAAGCCCGCCGGGACCCTGGCCACGGTGGTGGTCACCGGCACCCGCAAGGCCGATGTCAAGGCCGGCGAGAGCCTGGCACCGATCGATGTGGTCAGCGCCGAGCAATTGCGCGACAGTGGCAGCGGCGACCTGCGCGACGCCCTGGTGCGCCTGCTGCCCTCGCTGTCGCGCCAGGCCCAGGCCTACAACGCTTCGGCGCTGACCAACGCGCAGTCGCTGCGCGGCCTGAGTCCCAACCACGTGCTGGTGCTGGTGAACGGCAAGCGCCGCCACGAGACCGCCAATATCAATGTCAGCGGCGGGCTGCAGAGCGGCTCCACCGGGGTCGACCTGGACACCATCCCGCTCGCCGCCATCGAGCGCATCGAGGTGCTGCGCGACGGCGCCTCGGCGCAGTACGGTTCGGACGCCATCGCCGGGGTGATCAACGTCATCCTCAAGTCGGCCGACCACGGCGGCCGGCTCGCCTACGACAACGGTCGCTACGGCGATGGCGACGGCCTGACCCAGAACGGCGGGGTGAATGGCGGCCTGCGTTTCGGCGAGAGCGGTTTCCTCAACCTCAGCGCGCAGTTCCGCGAGCAGGCGCGGACCATCCGCGCAGGCATCGACCAGCGCACCGGGCGCTACGGCAACCCGTCCATCGGCGACCCTTCGCTGCACCGCCAGGCGCTGGCCTACAACGCCGGCGTGGCGCTGGACGACAACGTCGAGCTGTACAGCTTCGCCACCTATACCCATCGCTCGGTGTCCTCGGCGCAGATCTACCAGTTGCCGTCCTTGGCGCCGCGGCTCTATCCGAACGGCTTCACCCCGCGCATCACCAGCGACGAGGACGACTATTCGCTGACCCTCGGCGCCCGTGGCGGCGAGCTGTTCGGCGCCTGGGACTGGGACCTCAGCTCGACCTACGGCGCCGACCGCCCGGAGATCGGCATGGACCACTCGATCAACCTCGCCCTCTACGGCGTGACCGGCGATTCGCCGCGCTCCTTCGACCTGGCGCGCTACAAGGCCACCCAGTGGACCAATAATCTCGACCTGCGCCGCGACTTCGACCTCGCCTGGCTGCCGGCGCCGCTGAATTTCTCCTGGGGCCTGGAGCAGCGCCGCGAACTCTACGAGGTCGAGGCCGGCGATCCCTGGTCCTACTACAACGGCGGTTCCAAGGCGCTCCCCGGGCAGGCGCCGGCCAGCGCCGGACAGTGGAGCCGCGACGTGCTCGGCGCCTATCTCGACCTGTCCACCGCCCTCGGCGAGGGTTGGCAACTGGAGACGGCGGCGCGCTACGAGCACTACAGCGACTTCGGCAGCACCACCAACGGCAAGCTCGCCAGCCGCTACCGCTTCAGCCCCGAGGTATCGGCGCGGGCCAGTCTCAGCAGCGGCTTCCGCGCGCCGTCGCTGGCCCAGGAGAACTACACCAGCCTGGGCGTCTCGCCGACCATCGCCAGCGGCCTGCTGGCGGTCAACTCGCCGGCGGCCAGGCTGCTCGGCGCCGAGGACCTGGAGCCGGAAAAGTCGATCAGCTACAACCTCGGCCTGGTGCTCGATCCCTTGCCGGACCTGAACCTGGCCATCGACGCCTATCGCATCGAGATCCGCGACCGCATCGTCGACGGTGCCACCTATTCCGGACAGCCGGCGATCGATGCGCTGCGCGCCGGCGGGATCAGCATCCCGGCCGGACTGACCCAGGTCAGCACCCACTACATGACCAACGGCGCCGACACCCGTACCCACGGCCTCGACCTCACCGCCAGCTACCTCACCCGGCTCGGCGAGTGGGGCCGGATCGACTGGCGCCTGGGCGCCAACGTCAATCGCACGAAGCTGGTCAGGAACCATCGCGGGCGCAACGGCCAGCCGCTGCTCAACGGCCAGCAGCAGGCCTGGATCACCAGTTCCACGCCGCGCAGCCAGGTCAGCCTGCAGGCCGACTGGAGCTACCGGCGCTGGGGCCTGACCCTGCGCGAAACGCGCTACAGCAAGACGGTTTCCGAACTGGACTACTACACCGGCGAGCACGCCTATTCGACCACGGTCTTCAACCGCTTCGAGAACTCGCCCAAGTACATCACCGACGTTGCCCTGCGCTATGCGGCGAGCCGCAACCTGACCCTGAGCGCCGGGGCCAACAATCTGTTCGACGTGAAGCCCGACAAGCTGCCGGCCGAGAGCGCCTACCTCGGCTTCAACCAGTACGACACCTATGCCTCGCAGATCAGCTTCAACGGCGCCTTCTACTACCTCGGCGCGGCCTACACCTTCTAAGGAGGACGAACCATGAGCATCGAACTGCGCGGCGGCGTGCGCGCCTCCGCGGTCATCGGCGACAGTGCCTTCGCCCGCCAGGCCGCGCGTTTCCTGCCGGACACCCGCAGTCGCGCGGTGAGCGCCTTCGACATCCAGCAGAAGGCCCGCCTGGAAGAGGCGGACGGCCTCGACGGCGCGCTGTTCACCGTTTCCGCTGCCTGGCCCGACCCCTGGCTGGTCGCCGGCTGGGCTTTGGCCGCGGCGCCGCGCCTGCGCGCCACCGTCGCGCACCGACCGGGGAGCGCCCAGCCGACCGTTGCCGCGCGCGCCCTGGCCACTCTCGACGGCCTGTCCAACGGGCGCGCCGGCGTACACCTGGTGATCGGCTCCAGCGACGCCGACGTGCGCCGCGACGGCGACTTCGCCGACAAGGACGAACGCTACCGGCGCGCCGTGGAGTACCTGGAGGTCTTCACCCGCGCCCTGGAAAGCCGCGACCCCTTCGACTACCACGGCGAGTTCTACCGGCTGGAGGACGCCGGCAGCGGCTTCCTGCCGATCCAGCGGCCGCGCCCGCCGCTATCCGTTGGCGGCTCCTCGGCGCAGGCACAACGCCTGGCGGTGCGCTTCGCCGACGTCTACGCCGGCCACTTCGCCAGCCCCACGCAGACCGCGGAGCTCAAGCGCAGGCTGAACGAGGAGGCGGCGGAGCAGGGCCGGCGGCTGAAGTTCTGGAAGCACTTCCAGGTGATCCTCGGCGACAGTCCGGCGGCGGCCCGGGACATCGCCGAGCACTACCGCCAGGCCGCCTTCGAACTGCTTCTGGCACGGCCCCTCGACGAACTGGCGGCATCGCCGCAGGTCGCCCGCGACGGCGAGCGCGACCGGCTCGCCCGGCTGGAGCCGGAGGCCTTGCGCGAATGGGTGGCGAATACCGTGCAGCGCAGCTTCGCCGGGGTGCTGGTGGGCAGCGTCGGCGAGCTGGCGGAACAGATCCTGGCCTTTCATCGCGCCGGCATCGAGATCGTCCAGCTCGAGGCCACCACCGAGAACGCCGAGGACATCCGCTTGCGCCGCCAACTGATCGAGCGTCTGAGGCGCGACGCATGAGCGGCGTCGCCCGCGAGGCCATGGAGGACGTCGCGCCGGCGGCGCCTGGCGTCGGCGAGTTCGGCGTGGCCAGTTGTGGGGTGCTGCTGGCCTCGGTAGTGGGGGTGATCTTCGGCCCCACCGGGCTGGTGATCAGCAGCTTTTCGCTGTTCATCGAGCCGATCGCCGCCGACCTGGACTGGGACCGTGGCCAGTCGGCACTGCCGGTGACCCTGCTGGGCCTGGCGGTAGCCCTGAGCAGCCCGCTGAAGGGCTGGCTGGTGGATCGCTGGGGCGCGCGCGCCCTGGTCCTGCCGCTGACCGCCGCGCTGGCCCTGTGCCTGGCCAGCCTGGCGCTGGCGCGCAGCGGCTGGCAGCTATACCTGCTGTTCGCGCTGCTCGGCCTGCTGACGCCGGGCAACATTCCCTATGCGCGGATTCTCGGCGGCTGGTTCGAGCGTCGTCGCGGCGCAGCCTACGGCATCCTCGGACTCGGCTTCGGCGTCGGCGGGCCACTGGCGCTGTACCTGGGCAGCGCCTGCATCGACGCCTTCGGCTGGCGTGCCACCTTCCTCGTCTATGGCCTGCTCGAAGGCCTGCTGGCGCTGCCACTGCTCTACGCGTTGTTCCGCGAGCGGCCCGGCGACCTGCCGCAGGCGCGGCGCCCGCCAGCCGGCGCGCTGCCCGGAGCGACGCCAGGCCAGGCCTGGCGCTCGGCGGACTTCTGGCTGATCGTCGGCAACCTGATCCTCGGCGTGTTCGCCGTCACCGGCGTGATGGTGCATGGCGTGCCGCTGTTGCAGGAGCACGGCCTGTCGCGGGAGGTCGCCACCGACGTGCTGGCGGCGCTGTGGGTCGGCATGATCGTTTCGCAACCGGCGCTGGGCTACCTGCTGGACCGCTACGACACCCCGCGCATCGCCTTGCCGTTCGCCCTGCTGGCGGCGCTCGGGCTGCTGCTCCTGCTCCTCGGCGGACCGCCGGCGCTACTCTGGGGCGCGGTGTTCCTGATCGGCCTGGGCGCCGGCGGCGAGACCGGCACCACCCAGTACTTCGTCAGCCGCTACTTCGGCCTGCGCCATTTCAGCGTGATCTATGGCTCGATCCAGCCCTTCACCTTCGCCATCGCCATCAGCCTGGGGTCCTGGCTGCTGGGTTACTTCTACGACCGCGCGGGCTCCTACGCGGGCTCGACGCTGGTCCTGCTCGGCGCGTTCGGCGCGGCGGCAGGGCTGCTGGTCATGCTCGGGCGCTATCGCTACGCCATCGACGGGGAGGCACGCAGCCATGGGCGAGACTGAACGGAGCAGGGCGGAGGTCGGCGTCTGGCTGCTGGCCGGACTGGCCTTCGTGGTCGGCACGGTGGAACTGGTGGTGGCCGGGGTGCTCGACGAACTGGCCGCCAGTTTCGCCGTCAGCCAGGGCCGGGCCGGGTTGCTGATGAGCCTGTACGCGCTGGTCTATGCGCTGCTCGGCCCGCTGCTGGTCTACCTCAGCGCCGGTATCGAGCGCCGCCGCCTGCTGGCCGGCGCGCTGCTGGCGTTCATCGGCGCCAACCTGGCCAGCGCCGCCGCGCCGAGCTTCGCCCTGTTGCTGGCGAGCCGGCTGCTGGTGGCGGCCAGCGCCTCGGTCATCGTGGTGGTGGCGATCACCCTGGCGGTGGCCATTGTCGCGCCGGAACGGCGCGGCCGGGCGATCGGTCTGGTGTTCGCCGGCATCGTCGCCTCGCTGGTGCTGGGCGTACCGCTGGGCACCCTGATCGGCGAGTTCTGGGGCTGGCGTAGCCTGTTCCTGCTGCTCGCCGGGGTCGCGTTGCTCGGCCTGCCGCTGCTCCTGCGCCTGCTGCCGGCCATCCCCGGCGCGCCCGGCATCGCCCCGGCGGAGCAACTGCGGGCGCTGGCCCGGGGCCGGGTGCCGTTCGCCCACCTGGCATCGCTGTTGCAGATGACCGGCCAGTTCACCGTCTACACCTACATCGTGCCGTTCCTGGTCGGCAGCATGGCCCTCGACAAACCGACCATCAGCCTGGTCCTGCTGGTCTACGGGGGCGGCGGCATCCTCGGCGCGCTGCTCGGCGGACGTGCCGCCGACCGCTGGCCGGGGCCGGCCACCTTCGTCGCCTTCCTGCTCCTGCATGCACTGGCCCTGGTCCTGCTGCCGTTCGCCACCGGCGGCCTGCCGCTGCTGCTGGGCGCGGTGGTGTTCTGGTGCGTGTTCAACATGGCGCCGGGGCCGGCGATCCAGAAATACCTGGTGGAACTCAGCCCGGACACCGCGGCGATCCAGATCAGCCTCAACACCAGCGCGATCCAGCTCGGCGTGGCCCTGGGCGCCTTCATCGGCGCGATCCTGGTGGACCAGGTGGCGGTGCGCGCGCTCCCCTGGTGGGGCGCCGCGCTGATCCTCGGCGCCGCCGCCTGCGGCTGGCTGTCCGCGCAGCGGCCGGCGGCGGGCACGGCGGACTGCCGGGAGCGCCTCGATTGATTCCCTACCGCGCGCCACGGGAACAGCCCCGGGCGCCGTTCCTCAACCTCCAGGCTCACTACCGCTATCCGTGGCGTGGCCTGCCAGCAGCGAACGCTTACCATGGATAGCCAAGGCTCCATCAAGAACACCCTGATCGCCCAGTTGTTCCAGCAGAACTACGACTGGCTGTGCAAGAAGCTGTCCTACCAGACCGGCTGTAGCCACAGCGCCGAAGACCTCGCCGCCGAGGCCTTCCTGCAGGTCTGGATGCTCCCCGACCCGGCGTCGATCCGCTCGCCGCGGGCGTTCCTCGCGACCATCGCGCAACGCCTGATGTACGAGAGCTGGCGGCGCAAGGACCTGGAGCGCGCCTACCTGCAGATCCTCGCCGAGGCGCCGGAGGCGGTGCAGCCGTCGCCTCACGAGCAGTGGATGCTGATCGAGAGCCTGCAAGCCATCGATCGCCTGCTCGACGGCCTGTCCGGGCAGGCCAGGGCAGTGTTCCTGATGAGCCAGTTGGAAGGCCTGACCTACGTGCAGATCGGCGAACGCCTCGGATTGTCCCTGGGGCGCATCCACCAGTTGATGAAGGATGCCTTGCACTGCTGCTACCGGGGATTCCAGGAATGAGCGAGAAGCCGGAACGGCAACGCATCGTCGAGGAGGCCATCGAATGGATGGTGCGCCTGCAATCCGGCGACTTCAGCGCCGCCGAGGGCGATGCCCTGGAACGCTGGAAGGCGCTGTCGAGCGAGCATGCCGAGGTGTTCCGGCAACTGCTTGGCAGCCTCGCGCCGCTACAGGACTCGCCCTGGCGCGGCCAGCCGAGCGCTACCGTGCTGCGCGCCCTGGAGCAGCCGTCGAGCCGCCGGCGCTTCGTCGGCGGCGCCCTCGGGCTGTTCGTCCTGCTCGCCGGCGGCGCCGGCCTGGAGCGCTGGGTCCAGGCCGGCATGGGCCTGCCCGGCGAACTGGCGACCGGCACCGGCGAGCGCCGCGACTGGTTGCTGGCCGACGGCAGCCGCCTGCGCCTGAACGCGCGGAGCAAGGCGCGACCGCTGCTCGACGGCGCCCAGCGGCGCCTGGAGCTGCGGCGCGGCGCGATGCGCCTGGAAGTGAAGGAGGACCCGCGCGGCGCCTTCGCCCTCGACTGCGCCGCCGGACGGGTGGACTGCGCCAGCGGCAGCCTGCTGCTTGCCGAGGAGCGCGGGGCGATCCGCCTGGTGACCCTGCGCGGCAGCGCGCGGCTGACCACCGGCGAGGGACGCCAACTGGTGGTGGCGGCACGACGTAGCCTGCTGTTCGATGCCGGCGGCCTGCTCGAACAGGGCCCGATGCAGGCCGGAGAGGATGCCTGGGCCAGCGGCTGGCTGGAGGTCCACGACCGTTCCCTGGCCTGGGTCGCGGAGGCCTTCCGGCCCTATCTGCCAGGCATCCTCCAGCTCGACGCGGAGATCGCCGGCAACCGCGTCAGCGGTCTGTTCCCGCTGGACGACATGCACACGTCCCTGGACATGCTCGGGCGCAGCCTGCCGATCCGCGTGCTGCGCTACAGCGACTACTGGATCAGCCTGCGCCCCGCCTGACTCATTCGTCGAAGAACAGCAGGCAACGCAGTTCGATACTCTGCCGCGGCGGCGCATCGGCCGGGGTGCAGGGATCGTCGAAGGCGGTGTGCGCGCCGAGGCGGGCCTGCGCGTCCTCCCGCGAATCGTAGATCTTCAGCAGCAGCGCTTCCTCCGGCAGCAGGTGCGGGTAGTAGTACCAGCGGTGCTCCGGGTTGGGCTTGACCGAGTAGGTTTCGCCCACCTTGTCGCGGTACACCAGGTCACTGGCCACCAGGTCGTCGAACGCCAGGCTGCGGGCGTCCAGCAACGCCAGCGGCGCGCGCTGCGCCGGGTGGCCGAACGGACGCCACAGGTTGACGATCTGGAAGCGTCCGGCCAGGCGCCGTTCGGCGCGTTCCGCCGGCAGGTGGTCGCGGACCCGGCGCGGCGCCGAGCGCAGGGTCTGGTCGTTGTGCACGTAGCGCACCGGTTCGCGCAGGCCGCGTTCTTCGCGCCCGGCTTGGTCGACGCGCAGCGTGTGGTCGAAGATCACCGCCTCGGCGGCGCCGGTCAGGCGGCGGAGCAGGGCGATGCTTTCCGGGTAGTAGCGTTCACGAACCTGGGCTTCATCCTCGAAATCGCCCACCGCGCTCGCCTCGCGCACCAGTTGGAAACCCTCGCGCTCCAGGCTGGCCGGTTGCGCCAGCAGACGCGCATTGCGGATCGCCACCCGGGTCGGCTGCAACAGCGCGCTGCGCTGCGGCGTCCCGGCGGGGGCCGGATAGGTGTAGGCGACGGGTCGCTCGCCGCTGTCGCGGATATAGTTGACCTCGGCCTCGACCCGCTCAGGCGCGTGCGCCGGCCATGCGTGTTGCTGGCAACCCATGTGTCGTTCTCCCGTTGCCGGCGCGCAGCCGGATGCCGCGCGAGAAGGCCCCAATCTAGCCAGAAGCCGGCCGCGACAGAACGACCGTTAACGACTAGTCCCCTGCGATTCCGGAATATGCTCGGCGCTGGCCCCGCCGGGGGGGACTCCTCAGTCGCGCCCGGGGCCGGCCAGGGCCTGCAGGCGTTCCACCGCGGTTTCGGCGAGCGGGGTGGCGCGTCGGCTGAAGCTATCGATCAGGACGATCACCGTTTCCGCTCGCGCCGCGCAGCGGCCGTCCTGGAACAAGCCCTGTTCGAGACGGAACGAACTGCGCCCCACCGAGAGCACCCGGGAGCCGATCTGCACCGTGCCCGGCCAGCGCAGCTCGCCGCGCAGGTCCAGTTCCAGGCGAGCGATCACGCATTCGCTGCCGGGCCTGGCGAGGGCGATCTCCGGATCGTAGATGATCTCCACCCGCCCGGTCTCGAGGAAGGTCGCGAACACCGCGTTGTTCACGTGGCCCTGGCGGTCGGTATCGGCGTAGCGGATCTTGTCCGAGGAATGGATGGGGAAATCCTTCAGTTCGGGTTCACTGGACATCGTCTGCTCCATGCGCTGGGAAAGTGGCCAGGGGGGCCGTGCGGGCCAGTCCGTCGAAGGCGTCGAGCAGGCGCTCGCGCCAGGCGTACAGCGGCTCGTTCGCCGCCAGCAGATCCTCGGGGTGGATGCAGCGGGCCCACATGAACATGCCGAACACGCAATAGTCGGCGTAGGCCGCGCGCTCCCCGGCGAGGAACGGCTGGCTTTTGAGCGCCTGGCGTAACGGTGCGAGTACCTGGTGCAACTGCCCGAGGTGACGCTCGCGCGGCTGCCCCAGAGTCTCCAGGCTAGCCCCGAAATGCGCTTCGCGGGTGCTGCGGAAGTATTCGCGGTCGGCGCTGTCCAGTTGGCCGTAGACCTCCAGCAGGATCAGTGGCGCGATGGCCGGCAGGAGGGCGCCATCGGCCCAGCGGTTGACGAAGCCGGCCAGCGCCAGTGCCGCCTCGCCGCCGAACAGCGAGGGTCGTTCGGGATAGGCTCGTTCCAGGTGCAGGGCGATGCGCCAGGAGTCGCTGATCGGTTGCTCTCCGTCGACCAGCAGCGGCACCGCGCCCTGGCCGGAAAAAGCGATCCGTGGCTTGTCGCTGAAGCGCCAGGCGATGCGCTGGCTGTCGAGGCCCTTGTGCGCCAGGGCCATGCGGGTCTTCCAGCAATGCGGGCTGAAACGCAGGCGAGGATCGGCGCCGGCCAGTTCGTAGAGAGTCAGGTTCGGGGCGTTCATGGGTGTCGGTCGTCCGCGATGTGGGTGGCAGGGAGTCGCCGGGGCCGCGCTAGGCGCGGCTGGGACGGATATCCATGGGCTCGCTCTGGCGCCGCGATCAGCGGTGGCCGACCAGGATCGAGTCGCGCTTGCCACGCTTGCGCAGGTAGGCGTACTCGATGTCGTTGAGGATCATCTGCGCCCGGTTGAGGTGACGCGAGGCGTAGTTGATGCTGGTCAGGAAGTGCGCCAGTTCCTCGGTTTCGGCGAAGTTGCCCTGGTCATGGGCGATTTTCTCGCGGTCGAGGTTCGGCCGCGTGCCGAGACGTTCCAGGTAGTGCGTGTCGATCACCCGAAACGCCGCGCCGATGCTCAGGCCACGGGCGTTGAGCACCTTGTGCCATTCGAAGGGCGGGTTGATCAGGACGTCGCCGGGTTCGACGTAGACCACGTCGCTCTCGTAGTCGCCGCCAGGGGCCTCGCGGCCGCTGCTGGTCTCGAAGAGCAGGTGGTAGTCGCGGAACTGGTCGCCCAGTTGCGGCGGACGGGTGCTCCATTTCTTGGTGCCGGCGATCATCACGAAGATGTTCAGGGTCGGGAAGATGTGCCAGTCGCTGCCCACCGCGCCGCGCGCCGGCTCGCCGTACTCCTGGGTGCTGTGGCCGAGGAACATGTGGCCGGTGACCTGCCAGCCGTCGACATCGAACCAGGAAGAGCCGAAAACCTCGCGCTTGACCTGGTTGAAGGCGTCCTTGCCCCATGGGTAGGGGTCGTTGTAGCTGGAGGAGATAGTGCCCAGGTGGGAATAGACGTCGAGCTTGCGCTCGAAGATGTCGTCGAGGAACTCCCGCCCGGTACCGACGCGGCCGGTGACGTAGTTGTAGTCGGAGGTGCCGTCCTCGGCGCGCATGGAAACCGGCGCTTCGCCGGCCTTCACCCGCCATTGCAGGGTCTTGTCGGCGCCGACCTCGTCGAAGAAGGCGCGTTGCGCCAGGCGTTCGCTGATCGGCGCGAGCTTGCGGAGGAGGGCGGGCTTGCTGAAGTTCTCGGTGAAGCGTTCGGCGTTGTCGCGGCTGAGCACGCCCTGGTGCTCGGAGGGTTCGACGACATTGATGTAGCCATACTGGATGCGACTGTTCGAAACCATCTGATTGCTCCCGTTTTTCCTTGGAAAAATAAGGAGGAAACCGCCCCGCCAAAGCAGGCGGGACTGCGCAGCTGACTCCGGCTATCCATGCCCTTTGCGTACATTTCAGCGGAAAGAACCCGGCCGCCATCCGCTCGGACATGGCCCACGACAGCGCTCGATCGGATATGATTGACAACACTGTCAAGTTTGACAGTGTTGTTATCTTTGACATCCATGTCAACAATTCTATGAGAGTCGTCCGTCATGGCTGGTGTACGGCAGTTCGATGAAGAAAAGCTCCTCGCGGCGGTACTCGAGGTGTTCTGGAACAAAGGCTGGCAGGCCACCTCGATGGCCGACCTGGCCGAGGCCGCGGAGGTCCAGCGCGGTTCGCTCTACCATGCGTACGGCGGCAAGGAAGAGCTCTTCCTGCTGGCCTTCGATCTCTACGCCCGCGGTTTCCTCGACAAGGCGGCGCGGGCCTTGCGTGGAACGGACGCGCGCAGCGCGCTGCTGGCATTCCTCGACGCGGCGATCGGCAACATGACCAGCGGCGACCCGCCGCGCGGTTGCCTGACCACCAAGACCGCCGCCGAGTCGGTGGCCACCGGGCCGCGCATCCAGCAACGCCTGCGCGACCTGCTGGCGGAGCTGCGCGGGATCATCGTCGAGGCCTTGTCGGCGGAGCCGCTGCGCGCCGGACTGGCGCTGCCGCCGGAAGAGGCCGCCGAACTGCTGCTGATCTTCACCCGCGGACTGGCGGTGATCGAACGCATCTATCACGATCCGCAACGCCTGCGGCGCAGTGCCATGGCCCTGGTCAGCATATTGACCTCGCCGGCCTGAGCGGGCGTTTCAGGCCCCGTCGCCGCGCGCAAGCCGCTGGCGATACTGGCGCGGCGTCATGCCCTTCCAGCGCCTGAAGGCGTGGATGAAGTTGGACACCTCGCCGTAGCCGAGGCGCTCGGCGATCTCCTCCAGGCGGATCGCGCCGGTGGCCAGCAGCTCTTCGGCGAGGGCCTGGCGCACCTCGTCGAGCAACAGGCGGTAGCTGCTGCCCTCGTCGTCCAGGCGGCGACGCAGGGTACGCACGGTGAGGTGCAGTTCCATGGCCAGGGTCTGCATGTCCGGCAAGTGGCCGGGCGTCCTCAGCAAGCGGTCGCGGATGCGTCCGGCCAGACCGCCGCGCACCTGGCGGCGGGCGAGCAGGGCGCGGCACTGCTCCTCGCAGGCGCGCGCCACCTCTGGATTGGCGCCGGGCAGCGGGAGGTCGAGGAAGCGCCGTTCGAAGACCACCCGGTTGTCCGCCTGGCCGAACGCCGGGCACAGGCCCAGCTCGCGCACGTAGGGCGCGGGATCGGCGGGCGGTGGGCGGCGGAAGCCGGCGCGGAGGATCGGCAGGCGCTGCCCGGTGAGGTCGCGCTGGATGCGCAGCACGCCACCGGCGTCGCGTTCGAGGAGGAAAATCCGCAGGTCCTCGGGAATGCCGGCGTCGTCGAGCACCAGGTGCGCTTCGTCGTCGTGTACCTCCAGGCGGATGCCATGGAAGGCGAAGGTCAGGTCGAGGTAGCGCAGGCCCAGTTGCGCGGCGCTGAGGAAGGTCGGGCTGCTGAGCAGGGCGAAGCCCCAGATGCCGTAGGCGTTGAGGTGATAGCGCAGGCCTGCCGCCAGGCCCGGCGCGCAGGCGTCGCCCAGGTGCCGGACCAGGTTGCGCACGACGCTCAGTTCCTGGGCCGCGTCGATTTCCCCGGAGGGATCGCCGAGCAGGCGGATATCCAGGCCGCTACCTGCCAGGCACTGCTCCAGGCCGAGGCCGCGGTCGATGCCGAACTGGATCAGCAGGTGCGCGCTGATGGCGCTGCGGCGGGGAGACCAGGGCGGAGTGGGCATGGTGGCGTCCGAGGTTGACCGAAAATCACAACTTTATGTCCGGCCCGGCCATAACGCCAGTCGCCCCGGCGAACTAGGATGCTGCCATCCGCCGCTGGGCGGAATCGCGCCGGACGGCGTGGCAAGCAACAAACGGGAGCACAACAATGCACAACGAGTCCCGCCCTGAAGCCCCCTTGCGGGTGCTGGTGGTCGGCGCCGGCTTCGCCGGTCTCGGCCTGGCGATCCGCCTGCGACAGGCAGGCATCGACGATTATCTGGTGCTGGAAAAGGCCGCCGATGTCGGCGGTTGCTGGCGGGAAAACCGCTACCCGGGCGCCGCCTGCGACGTCCCCTCGCATCTTTATTCGTTTTCCTTCGAGCCGAAGGCCGACTGGTCGCGCAAGTTCGCCCCGCAGGCGGAAATCCTCGACTACCTGCGGCATTGCGCGGACAAGTACCGTCTGCGCGGGAAGATCCGTTTCCACTGCGAGGTGGAGGAGGCCCGCTTCGACGCCGGCAGCGGCGAATGGCAGGTGCGCTGCGCCGACGGCCAGACGCTGCGCGCACGGGCCCTGGTCTGCGCCACCGGCCAGTTGAGCCGGCCGCTGCTGCCGCGCCTGCCCGGCCTGGAGCGCTTCCAGGGTCCGGCGTTCCACTCGGCGAACTGGGACGCCGAGGTCGAGCTGGCCGGCAAGCGGGTCGCGGTGATCGGCACCGGAGCCAGCGCCATCCAGTTCGTCCCGCGGATCGCCCCGCAGGTGCAACGCCTGTCGCTGTTCCAGCGCAGCGCGCCCTACGTGATCGCCAAGCCGGACCGCACCTACGCCGACTGGGAACGCCGCCTGAAGGCGCGCTGGCCGTGGCTGCAACGTCTGGATCGGGGGCTCAAGTACCTGCACCACGAATCGCGGATGCTCGCCTTCGCGACCTTCCCGGCGCTGATGAAGGTGATGCGGCTGAGCTTCCATCGTCACCTGCACCGGCAGATCGCCGATCCGCAACTGCGCGCGCGGCTGGTTCCCGACTACCCTCTGGGTTGCAAGCGCATCCTGATCAGCAACGACTATTACCCGGCGCTGGCCAGGAGCAATGTCGAACTGGTCGACACGGGCATTCGCGAAGTCACCGAAGACGCCGTGGTTGGCCGTGACGGCCGCCGGCACGAGGTCGACGCGATCATCTTCGGTACCGGCTTCGCCGCCACCGAGTTCCTCGCCCCGATGCGCATCCTCGGCCTCGACGGACGCGACCTGCGGCAGGCCTGGGCGGATGGCGCGGAAGCCTACAAGGGCATCAGCGTCAGCGGCTTCCCCAACCTGTTCATCCTTTACGGGCCGAACACCAACCTCGGTCACAACTCCATCGTCTACATGCTGGAAAGCCAGTTCCCCTACGTGCTCGGCTGCCTGCGCCAGCTCCAGGCGCAGGGCTTGCGCTACCTCGACGTGAAGCCCGAGGTCCAGCGGCGCTTCAACCTGGAGGTGCAACAGGGGTTGCGCCATACCGTCTGGGAGCGTGGCTGCGACAGCTGGTACAAGACTGCCGCCGGCAAGAACACCAACAACTGGCCGGGCTACACCTTCGTCTATCGCTGGCGTACGCGCCGGCCGGAGCTTGCCGACTATGACCTGGCCCGCTGAAGCGCCCCTGTCCTCGCCGCCGCAACGCCTGCGCGCCGGTCTCCTGCGCGGCTGCCTGCGCCTGTTGTTCCGCGGGCTGGTCCGTCCGCCCATGCCGGTGGCGCTGCAACGCGGCGTGCTGCGCGGGCTGAGCCTGGCGACGCTGGGCGCCGGCGGCGTCGTTCGCGAGCGCCGCAGCCTCGCCGGCGTGCCCTGCGAGTGGTTGCGGCCGCGCGGGGTGGAGGCGCGGCGCCGGGTGCTCTACCTGCACGGCGGCGCCTACCTGATCGGCTCGCCGGCGACCCACCGGGCGATCACCACGCACCTGGCCCGGCGCTGCGCCGCCGAGGTTTGCGCGGTGGACTACCGGCGTGCCCCGGAACATCCGTTCCCCGCCGCCCGCGACGACGCCCTGGCGGTCTACCTGGCATTGCTGGAGGCCGGCCATTCGCCGCGCCGACTGCTGCTCGCCGGTGACTCGGCGGGCGGCCACCTGGCGCTGTCCCTGGCCCTGGAGCTGAAGGCGCGCGGCTTGCCGTTGCCGGCCGGGTTGCTGCTGTTCTCGCCCTGGACCGACCTCAGCTGCCAGCGCCTGCACACGCCGGAGGCCGGCGACCCGCTGCTGTCGCGGGCCTGGCTGGAAAGCGCGGTGCGCCTGCTGCTGCCGGCCGACGCGGAGCCAGGCTCGGCCGCCCTGTCGCCGCTGCATGCCGACCTGGCGGGGCTGCCGCCGCTGCTGGTACAGGTCGGCGAGGACGAACTGCTGCGCGACGACAGCCTGCGCCTGGCGCAACGGGCCGGTGAGCAGGGCGTCGCGGTGCGATTGCAGCGCTACGCCGGTTGCTGGCACGTGTTCCAGGCCCATGCCGGCGTGCTGGCCAGCGCCGACCGGGCGTTGGACGAGGCGGCGGCGTTCGTCGTCGAATGCAGCGCGGAGGGCGGCCAGTGCAGAACATCCTGATCAGCGGTGCCGCCTCCGGGATCGGCGCCGCCAGCGCGCGGCTGTTCCACCGCCGGGGCTGGCGGGTCGGTTTGCTGGACATCGATGCCGAGGCGTTGCGCGGCTTGGCCGCGGAACTGCCGGGCGCCTGGCAGCGTGCCGTGGACGTCAGCGAGCCCGACGCGGTCGGCGAGGCGCTTGCGCAGTTCTGTGCCGATGGCCGCCTGCGCCTGCTGTTCAACTGCGCCGGCATCCTGCGTTTCGGCCGCTTCGAAGAGGTCGCCCTGGAGGACCACGCGCGGTTGCTGGCGATCAACCTGCAAGGCGTCCTCAACTGCTGTCACGCGGCCTTTCCGTTCCTGCGCGCGACGCCGCAGGCGCAGGTACTCAACATGGGCTCGGCATCGGGGCTTTATGGCGTACCGGAGATGGCCGTCTACTCGGCTTCGAAGTTCGCCGTGCGCGGGCTCACCGAGGCGCTGGAGCTGGAATGGCGCCGCCACGGGATTCGCGTCGCCGACCTGATGCCGCCGTTCGTCCGCACGCCGATGGTCGCCGGGCAGACCTACCGACCGCCGGTGTTGCGTCGCCTGGGGCTGAGACTGGACGCCGAGGATATCGCCGAGGCGGCCTGGCGGCAGGCGCACAGCCGGCGGGTGCACCGGCCGGTGGGCGGGTTGTTCACGGCGCTGTACTGGGCTGGGCAGTTGTCTCCGCCGTGGGTGAACCGGGCGGTGATGGCGTGGTTGTCGCGGGACGAATAGGCACTTGCGTTTATCCGCCGCTTATCCGGGGTATTGGCGGATACCGCCTGTGGCGGTATTCGCCCTA
>NZ_KV813635.1:80610-197572 GCF_001813645.1 Pseudomonas sp. HMSC063H08
TACCGCCTGTGGCGGTATTCGCCCTACAGGCCTGCGGAAACGCCGGCTGCCGCTCCAGCTCCGTAGGGCGAATAACCGCTCGCGGTTATCCGCCGCTTATCCGCGACATCGGCGGATAACGCCCGTGGCGTTATTCGCCCTACGGATCAGGACTTCGAAATGAACTCCTCTCTCAGGCTCATGGCGTCTCTCGTGGTCTTTCTCCGGCAACTCCGCACACCTGTCCGCTATGTCTCCGGTCCGTACAGACGCTTGCAAAAGGGGCTCGCCTGGGAAGGCGAAACGAGAAGCCGGGGCAGGCAAGGAAATCAGCTTGCCCAGCACATTCAGACTCAAGACCACGACGGCAGAAATGGCCAGCCTCAGGCCGGCAACAATGGCCGGCAGGCCTCGACGAAGCGCCGGCAGGCACCCGCACATTCGCGCTCCAGCGGCTCGTCGCCATCGCAACGCTCCGCGCATGCCAGGGCATAGCGCGCCGCCAGCTCGCAGGCGGCCGGCGCCCATGGGCTGCGGCGCTCCAGCAGCAGGGCAGCGAGGCGGCAGAGGTCGGCGCAGTCGCCGGCGTGCTGGCGTTGTTCCCTGCTGGACTCGATGCAGAGCGCCAGGTAGCGCTCGCACGCGCGGATGCAGGCCTGGGCTGCGAGCCGGCAGCGCTCTTCCGGCGCCTGGGCGGCGGCACCGCCGAGCAGGGCGTCGGCGTCGGTTTCCAGCAGGGAACCGGGGTCTTCGTTTCCGGGATCGTTGATGGCGCGGGTCATGGCGGCACCTCCTGGCGATTGCGCCCATGCGGGCCCTGTCCCTTGGGCCGGTCGCCCGCGCCGACAGTTCAGTCGATTTCGCCGTCGGCACCGCCGCTCGATTGCCTTGAACCCTCGCCTGCGGCGCCAGTCCTCACTGGTACGACCCCAGACACGACCAGGAGGCGAGAATGTCCAGCACGGTTGCCGATCAATTGCTCGAACGCTTGAGCCAGTGGGGGGTGAAGCGCGTCTTCGGCTACCCCGGCGATGGCATCAACGGGATCATGGGCGCCATGGGCCGGCGCGCCGAGGCATTCGACTATATCCGCGTGCGCCACGAGGAGATGGCGGCCTTCATGGCCGGCGCCCACGCCAAGTTCACCGGAGAGGTCGGGGTGTGCCTCGCCACCTCGGGGCCGGGCGCGATCCACCTGCTGAACGGGCTCTACGACGCGCGCATGGATCATCAGCCGGTGCTGGCCATCGTCGGCCAGCAGGCGGCTACCGCGTTGGGCAGCGACTACCAGCAGGAAGTCGATCTGCAGAGCTTGTTCAAGGACGTTTCCGCCTATGTCGAGACCGTGGTCAGCCCGGCACAACTGCTCCATGTGCTGGACCGAGCCCTGCGCGTGGCGGTCGGCGAGCGGCAGGTGGCGACGGTGATCGTGCCCAACGACGTGCAACAGATGGCGGCCCCGAAGCGCCAGCCCCACGAGCACGGCCACGTGATGTCGGCGGTGGGCTTCGTCCAGCCGCGACCCTACGCGCGCGACGCCGACCTGGAAGCCGCCGCGGCGATCCTCAATCGCGGCCGGCGCGTGGCGATCCTCGCCGGTGCCGGGGCCCTGGGCGCGCACCGGCAACTGGAAGCGGTCGCCGAGCGCCTGGCCGCCGGAGTGGCCAAGGCGCTCCTGGGCAAGGCGGCGGTTTCCGACGACCTGCCGTACGTGACCGGCTCCATCGGTCTGCTCGGCACCCGCGCCAGCAGCATGCTGATGGAGCATTGCGACACCCTGCTGATCGTCGGCAGCACTTTCCCCTACAGCGAGTTCCTACCCAAGGCCGGCCAGGCGCGGGCGGTGCAGATCGACCTGTATCCGCGCAACATCGGTATCCGCTATCCGATCGATCAGGCCTTGCTCGGCGATGCAGGGGAAACCCTGGAGCGCCTGCTGCCGCTGCTCGAGCAGAAAAAGCACGGCGCCTGGCGCCGCCGGGTCGAGCGGGCGGTGACGGCCAGTCGCGAGGAAGCCCGGCGCCAGGCCGAAGAGCCAGCCGACCCGATCAACCCGCAGCGGGTATTCCGTTCCTTGTCGGAGCAACTGCCGGACGATGCGATTCTCTGCGGCGACAGCGGCTCGCATACCAACTGGTACGCCCGCGACATCCGCATGCGCCCGGGCATGCTCGGCTCGCTGTCGGGCAAGCTGGCGACCATGGGCAGCGGCGTGCCCTACGCCATCGCCGCCAAGCTCGCCTATCCGCAGCGGCCGGTGGTGGCGATGGTCGGCGACGGCGCCATGCAGATGAACGGCAACGCCGAACTGGTCACCGTGCAGCAGTACTGGCAGCGCTGGGACTCGCCGACCTTCATCGTGCTGGTGCTGAACAACGGCGATCTCAACCAGGTGACCTGGGAGCAGCGTGCCCTGGCCGGCGACCCGGAGTTCAGCCCGGCGCAGGAAGTGATCGATTTCCCCTACGCGCGTTATGCGGACATGCTCGGCTTCAAGGGCATCCGCGTGGATCGCCCGGAGGATATCGACGCCGCCTGGGCCGAGGCCTTCGCCGCCGACCGCCCGGTGTTGCTGGAGGTGGTCACCGACCCGAACGTGCCGCCGCTGCCGCCGCACATCAGTTTCGAGCAGGCCAAGCACCTGCTTGGCGCCATGCTGCAGGACGATCCCAAGCGCTGGGGGGTGATTCGCCAGAGCGCCCGGCAGGTCCTCGCGCGGCACTGAGCAAGGCGGTCGCGGCGCTCAGTCGGCGCGGCCGCTACGCAACTGGTCGGCCAGTTCGCGGTGGTGGTAGAAGCGCGCCAGCCATTCGTCGGCGAAGCGGCGCAGGTCGGGATCGGCGGAGTTTCGGGCGATTCCCTCGAAGCGTGCGACCAGACGGTCCTGCTGGCGAATCTGCGCGTCGAGGAAACCGCGCTCGTCGAAGCCGCCGGGAGCGGCGGCCTGCCGTTCGGTCTGGCGCGGCGAGGGCAGCGCCAAGGCCTTTTCCCCGGCCAGGGCGCGCAACTGATGGTCGAACTCCTGCTGTTCGGTGAGTACGCGCTTGGCATAGAGCTGCACCGCCTTGTTTTCGGAACGGCGCATGGCTTGCTCGGCTGCCTCCACCTGGGCCTGGCTGTCGGCCAGGCTGTCGGCGAGCAGGGCGCGGGTATCAGCGGGTTCGGCCTGGACGGCCAGGGGCAACAGCAGGGCGGCGATCAGTGACAGGCGACTGGGCATGGCGAACCTCCGGACGGGACGAGTGTGCGGTGGACGCTCGCCATACCGCGCCGTTCAAAAAAACCGCCTATGCGTCCCAGGCCGCCAGCAGGCGTCGATGCTCGCGGTGCGCCGCCTCCTGCACCGTCGGCAGCAGCCGTACCCGCTGGCCTGGCAGGCATTGCGCCAGGCGCGCCAGCGCCAGCGGGGCGAGGGCGCCGAGACGGGGATAGCCGCCGATGGTCTGGCGGTCGTTGAGCAGGACGATCGGCTGGCCGTCCGGCGGCACCTGCACCGCGCCGAGGGCGATGCCTTCGGAGATCATCGATTGCTGCCGGCATTCCAGGCGCGGGCCGAGCAGACGTACGCCCATGCGGTCGGCGCGGGTATCCACCTGCCAGTCGCCGTTGAACGCATCGAACAGGCTCATGGCCGGGAAGTCGCCGATCTGCGCGCCGAGGATCAGCTCCAGGCGCGCTTCGCCGGTGCAGTCCATGATCCGTTCGCTGGGCAGGGGCAGCGCGCGCGGTCGCGCGCCATCGGCCAGCCAGCCGAGGCTGTCGCCTGCGGCCAGGGCCTTGCCGTCGGCGCGGGGGCCGCCCAGGCCTTCGCGGGCCACCGTGGCCAGGCTGCCCAACTGGCGCTCGCCGGCGAAGCCGCCGGGCGCCGCCAGGTAGGCGCGGGCGCCCTGGCGCGGGTGGGCGAAGGCCAGGCGCTGGCCGTCGCGCACGGCGAACGCGCCCCAGGCCGGCAGCGGCTGGCCATCGAGGGTCGCGCCGAGATCGCCGCCGGCCAGGGCCAACCAGCCGTCGGCACGGCATTCGGCGACGAAACCGCCGAGGGCGATCTCGATCACCGCGGCGTCCAGGGGATTGCCCAGCAGCCAGTTGGCCCAGCCCATGGACAGCCAGTCGAGGGCGCCGCCCTGGGTCACGCCGAGATGGCGGCAGCCGAAGCGGCCGCGATCCTGCAACTGGACCAGCGGGGTGCTCTGGCACACCCGCAGTCCGCCGTGGATGGAGTCGTTCATGCCTGGACCTCCAGGGGCGTGTCGTCGCCGCCGAGGCGGACGAATTCGGCGTGTCCGATGGGTTCGAAACGCACCCGGTCGCCGGCGCGCAGCAGGCTGTAGCCGTCCAGGGTGAGGTCGAACAGGCGCACCGGGCAGCGCCCGAGCAGGTTCCAGCCGCCTGGCGAGGCCTGCGGATAGACCGCCGTCTGGCGCTCGGCGATGCCGACGCTGCCGGCGGCGATGCGTTGCCGGGGAGTCGCCAGGCGTGGCGCCGCCAGGGCTTCCTCGACCAGCCCCATGAAGGCGAAGCCGGGGCTGAAACCGAGGGCGAAGACCCGGTACTCGTGCTGGCTGTGGCGGCGGATCAGCTCGGCGACGCCGAGCTGCTTGCGCCGCGCCAGGGGTTCCAGGTCGGGGCCGACCCGCGGGTCGTACCAGGTCGGCAGGACGTGCAGGCGGCCGCCGTCCTGGCGTTTCGGGCGCAAGTCGGACAGCGCCGCGGCGATCCGCGCGCGGGCTTCGCCGGGGTCGAGCTGGAGCAGGTCGTATTGCAGGAGCAGGGTGGTGTAGGACGGCACCAGGTCGAGCAGGGCGGCGCCGAACGCCGCCCGCAGGTTTTCCTCCGCCGCCAGCAGCCAGGGCATGTTGGCTTCGTCGATGCGCTCGAACAGGCGCAGGACGAAGCTGTCGATGGCGGCCACCTCGATGCGCGGTTGCGGTTGGCTCATGCCGCCTCCAGGGCGTCGCGGATGCGCCGCACCGCGGCCAGCGAGGCGGGGTTGTCACCGTGTACGCAGAGGGTCTGCGCCTCCAGCGCCAGGGCGCTGCCGTCGCTGGCTCTCAGCGGCGCGCCACGGGCCAGCAGGAGGGCCTGGGCGAGCACCGTCTCGGCGTCGTGGTGTACCGCGCCGGGCTGGCTGCGCGAGACCAGGTAGCCGGCGCCGTCGTAGGCGCGGTCGGCGAACGCCTCGAACCACAGCTCGATGCCGTGGGCCTCGCCCAGCGCGCGCGCCGCGGTGTTGTCGCGGGTGCTCATCAGCATCAGCGGCAGGGTGCGGTCGTAGGCCGCCAGTGCGCGCAGCACGGCGGCGAGGATCGCCGGGTCGCGCATCATGTCCTGGTACAGCGCGCCGTGCGGCTTGACGTAGCGTACCCGTTCGCCCTGGGCGCGGCAGAGTCCGTCGAGGGCACCGATCTGGTAGAGCAGCAGGTCTTCCACTTCCTGCGCCGAGCAGGCCAGCGAGCGCCGGCCGAAGCCGACCAGGTCGGGGTAGCCGGGGTGCGCGCCGATGCGCACGCCATGCTCCACCGCCAGGGCCACGGTGCGGCGCATGGTGCCGGGATCGCCGGCGTGGAAGCCGCAGGCGATGTTGGCGCAATCGATCAGCGGCATCACCTCGGCGTCCAGGCCCATGCTCCAGGCACCGAAGCTCTCGCCGATATCGCAGTTCAACAACAGGCTGTTCATGCTGGTTCCTTCAGGTCATTGCTCGCCGGACCTCACCACAGCGCCAGGCTGTAGCTGAGGATCAGGCGGTTTTCGTCGAGGTCGTTGGCGAAATTCGAACGCACCGTGGCGTTGCGCCATTTCACTCCGAGGTTCTTCAGCGGCCCGCTCTGCACCACGTAGCCGAGGTCGGTGTTGCGTTCCCATTCCTTGCCGTCGTTGGCCGCGCCGCGGGCGACGTTGTCGCCGGAGACGTAGCGGCTCATGAAGCTCAGGCCGGGCAGGCCGAGCGCGCCGAAATCGTAGTCGTAGCGCAGTTGCCAGGAGCGCTCGTCGACGTTGCCGAAGTCGCCGATCTGGATGAAGTTGACCAGGTACGGGTCGCTGCCGGCGATGTAGGGATAGGGATCGTCGCCGCTGATCCGCTGGTAGCCGGCGGCCACCGCGTGGGCGCCCAGGCGCAGGCTGAAGAGGGCGCCGAAGGCGCGGTTGTCCAGTTCGCGGAAGCCGCCGTCCTCGCTGGCCCGGGCGAAGCGCAGGTCGCTCTTGAGCGAGCGCTGTCCGCCGAGGTCGAGGGTGTGTACCAGGCCGGCGAAGGTCTGTCGGTAGATGTCCTTGAGCCGACCCTGGTGCAGGCTGGCGGTCAGCGCCGGGGTCAGGCGATAGTCGCCGCCGGCGAAGTCGAAGGCATCGCTGCGCCCGCCGATGCGGTTGGCGCTGAACACCTGGTAGTCGCTGGAGCTGTTCAGCTTGTTGCGGTCCAGGTGCGCGCCGCGCAGGGTCAGGCCGTCGATCTCCTGCACGTCGAGCAGCGCGCCGCGGAACAGTTCCGGCAGCAGGCGGGTGTCGTTGGCCGAGACCAGCGGGCTCTTGAAGTGCAGCGCGCCGACCTTGAGCAGGCTGTTGGAGACCCGCGCCTTGGCGGTCAGGCCGAGCTTGGCGTAGTCGTCCTGGGAACCCCCGGCGGAGCCGTCGGCCGGCAGCAGCCCGGTTCCGCCGCTGCCGCCGCCAGAGTCGAGCTTGAGGCCGAGCAGGCCGATGGCGTCGACGCCGAAGCCGACGGTGCCTTCGCTGAAGCCGGACTCCAGGCGCAGGAGGAAGCCCTGCGCCCATTCGTCGGCGTTGTTGCGCGCGCCGCTCTGGCGGAAGTCGCGGTTGAAGTAGAAGTTGCGCAGTTCGAGGCTGGCGTGGCTGTCCTCGACCAGGTCGGCCTGGGCGAGCAGCGGCCAGCCCAGCCCGCTGCCGACGAGCAGCGCGGCAGCCAGGCGGGGAGTGGGATGCATGCTGGGGTTTCCTCGGTCGACGGCTCAGAGTTCCAGTTGTTTGCCGCGGGTTTCCGGCAGGCTGAGGGCGGCGAGGATCACCACGCCGTAGGAGACCGCGGCGAAGGCGCCGATCCCCAGGCCCAGCGAGAGCTTCTGGCCGAGCATGCCGATCAGCATCGGGAACAGCGCGGCGATGGCGCGCCCGGCGTTGTAGCAGAAGCCCTGGCCGGAGCCGCGGATGCGGGTCGGGAACAGTTCGGTGAGGAACGAGCCCATGCCGCTGAAGATGCCCGAGGCGAAGAAGCCGAGCGGGAAGCCGAGCCAGAGCATGGCGCCGTTGCTTACCGGCAACTGGGTGTAGAGCAGGACCACGGTGAAGGAGCCGACGGCGAACAGGACGAAGTTCTTCTTGCGCCCGATCAGGTCGGTGAGGAAGGCACTGACCACGTAGCCGACGTAGGAGCCGAGGATCACCATCGCCAGGTAGCCGCTGGTGCCGAGCACGGTCAGCCCGCGCTCGGTCTTGAGGAAGGTCGGCAGCCAGGCGGTGATGGCGTAGTAGCCGCCGAGGGCGCCGGTGGTCAGCAGCGAGGCGCGCAGGGTGATGCTGAGCATGCCGGGGGCGAAGATCTCGTAGAAGCTGACCTTGTCGGCGCCCTGGTTGCGCTGCCTGGCCTCGCGGTAGATCGCCGGTTCCTTGACCAGCCGACGCACCACCAGGACGAACAGTGCCGGCAACAGGCCGAGCATGAACAGCGCGCGCCAGGCCTCCTCCGGCGGCAGCAGGCTGAACATCAGCGAGTAGAGGATGGCGGTGAGGCCCCAGCCGATGGCCCAGCCGGACTGCACCAGGCCGACCGCCTTGCCGCGGTCGCGGGCCTTGATCACTTCGCCGATGAGTACCGCGCCGGCGGTCCATTCGCCACCGAAGCCGAAGCCCATCAGGGTCCGCGCGACCAGCAACTGCTCGTAGTTCTGCGCGAGGCCGCAGAGGAAGGTGAAGAAGGCGAACCAGAGCACCGTCAGTTGCAGGGTCAGCACCCGGCCGATGCGGTCGGAGAGGATCCCGGCGATCCAGCCGCCGGCGGCGGAGGCGAGCAGGGTCATGGTGTGGATGAAGCCGGCTTCGCCGGTGCTGATCCCCCACAGGGCGATCAGGGTGGGGATCACGAAGCTCAGCATCTGGGTGTCCATGCCGTCCAGGCCGTAGCCGATCTTGCAGCTCCAGAAGGCCCGGCGTTCCTGCTTGTCGAGGGCGCGATACCAGCCGAAATGACCGTCCCGGGAAGCGTCCGGGCCGGCGTCGAGGGTCATGTGTTTTTCCATGGGGGCACCGATCGTCGTTATTGGTGTTATGAGGATTCGGTGGGCGCCGTCGCACCCGGTGGTCGCATTCTTCGAGGCTGGCCAGCGAGCGTCCAACTAATTTATGCGGCCGCCGGGGATAAGAAATTTCGATGGCGGAGCAGGCCGTCATGCGTCGATCATGTGCCGCCGGAAGGCGGGCGCTGGCATGGAAGCTGCTCGCTCCTGCCACCTTGTGTCCCTTGCCCGTCGGTGCCCGCCACATGAACCTGAAATTCCTCGAGACCTTCGTCTGGGTCGCGCGCCTGAAGAGCTTCCGCCTCACCGCGGAGAAGCTGTTCAGCACCCAGGCTTCCATTTCCAGCCGGATCGCCGTGCTGGAGGACGAACTCGGCGTGAAACTGTTCGTCCGCGACTCTCGCGGCGTGACCCTGACCCCGGAAGGCGACAAGGTACTGGCCTACGCCGAGCGCATGATGGACACCATGCACGCGCTGAAGCAGTCGCTCGACACCGGCGCCAGCACCCAGGGACGGATTCGCATCGGCGCCATGGACACGGTCATCCACACCTGGCTGAGCCCGTTGGTGGCCAGGGTCACGGAAACCTTCCCGGCGGTGGAGATCGAGCTGATGGCGGACACCGCGCGCAACCTCTCCGAGCAGTTGCAGAAGGGCTACCTGGACCTGATCTTCCAGACCGACTCGCTGCGCCACGAGTCGGTGCTCAACCTGGAACTGGGCAGCTACCCGCTGCGCTGGATCGTCTCCACCGGCTCGATCTACCACCGCGACTACGCCTCGCTGGCGGACCTGGCGCGGGAGCGGGTGGTGACCTTCTCCAAGCACTCGCGGCCGCACCAGGACGTGCTCGGCCTGCTGCACGCCAACGGCGTCGCGGCACCGCGCCTGAACTGCGTGAACTCGGTGGCGGCGATGACCCGCCTGCTGCGCGACGGCTTCGGCGTCGGCGCCTTGCCGCCGGCGCTGGTCAGCCAGGAACTGGAACGCGGCGAACTGACCCTGCTGCGCCTCGGCCCGCCGCCGCCGAACCTGCCGGTGGTGGTGTCCTGGCGCGGCGGCACCGGCCTGGAGCTGGTGGACGAAGTGGTGGAGCTGAGCAAGACGGTGCTGGCCGACTACGCGGCCAACGTCGGCCCGGAGTGCATGCTCCTGGCGCCGCTGAAGAAAGGAGTGGGGCGGCTGCGTTCGCGCTGATTCGGATTTTCCGATCGCCCCCGGCGGAAAAATCTCGTTGGACGCTGACCGCCGTCCGCTTCTACAAACCCGCCAACAACCACGTCCGCCAGCGCACGGAGCCGCCATGCCCGAACCGACCTTCCACGAACTCGCGCAACTGCCGCCGCCGGTCCTGCGCCAACTGATCCGCCGCGGCGACTACGCCGGCCATACCAGCGGCCTCGGCCAGCGCCACTTGCAGGCCAACCTGGTGATCCTGCAGAAATCCTGGGCCGACGAGTTCCTTCGCTTCTGTGCCCTGAACCCCCGGGCCTGCCCGCTGCTCGACGTCAGCGAACCCGGCTCGCCGCACTTCGCCCGGCTCGGCGCGGATATCGACGTGCGCAGCGACCTGCCGCGCTACAGGGTGCATCGGCGCGGCCAGGAGCCCGTCGAGGTGAACGACATCGGCGCGTTCTGGGAGGCGGATTTCGTCGCCTTCGCCATCGGCTGCTCGTTCTCCTTCGAACAGGCGTTGCTCGACGCCGGCATCGGCCTGCGCCACCTCGAGCTGGGCCGCAACGTGGCGATGTACCGCACTGCCATCGCCACCCGGCCGAGCGGTCGCCTGGCCGGCCCCACGGTGGTATCGATGCGGCCGTTGAAGGCCGCCGAGGCGATCCGGGCGATCCAGATCACCAGCCGTTTCCCGATGACCCATGGCGCACCGCTGCACCTGGGCGATCCGGCACTGATCGGCATCCGCGACCTGGCGCGACCCGACTACGGCGACCCGGTGCCGCTCGCGGCGGACGAGATCCCGCTGTTCTGGGCCTGCGGGGTCACGCCCCAGGCGGTACTCGCCGAAGCCCAGCCGGAGCTGTACATCAGCCACGCGCCGGGGCACATGCTGGTCAGCGACCGACTCTACGACGAACTCTGAGAGGCGTCGTCCTTCGCCGGACCGGGGATGATCGCCAGGTGGCGCAGGGCGTCCGGCTCCAGGCTGTAGCTCTTGCCGCTCGGCGCCTCGACGAGCCGGCCGAGGGCGTAGAGGGTGAAGTAGCGCACCGTTTCGGCGCAGCCGAGGATGTCTTCGAGGTAGCGCCGATGCGGATAGGCCTGCAAGGTTTCCGGGGCGACGTAGAGGAATACCGGCTTGCCGTCGATGCGGTCGCGGAACTTGAAGCGGAAGCCTTGCGGCCGGTTCGGCGAGCCGTAGCGCTTGGGCAGCAGGTCGGCGCCGCCGTAGAACACCTTGCCGGCGCTGCCCGGGGTGGCATAGCCGATGTGCTGGAAATAGGCGCGCAGCGCTATCCGGCCGAGGCCGCTGATGTGGATGTCCAACTGCTTGAATTCTTCCGCCGGTAGTTCGGCGCGGGCCTGGCGGAAGGTGTCGACGAGCTGTTCGAAATCGCGGGTGCGCCGCCGCCGTTGCGTTCTCTGCCGAGGCGCGGCGGGAGCGTCGGCGCGCACTGCGGCGGAGGCCGGCGGCTGTTCCTCGGCGTCCGGGTCCGCTGGTGGCGGCGCGGCTTCCTCGGCGATGGCCGGATCGAATTCCTCGACGTAGGCGTCCAGCTTGTCGCGGATGCGCCGCTGGCCGGCCTCCTCGGCGGATTCGCCCGGGCGCAGAGCGTCCTCGTCGTCCTCGACGAACCACTCGCAGTCCGGCAGGTGGGTGGAATGCGGGAACTTGCTGAAGTGCGCGGCCTTGCGGGTGTCCTGCGGCAGCTTGTCGTAGTTGCTCGCCGATACCTTGATCCCCTGTGCCCGGCACGCTTCGCTGGAGCAGAGGAAGTCGAAGCGTTTGCGCGGCTCGGCCTGGGAGAAGTATTCGCGGCGGGCACTGGCGATGGAGATCACTCGCTCCAGTTGCACGCAGTAGGCCAGTGCTATCCGTTTGAACGCCATGTTCCCAGTCCTTCCGCCGGTTCGAGCGGGCCATTATGGCGCCTGGCGATGGGTAGGCAAGCCGGCGGCCTCCCGCGCCTGCCGAAGCCGGGCGCACGGCCTCGCTCGAATTCAAGCGCAAGAACCGGAGTTCTTGCGCTTGAACGGCGAATTAGTCTGCGGGCATCATCCGCTCCCACAGGGGAAACGCCATGAGCCAGCAGCCCGATCCTTGCAACGCCTACCACACCGACGAACAGCGCTGGGCCGCCGTGCTGGCGCGCGACGCGGCGGCGGACGGGGCGTTCGTCTATGCGGTGAAGACCACCGGGGTCTATTGCCGTCCGAGTTCCTCGGCGCGTCGGCCCAGGCGCGAGAACGTCGAGTTCTTCGCCACTGCCGAGGCCGCCGAGGCCGCCGGCTATCGGCCCAGCCGGCGCGCCGCCGGCGACCGCAGCCTGGCGGCGGAGCAGCGCGCCGAGCGGGTGGCGCAGGCCTGCCGGATGATCGAGACGGCGGAGACGCCGCTGGCACTGGAGGCGCTGGCCGCCCGACTGGGCATGAGTCCGTTCCACTTCCATCGCCTGTTCAAGGCCGAAACCGGCCTGACGCCCAAGGCCTACGCCTCGGCCTATCGTGCCCGGCGCCTGCGCGAGCGCCTGGGCCAGGCATCCGCCTCGGTGACCGAGGCGATCTACGAGTCCGGTTTCAACTCCAACAGCCGTTTCTACGAGTCCTCGTCGCAACGCCTCGGCATGCGCCCGCGCGATTACCGCGATGGCGGCGCCGGCGCGGCGATCCGCTTCGCCATCGGCCAGTGCTCGCTGGGCGCGATCCTGGTGGCGCAGAGCCAGCGCGGCATCTGCGCGATCCTCCTCGGCGAGGAGCCGGAGCCGTTGCTGCGCGAGTTGCAGGACCAGTTCCCGCGCGCCCAGCTGCTCGGCGGCGACGCCGACTTCGAACGGCTGGTGGCGCAGGTGGTGGGCTTCGTCGAGTCGCCTCAACTGGGACTGGACCTGCCGCTGGACGTACGCGGTACGGCGTTCCAGGAACGGGTCTGGCAGGCGCTGCGGGAAATACCGCCGGGCAGCACGGCGAGCTATGCGCAGGTCGCCGAACGGATCGGCGCGCCGCGAGCGGTGCGCGCGGTGGCGCAGGCCTGCGCGGCGAACCGGATCGCAGTGGCGATTCCCTGCCACCGGGTGGTACGTCGCGACGGCGACATTTCCGGCTACCGCTGGGGCGTGGAGCGCAAGCGCGAACTGCTGCGCAGGGAAGAGCGGGATTGAGCCCAAGGCCAGGCGATACGCGGCCCGGAATGCAAAAAGCCCACTCGATGGTGGGCTCTATGCAATGGGGCGCTGGTCCTTCAGCTGGTTCCAGTATCCATGTCAGCGGTGAAAATTTCGTGAAATGAAACGACAACCCTGACCGTTCGTCCTTTCCTCCGTCGTTTCATTCGTCGCTGCACGCACGCGCCTGCTTCAGGTAGTGCAACACCTGGCGCTCGCCGTGGGAGTCCAGGTATACCAGGGTGGCGCGCACCACCTGGCAGGTATCGCTGGGCGCCTCGTCGACGCTCAGCACCCTGGCCACGTCCAGCGGCATGCCGTAGACGTAGTCGGCAGTCGCCGCACCGGCGATGGCCGGCACCAGCAGTAGTGCAACGCAGCAGAGGTAGAGCTTGGCTCGGTTCATGGACGGTATCTCTCCATCCCCCCGCGAAGCGACGGCGCAAGGGCGCCGCCGACGCCATGGGTGGAACCCGCTTCGTCGTTCGCGACGGGTTCGCCACCTCCGTCCAGCAGTATAGAACGGCGGCCTCAGCCGCCGTCGAGGGAAAGGATGTAGCCCAGTTGCGGTGCCGAGCGCCCGGCCAGCAGGTCCTGGTAGACCTCCAGCACCTCGCTGCCGCCGACACCGTGGCGGACCTGGATCCAGCCGCCGACGAAGGCCGAGAACTCGCCCCAGACTTCCGCCAGGCGCGCCTGGAACGCCGCGCCGCCCCAGTCCTTGAGGCGTTTTTCCGCCTGCGCCGGGGCGAAGAACAGCTTCGGCGTCGGACCCGGCAGCGCCTTCGGCAGGCCACCGCGCTGGTCCCAGTGGGCGGCGCCGACCAGGCAACTGTAGCGCAGGCGGTCGCCCAGGCGCTGGTGCAACTGGCCGAGCAGGGCGCCGTTGCCGGCGAAATCCACGCTCAGCGCGTCTCCGCTGGCGTCCAGTGCGTCCAGGCGGTCGTAGGCCAGGACCTCGTCATAGCAGCCCAGGCCTTCGACGAAGGCGCGGTTGCCCGCGGAGGTCAGGCCGACGATGCGGTAGTCCTGGCCGCGTTGCGCACGATTGCGCTGGAGGAGGAAGGCCAGGCCGATGGCGGTCTTGCTCGAGGCACTGCTCAGCAGCAGGTCGGTGGCGCCGAAGAAGGCATGCTCGGCGAGGAAGTCGTCGAGCAGGAACGAGGTGGTGAACAGCGGCCGCAGGAGCATTTGCAGGGCCTCGTCGGAGGCCCGGTAGAGCGGGTCGCTGCTGCAGCGCAGGTACTGGTTGTAGACCGACGGGAGGTTCCGGCGGTGCTCGCTGGCGTCGACGAAGCCGCTGCCGCGGACCTGCGCCGGCGCGACCAGCAGGTGGCTGGCCATCGGATAGTAGCCATAGAAGCGCTCGCCCGGTTCGACCCCCGGGCAGCGCGAGGCAAGCACCTCGGCGAAGCCCCAGACCGGGACGATGCCCAGCCCCTCGCCGGCCGGGAAGAACTCCCAGTAGCGCAGGGCATCGCCGAGGGCGGCATAGGTGACGTTGTTGGCGGTCAGGGCGAACTCGTCGACCGCCAGCAGCGCCTGGCCTTCCGCCAGCGCCTCCGGGGCGGGCAGGTTGCGCGTACGCAGGGCGGCGGTGGCGAGCTGGCGACGCTCGACGACGACTTCGGTGATGCGGGTCATGGCAGGTTCCTCCGCCTCAGGCCTTGCTCGCGGCCAGATAGGGCGCCAGGCGCCGGCCCATTTCCTCGCCGAGGGCCTGGAGGCCGCTCATGGGGCGGACCATCACTTCGAAGTCGACGATCCGGCCGTCGTCGTCGAAGCGGATCATGTCGATGCCTTTCAGTTCGCGTTCGCCGACCCGCGCGCTGAACTCCAGCACCACGCTGCGGCCGTCGGCGCTGGCCAACTGGCGGTGATAGGCGAAATCCTCGAAGACCGTGAGCACGGTATTCAGGATCATCGAGACCACCGGCGCGCCGGCATACGGCTTGTGCGCCATCGGCGAGCGGAACACGGCGTCGGGATGCAGCAGGCGCGGCAACCCGGAGAGGTCGCGGCGGGCGATCAGCCCGTGCCATTCGGCGAGGGTGGCGGCGGCGTTGGCTTCGAGCGGCAGGCTGGTCATACGGTGGCTCCTCTGGCGGGTGCTGGACTGTATCCCCGGGGCGGCCGGGGACCGGCAGCGGGGCGCAGCCTCACCATAGGGCGCGGGAAAGGCCTCGCTCAATGATCGAAAGTGACGGAAGACTGATCCTGGCGCGCAACCTGCGACTCAGCCCTGTTCGATCTGCACGATCTGCTCGCGCAGCCATTGCAGGCCGGGCGTCGCTTCCTGCTGGCGATGCCAGATCAGGTTGACCTGCACCGGGGCCATCTCGAAGGGGACGTCCGCCAGTTGCAGACCATGGCTGCCGGCGAAACGCTCGGCCAGGCGGCGCGGCACGGTGCCGAGCAGCTCGGTGCTGGCGACGATGGCCGGGATGGTCAGGTAGTGCGGCACCAGCAATTGCACCCGGCGCTGCACCCTGGCCGAGCCGAGGACGATCTCCAGCGGACTGCCGCGCCCCACCCGCGGCAGGATCGAGACGTGCTGCGCGGCCTCGTAGGCGGCGCGGTCGAGGCCGCCGCGGAAGGCCGGATGGCCCTGGCGGCCGATCACCACCAGGCGTTCCTCGCCGACCGGCCGGTAGGCCAGCTCAGGCTCGTCGAAGTACAGGTAGTCGATCGCCAGGTCCAGTTCGCCGCTGGCCAGCTGCGCCGGGATCGAGGCGCCTTCGTCGGGCCGCACCTCCAGCGTCACCCGCGGGGCCAGGGTCTTCAAGCGGGTCACCAGGCCCGGCAGCAGGCGCAACTGGGCGTAGTCGTTCATCGTCAGGCGGAAGCTCCGCGCGGTGTGCGGATCGAAGGTTTCCTGGGAGCCAAGGCCGGCCTGCAGCAGATGCAGGGCCTGGCGCACCGGCACGTACAGGGCGAGGGCGGCGGCGGTGGGTTCCAGGCCCTTGGCGGTGCGCCGGAACAGCGGCTGGTCGAGCTGTTCGCGCAGGCGGGCGAGGGCGTTGCTCACCGCCGGCTGGCTGCGATGCAGGCGGATCGCCGCGCGCGACAGGTTGCGTTCGCGCATCAGGGCATCGAAGACCAGAAGCAGGTTGAGGTCGAGCTGCTGCAAGTTCAGCTTCATGAATAATCCTCATTCTATTTATCCATTACCCTGATAAGACTGGCATCGCTACACTCGAATGCAAGCCCTTCCGCCCCGGCGGATCGGCCCGGTTCGCGGCCCAGCCAATAACAATCACACGCGAGATGCCGACCATGTCCTTCGATCCCCAACCCTTTCGCCAGCAGTACCGCGCGGCCATCCGGCCCGGCTACAACCCCTGGCTGCACGCCGGCTTCGTCCTCGCCTACGGCGGCGCCTGGATCGTCTTCTTCCTCTCCCGGCTCGAGCAGCCGAGCCTGCTGGAATGGCTGACGGTGCCGGCCGCGCTGGTGTTCTTCAACTGGGGCGAGTACCGCATCCACAAGTCCCTCGGCCACCACAAGCACCCGCTGGGGCGGATGTTCTACAAGCGCCATACCGGCGACCACCACAGCTTCTTCGTCGCCGGCCAGATGCGCTACGAACAGGCACGCGACTGGCGGGTGATCCTGTTCCCGGCCTGGCTGGTGGTGGTCTTCAGCCTCGGCGCGCTGCTCGCCTGGAGCCTGCTCGGCCTGCTGAACGACAACCTCGCCGCGCTGTTCGCCGCGACCCTGCTGCTGGGCTACCTCAGCTACGAGATCTTCCACGCCTGCGAACACCTGCCGCCGGAGCATCCGCTCAGCCGCCTGCCGTGGATCCGCCACATGCGCCGCCTGCACGAACTGCATCACCGTCGCGAGCTGATGCAGACGCACAACTTCAACCTGGTCTTCCCGTTGATGGACTGGTGCTACGGCACCCTCCACTGGGAAGCGGAACCCGCCGAGGAGCGCGCCATGACCCGCATGCAGCACCAGATCGAGATCGCCCGCGCGCCCGAGGCGACCCTCGCCTACGCCGCCAGCCCGGGGCTCTGGCCGGAATGGCATCCCTCGTCGTTACGGGTCGACGGCGCCTCGGGCCCGCTGCCGGCCGGCGCGCGCTTCGAGGAGGACATCCACGCCGGCGGCCGCGCCGGGCACCTGTCCTGGACGGTGGTCGAGTACCAGCCGGGACACCTGTGGCGCGCCAACGCCCGTGGCGACCGGGGGCTGCACCTGCGCCTGAGCTACGAATGCCAGCCGAGCGCGGCCGGCACCCGCTTCGTGCGCACCCTGGAATACCGCTTCGATGGCTGGTCGATGCGCCTGGCCAACCTGTTCCTGCTGCGCCGTCGCATCGAACGCGAGTCGGAGGAGTCCATGCAGCGCCTGCGCCGGGTCGCCGAGGCGCGGATAGCGGTGGCGGAAAGCGTATGATCGAGGGCCGCGGGGGCGGATCGCAGAAGGACACCGATGAACAAGTTTGCCGAAATGACCACCTTCGTCAGCGTGGTCGACGCCCGTAGCTTCTCCGAAGCCGCCCGCCGCCTGGGCACCACCAAGTCGCAAGTCAGCCAGCGTATCCAGCAACTGGAGAGGCGCCTGGGCCGGGTGCTGCTGAACCGCACCCGGCCGCTGAGCCTCACCGACCCCGGTCGCACCTACTACGAACACGCCTGCCGCCTGCTACAGGAGCTGGAGCAGGCGGAAGCCTCGGTGCTCGACGCCGACGACGACCTGCGCGGCCAGTTGCGCCTCTCCGCGCCGCTGGCCTTCACTCCGCGCTACCTGGCGCCGCTGCTGGCGCGCTTCGCCGAGCGCCATCCGCAATTGCGGGTGGACGTGCAGGCCGACGATCGTTTCGTCAACCTCCAGGAACCGCGCTTCGACATGGCCCTGCGCATGGGCCGGCTGGACGACTCCTGCCTGGTGGCGCGGCCGATCACCGCCAACCGCCACCTGCTCTGCGCCAGTCCCGACTACCTGGCGCGGCATGGCGTGCCGCAGCATCCCGAGGAATTACAGGCGCACGACGGGCTGGTCTACTACAACCGCGAGCCCGGCGGCATGCTCTGTCTGCCGGTGGACGGCGAACCGGCCTCGTTCCGCATCCGGGTGAGGATGCGCACCGACTCCGGGCACCAGTTGCTCGAAGGTGCGCGCGCCGGGCTCGGCCTGGCGATCCTGCCGAGCTTCCTGGCCGCCGATGCCTTGCTGGCCGGCGAGCTGCTGCCGGTCCTGCCTGGCTACTCGCCGGACGGCGGGCAGGTTTCCGTGGTCTACCGCAAGACCCAACGGACGCCCCGGAAGATCCTCGTCCTCGGCCAGTTCCTCGAAGAGGAAATCGGCGATCCGGCGCCCTGGGACCGCGCGCTCATCGAGCGTGGCCTGTTGCCGCCGGGCTGAGTTCGGAAAAACCGAACCAGCGGTTCGCCTTCCGCTGTCTGTCGCCGAGGGCGCGCCGGGCATAGCGTTGCTCCCGTCAATCGATCTGGATACGGGAGAACCCCATGCACCAACCCGAAAACCCGGCGCGCCGCACCTTGCTGGCGCAGACCGTCGCCGGCTCCGCCGCGCTCGCCCTGGGCTCGCTGCTCGGCGGCGCGCCCGGCGTGGCCAGCGCCACGGCGGAAACGCCCCGCAAGGCCTTCGATGGCGGCAGGATCGATGTGCTGATCGTCGGCGGCGGCTCCGCCGGCGCGGTCCTCGCCCGGCGCCTGAGCGAGCGCGGCGACCGCCGGGTACTGTTGCTGGAAGCCGGCCAGGCCTATCCGGCCTGGGACTACCCCAGGATCATCGCCAGCAGCGACAGCGTCGGCGGCGACCCCGCCAGCGACTGGGGCTACCAGTCCCAACCGGGGGCGATCGGGCATCCGATCCATGCGATCCGCGGCAAGGTCCTCGGCGGCAGCTCGGCGATCAACGGCGCGGTGGCGATCCGCGCGCGGCGCGAAGACTTCGCCCGCTGGAACCTGCCGGGCTGGTCCTACGACGACCTGCTGCCGGCGTTCCGCCGCCTGGAGACCCGCCAGGGCGGCGACCCGGCCCTGCACGGCGGGGACGGACCGCTGCCGGTGCGGCAACTGAGCCGCGCCGATCTCTCGCCGATGCAGAGGGCCTTCGTCGACGCCACCCTGGCCAACGGTTTCAAGGCCATCGCCGATTTCGACGGCGCCGACGCCAACGGCGTCGGGCCGTACCCGATGAATGTCGTCAACGGTGTGCGCGTCAACACCGGCATGGCCTATCTCGACAACGCCGTGCGCGGCCGCGCCAACCTGTCGATCCGCGGCGACGCGCTGGTCGACCGGGTGCTCTTCGAAGGTAAGCGCGCGGTGGGCGTGCGCCTGGCCTCCGGCGAGGAAATCCACGCCGGCGAAGTGATCCTCAGCGCCGGCGCCTACGGCAGCCCGGCGATCCTGCTGCGCTCCGGTGTCGGCCCGGCCGACGAGCTGAAGGCGCTGTCGATCCCGTTGCTTGCCGACTTGCCGGTGGGCCGCCGGCTCAAGGACCATCCGTTCTACTACAACGCCTATGCCGCCCGGCCGGAGCGTATCGGCGCGCAGTCACCGGTGATCGGCGCCAAGCTCTGGACCCATAGCTCGCGGGCGCAGAACGGCGAGCTGGACCTGCACATCACCGCCACCCACCTGTTCCCCGCCGAGATGAGCCCGACCGGGGTCGGCTTCGTCCTCGCCGTGGCCCTGACCCGGCCGCAATCGCTGGGCAGCGTGCGCCTGGCCAGCCGCGACCCGGCCGTCGCGCCGCTGATCGACCTGAACTTCCTCGCCGAGGCCGAAGACCGCGCGCGGTTGCTGGAAGGGGTCAAGCTGGCGCGCCGGATAGGCCGCAGCGAACCGCTCGCCGGGCTGATCCACGCCGAACTCGGGCCGGGGCCCGAGGCACGCAGCGATGCGCAGATCGAAGCGGCCATCCGCGCCACCCTCGATACCTACCACCACCCGACCTCCAGCGCGCCGATGGGCCGCGCCGGCGAGCGCTGGGCGGTGGTCGACCTGGAGGGCAGGGTGCATGGCCTGCAAGGATTGCGGGTGATCGACGCCTCGATCTTCCCCGATGCCATTTCGGTGGCCACCAACATCACCACCATCGCCGTTGCCGAGCACCTCGCGCAGCGCATCGCCTGACCGACCCAGGAGAACTTGCAGATGAACGGACACGCCAGACACTGGATCGACGGCGCATGGCTCGATTCCGCGCAGCGGGGACAATCCTTCGACCCGGCCAGCGGCCAGCCGATCGGCACCTACGCCGACGGCGGGCGGGCCGAGGCCGATGCGGCGATCGCCGCCGCTGTGCGCGCCTTCGAAGATGGTCCCTGGAAGGACGACCACGCGCTGCGCGCGACAGCCCTGGAGGAAATCGCCGCGGCCTTCGAGCGGCATGCCGATGCGCTCATCGACCTGCTTGCCCTGGAGAACGGCAAGATCAAGCCCGAGGCTGCCTTCGAGGTCGGCATGGTGCCGGGCAAGCTGCGCTACTACGCCGGCCTGGCGCGCAGCGAACGGGGCGCCAGCGGCACGCCGCGCCCCGACGTGGTGTCGCTGGTGCTGCGCGAGCCGATGGGCGTCGCCGGCATCATCGTGCCGTGGAATTCACCGGTGGTGCTGATGATCCGCTCCCTGGCGCCGGCGCTGGCCGCCGGTACCACCACGGTGGTGAAGATGCCGGGGCAGACCGCGCAGACCAACGCCCTGGTCGCGCGGATCATCGCCGAAGCGCCGTCGCTGCCTGCCGGGGCGGTGAACATCTTCAGCGAATCGGGTTCCGAAGGCGCCCGGCGATTGATCGACGCGGCCGAGGTGCCGGTGATCAGCTTCACCGGCTCGAGCGCCACCGGCCGAGCGATTTCCGCCGCCGGCGCGCGGCACCTGAAGCGCTTCGGCCTGGAACTGGGCGGCAAGACACCGCACCTGGTGTTCGACGACGCCGACCTGGACGCCGCCTTGCCCGTGCTGGAGAAGTCGCTGACGGTGTTCGCCGGGCAGTTCTGCATGACCGGTTCGCGCCTGCTGGTGCAGCGCGGCGTCGCCGAACGGCTACGCGAACGCCTGGCGCAGCGCCTGGAAAACCTGCGCGTGGGGCCGGCGGCGGACCCGCGCAGCGACATGGGGCCGCTGATCGACAAGGCCAACGTCGAGCGCGTCGAGCGAGCCGTACGCCAGGCCATCGCCGCCGGCGCGCGGGTGGTGGTCCGCGGCGGCCCGGTAACCGAGGGCGAGCTGGCGGCCGGCGCCTTCTACCGTCCGACCCTGCTGGAGGTCGATGATCCGGACCTGGACATCGTGCAACAGGAAACCTTCGGACCGGTGCTGACCCTGCAGGTATTCGACCGCGAGGAGGAGGGCGTCGCCCTGGCCAACCGCAGCGAGTACGGGCTGGCGGCCGGGGTCTGGACCCGCGAGGTCGCGCGTGCCTTCCGGGTGGCGCGGAAGATCCGCGCCGGCACCGTGTGGATCAACGACTGGGCCAAGGTCTACGACGAATTCGAGGAGGGCGGCTACCGCCAGTCCGGCCTCGGCCGGCTGAACGGGGTCGCCGCCCTGGACGACTTCGTCGAGTACAAGCACATCAGCCTGACCACCGGCGCGGCCTGAGCCTGGGCGAGCGGTGCGGCCGACGGCGCCGCCCGCTACTCCCAGGAGCGGGAATACACGTGTTCGCGGAACAGCTCGGGCAATCCGGAAACCTGCTTGAAACGCAGCACCTCGTCATTGTCCATGCCCAGTTCGCGGGCCACGTCGGCCTCGCTCCAGCCGGCCTTGAGCAGGGTCACCACGATCGCCGTCATCGGCAACACGCCGTGCACGCCGCGTGCTCGGTTGTGGCGGATGGTGGCGGCGATGCGCTCGCTGTCGCCTTCGCGCCCGGCGCGTATCGCGGCGATCGGCAGGTAGCCGTGCAGACGCTGGCGCAGCGCGCCCTTGGCGCTGCCCACGCGCAGGCGGTGGAAGCCGTCGACCACCTCGTAGCGCCCGTCGGCCTGCGGATAGGCGACGATGGGCTGGGTGAACCCGTCGGACTCGATGGACAGCCTCAGCAGTCGCATCTCCGGCGGCGCGACGGTATTGGGGTTGTAGTCGTTGCCGGCGACGCGCTCGGCACGCACCCACTGCACGCAATCGACCGGCTCTTCGGCGAACGGACTGTGCGCGTGGAGCAGCCGGCGGATCCGGTTGATGGTTTCAATCCGCTCGGCAAGCGGCAACCCGTGCAGTTCGCCGAACAGCGCCTCGGCCCGCTCCGTCAGTGTCTTTGTCTGTGCCATGGGCTTTCCTCATGAGCGTCACCCAGCTACCCCGGGTGGAATGCACGGCGAAGCCGTGCGGTTCGAGAAGGTGCGCGCAGGCCTGGGGCGCGCGGGTGGTACAGGCCAGCCCGAGTTGGTCGACATGCCCGAGGACCCGCTCGCGCAGGGTGCGGAACAGCCCGCGACCGCGCGCTTCCGCACGCAGGTAGGCATCGCGCAGGCGAACCACGTCGGGATGTTGCTCCAGGCTGACGAACCCCAGTATCCGCGTGTCCCCCTGGCGGCGGAGCACGAACCAGCGGTGGTAGGGACCGTCGCTCAGCGGGTAGCCGCCGCATTCGCGGCGCACCCGGGCGCTGGCGAAGAAGCGGCCCATGCTGGCGAAGAAGGCGGCCTCGTCGTCGAACGAGCGCCACTGCAGGATCTCGCAGTCTTGCGGGCGGATCACGAGCGCTTCTCCCGACCGGGGACCAGTCTGTCGATATCGGCCTGGGAGAAGCCGAAGGACAGCGAGCGGGCCATGTCCTGCTTCAGCAGGGATAGCGCAATACGCCGCCAGGACGGCTGCTTGCGACGATTCTCCAGGGCCGGGATCCCCGCGTCCGGCCAGATGGCAAGGGGATAGTCGTGCTGCCTCCACCAGAGGATGAAACGCTCGATGCGCCGCTGGTAGATGCCGCGCAGAGGCGGCGGCATGCTGCGCAGGAGGAACTGGCTGTACTCGCGCCAGGTGCCGAAGGAGGGCGGCAGGCCAAGGCCGCCACGGTAGCCGAGGAAGCGCTGGCGACAATAGCGCGCCCCATAGTTGGCGCCGGCGACGCGCCGGACTACCTTGAACCAGGTGCGTGGCTCGATCCGGTGGAACAGGTCGAGGCCCTTGCGCTGGTCGTCGCCATAGGGCTGGCAGATGCGCATCTGCGAGAACGGCACGCCGGCGCGGTACATCTGGTCGTAGAGGCGGTTATAGGCGTAGCCGTGGTCGGCGACGCAACGCCAGAGATCCTCGAAACGCCAGTCGTAGATCGGGAAGAAGCTCACCGCCTGCGGGTTGGCCCGGTCGCGCGCGCTCCAGGCCAGCGGCGCGGAGCCGCCCGGCGGCGTCCAGGCGCATTGTTTCGCCCGGCTCCTGCGCTTGACCGCCAGGTAGCGATTGAGCGATTCGTCCGAACGGATGCCGACCAGGAACGCGGTAGGCTCTTCCCTGGACAGCCAGGCGTTGAAGCCGGCGACGAACTCCTCGAACTCCATGCGGTAGCGGTAGAAGGGGAAGAACCCCGGGTCGCTGATCACCCCCGGGTGCTTCGGCAGCGGGCGCACCCAGTCGGCCTCGGCGCCGGGTTCCCAGCAGCACCAGTAGGGTTCCTCCAGGCTGGAGGCGTTGCGCAGGTTGAGTGGCAGGCAGACCCACCAGGGGCGTACGTCGGGACGCCCGAGCATCTCGCTGACGTGATCGATGGTGGCCTGGTACTGCCCCTCCAGGTCGATGAACAGTACGTCCACCGGGCTGCGTCCCAACTCGCGTGCCACGTCCAGCGCCAATTGCAGGGTGACCGAGCTGTCCTTGCCACCGGAGAAGGCGACACAGACGCGCTCGAAGTTCCGGAATACCAGTCGGAGGCGGGATAGGGTTGCGGCATGCACATCGGCATCCTGGTAATGCTTGCCTGCCATGGGTGCGAACCTCTTCTTTTAATAACTATTGAGGGAGACCGTTGCGACGACGGTCCATGTGCAATGTTTGTTTCGGAGTTTCTCCAGGCTATTTTTTCGAGAGTCGCGGCAGCCGGCACGTTCGGCGACGTTGGACTCCGAATCAGTGGATAACGGAAATATGTCCAGGCACTTGGCAGAGCGACGACCAACAGGCCCGACAACTGTCGTGCAGGAACTTTTTCAATGCTAGGCGAAGCCGTGGTTCGAGTTGTTGACTTGTCGCAAGACGGATTCTCCGAACAGCATCGGCGCAGCGCCCACTTGCAACGAGAGTGCGCACGCCGCCGTTGGCACTCGTCTGCGCACCGGACTTCTGAGCGGCGGCGGAAAAAGCTTGCTGCGCAAGGAGAAGCGCCTGCGGGTGAACATGGAAATTGCCTGGGAAAAGTCGACGGTAATTATTCGTTGAATAACAGGGAAGTGCATACTTCCAACTTGGAAGTTAACTGCATGGCACCATCCATGCATTACACGGATGACGGTTTTTATTATAAGTCCAAACTGGCGAAGACAAGCAAGAGAAGCCGGGATGCCAGAGTTCCATAGTCGGAAATACAAGCGTTGCAATGTCGACGGATAGCGCGAAGAGGCGGCGGTACCCTGCGAAACGAGGCAATTCCCCGAATGGCGGGCACTCGAACGGATTTATAAGTCCGCCGTTCGGCGTTCACCTCGACGCCTGTGCACGGGATACTTATATCGGTGGTTCGCACCACTGATTATCGATTTGAACTCGTTCGAGTCTTTACCGCGTTCCCGGCCGAAATAAAAGGCGGGTGGACGATTATTGCCTCACACAAGGAACATAGGCATGACCAGAACTTCGAACCCATGCGCAGTGGTATTGGCCTTTGCGGCAATTGCCGCTTCGGGAACCGCGATGGCGGCAAACACTATCACATTCAGCGGCGAAGTGACCGACCAGACCTGCCAGGTCGCGGTCAACGGCTTCACCGACCCCACGGTGATCCTCGACAGCGTACCGGTGAGCGCCCTCGATGGCGCAGTGGGCCGCAGCGCCGGCGAAACCGCCTTCACCCTGCAACTCACCGATTGCGTCGCGCCGACGGCCGACGAGCATTTCACCACCCTGTTCCAGGCCACCAACCCCAGCGCCGCCGGGAATCTGGTGAACACCGCCGCCAGCGGCGCGACGGGCGTGGCGCTGCAATTGCTCGATAGCGTCGGCGGCAACCCGGTCGACCTGGCCGGCGGCGCGGCGGTGCCCGCCGGCGACATCGTGCTCGCCAACGGAGCCACCAGCACCAGCTACGACTACGCGGTGCAGTACGTCTCCGAAGCGGCGACCGTGACGCCCGGTCCGGTACTCGGCGCCGTGACCTACACGCTGCGTTACGAGTGAATGCCGGCGGCGCATGCGCCGCCCCTTCCTTTTCCCAGCACTAAAGCCGGGCCCGGTCGCTGGACCGTGCCCGGCCAGGTAAGCCGCATGCCCAGACATTCGTACCGATCCGGCAGGACATCGGCGCTTCTGCTCGTCCTGCTGGCGAGCATCGCCCAGGCGCGGGCAAGCGTGGTGGTGACCGGGACCCGGGTGATCTATCCCGGCGAGGCACGGGAGAAGACCGTGCAACTGAGCAATCGCGATGCGTTTCCCAACGTCGTCCAGGCCTGGGTCGACATCGACGCCCCGGACGCGCCGCCGGATCAGGCGGACGCGCCGTTCCTGGTCAACCCGGCGGTATTCCGCATGGCCCCGGACAGCGGCCAGACGCTGCGCATCGTCTACACCGGGCAGGGCCTGCCGGGCGATCGCGAATCGCTGTTCCATCTCAACGTCCTGCAGATCCCGCCACGCAACAGCAGCCATGCGGATCGGAACCAGATGCTGCTGATGCTGCGCAATCGCCTGAAGCTGTTCTACCGCCCGGCGGGCATCCAGGGCCGTCCCGAGGACCTGCCCGGGCAACTGCGTTTCGCACTGGTCCGGCGCAGCGCCGGCTGGGCGGTGCGGGTGGACAACCCGAGCGGCTACTACGCCTCGTTCGCCAGCGCCACGCTCAGCGTCGGCCAGCGCCGCTGGCGCTTGCGCAGCGGCATGCTGGAGCCGCGCAGCCATGCCGAATGGCAGGCCGAAACCCGCGAAGCCCTGCCGCCGGGACGTGTGCGCCTGCACGCGCTGCTGATCAACGACTACGGCGCCCATATGGATATCCGTCATGACCTATCGCCATGAACGCCGCTGCCGCACCGGCACGGCCCTGATGGCGGGCGGCATGGCGCTGGCGGCGAGCGCCTTCGGTCATGCCCAGCCCGGCTACGAATTCGATGATCGCCTGTTGCTCGGCTCTTCCCTGGGCGGCGGCGACCTGTCGCGCTTCAACCAGGACGGTCGGATCGATCCGGGTCGCTATCACGTCGATGTCTACCTCAACGAGCGCTTCGCCAGCCGCAGCGAAGTGAGTTTCCGCGCCAACCCCGCCAGCGGCGCGGTGGAGCCCTGCCTCGAGGAAGACTTCCTGCGCCAGCGCCTCGGCGCCAAGCCTGGCGAAAAGCCGCGCAAGAGCGACGAAGGTGCCCACTGCGCCTTTCTCGACACGCGCCTGCCCGGCTCGCGGTTCAGCCTGGACGTCGCCCGCCTGCGCCTGGACCTCTCGGTGCCGCAGGCCTTGCTCGACCTCAAGCCGCGCGGCTACGTCAGCCCCGAGGAGTGGGACGCCGGCGACAGCATGGGCTTCGTCAACTACGACACCAACCTCTATCGCTCCGACTACCGCGGCGGCGAATCGGGACGATCGGACTACGCCTATGTCGGCCTGAACAGCGGCATCAACCTCGGCCTGTGGCGTTTGCGCCACCAGTCCAACTACACCTATTCCCGCTACAACGGGCAGGCCAGGCGCAAGTGGAACGGCATCCGCACCTATGCCCAGCGCGCCTTGCCGGCCTGGCGCAGCGAACTGACGGCGGGGGAGAGCTACACCGCCGGCAACCTGCTCGGCAGCATCGGCTACCGCGGCCTGAGCCTGGCCACCGACGACCGCATGCTGCCCGAGTCCCTGCGCCGCTATGCGCCGCAGGTGCGCGGCACAGCGGCCACCGCGGCGCGGGTGGTGATCAGCCAGAACGGCAGGAAGATCCGCGAGGTGAATGTCGCCCCCGGTCCGTTCGTCATCGACGATCTCTACGACAGCGCCTATGCCGGCGACCTGGACGTCCAGGTGTTCGAAGCCGATGGCAGCGTATCGAGCTTCAGCGTGCCGTTCGCCTCGGTCCCGGAGTCCATGCGTCCCGGCCTGTCGCGCTACAGCTTCACCCTGGGCCAGGCGCGCCAGTACGGTGACGGCGACGACCTGTTCGCCGACTTCACCTACCAGCGCGGCATGAGCAACGCCCTGACCGCCAACCTGGGACTGCGTGTCGCCGACGACTACCTGGCCATGCTGGGCGGCGGCGTCCTCGCCACCCGCTTCGGCGCCTTCGGCCTGAACAGCACCTATTCCAGCGCACGCGTCGAGGATGGCGCGCGCAAGCAGGGCTGGCGCATCGGGCTCGACTACAGCCGGACCTTCCAGCCCACCGGCACTACCCTGACCCTGGCCGGCTACCGCTATTCCACCGAAGGCTACCGCGAACTCGGCGACGTGCTCGGCTCGCGCGACGCACTGCGCCACGGGGACACCTGGGATTCCGGCAGCTACAAGCAGCGCAACCAGTTCAACCTGCTGGTGAGCCAGGCCCTCGGCGGTTACGGCAACCTCTATCTTTCCGGCTCCTCCAGCGATTTCTACGACGGCAAGAGCCGCGACACCCAATTGCAGTTCGGCTACTCCAACACCTGGGGGCAGTTGAGCTACAACCTCGCCTGGTCGCGGCAGACCACCACCTACTACCAGGAGCAGGGCGACCAGGACCCTGGCGTCGAGCTGCTCCGGCGCGACCGGCGCAGCGGCCAGCGCAACGACACCCTGACCCTCAGCGTCTCCATGCCGCTGGGTTCTTCCAGTCGGGCGCCGACGCTCAGCGCCATGGCTACCCGGCGCTCCGGCGACAGCGGTGGCGGCAGCCTGCAAACCGGGCTGAACGGTACGCTGGGCGACGAGCGTACCTGGAGCTACGCGCTGTCCGCCAACCGCGACAGCGAGGTCGCCGACACCACCTGGAACGGCACGTTGCAGAAGCAGGCGGCGCTGGCCACCGTGAATGCCGGCTATGCCCAGGGCGATCGCTACCGGCAATACAGCGGCGGCATCCGTGGCGCGCTGGTCGCCCACCGCGACGGGCTGACCCTTGGCCCCAGCGTCGGCGATACCTTCGCCCTGGTCGAGGCCAAGGGCGCCAGCGGTGCCGCGATACGCGGCGGGCAGGGCGCGCGCATCGACGGCAACGGCTATGCGCTGGCCCCCTCGCTGTCGCCCTATCGCTACAACCCGATCTCCCTCGATCCCGTTGGCATCGATCCCGACGCCGAACTGCTGGAAACCGAGCGCAAGGTCGCGCCCTACGCCGGTGCCAGCGTGCGCGTGACGTTCAGGACGCTGACCGGCCATCCGCTGCTGATCCAGGCGCGGCGCGAGGACGGCAGTGTGCTGCCGCTCGGCGCCGTGGTGGTCGACGACGGCGGGGCGGCCATCGGCATGGTCGGGCAGGGCGGCCAGGTCTATGCGCGCGCGGAAAACCAGCGGGGCAGGTTGCTGGTGCAATGGGGAACGGCGCGCAAGGAGCGTTGCGAGTTGCCCTACGACCTGGCCGGTGTGCCTCGCGACCAGGCGCTGATCCGCCTGCGCGGTACCTGCCGGGCAGCCACCACCGACTCCAACCTGGAGAACGCCAGATGAACCGCACGCTTCCCCTGCTGCCCGCGCTGGCCCTCGGCGTGTCGCTGGGGCTTCCCGTCAGTGGCCAGGCGACTTGCTACCGGGTCACCTCGGTAGGCAGCGAGACGACCACCTCGAACACCCAGATCCGCCCAGGCGAAGGTACCGCCGGCAGCTGGACCGGCGCCTGCGACACCTGCAATGGCTCGCTCGGCCTGCCCAGCGTGGTCAACGTCAGCGACGAGAGTTTCCAGCCCTATCCGACGCTCATCGCCAGCGCGGTGGCGCCGCTGACCCAGTACGGCGCCACCGGCGGCTACGACCCCGAGCGGGTGTTCTTCCGCTGTAGCGCCGGGGACGCCGTCTACGAGATGTTTTCTACCAACGGCGACGATCTCTATAGCGGCTACTACACCGGCGCCGACACGGTGGGCAACGACATCGGCCTGCAGGATGCCTACCGGACCGCCTGGCCCAACGTGCTGCTGCGCCTGACCAACGTCGAGACGGGGGAAACCATCACGCCGATCTGGAAGGAGCGCCAGCTCTCCGGGCTGGACATCGACTCGCGCGGCTTCCAGCTGGTCAAGGCGAAGAACCTCGCAGCGGTACGCGCCGAGCTGTACAGCGCGCCGCTGGAGGCGATCCGCTACTACTCGCCGACGATCCTCTCGCAGCCCTATTCCTACACCCAGCCGGCGGCCTACATCGCCATCAAGGGGCCGGGCCTGACCGCGCCGACCGTCGGCCAGGCGCACGTGGGCGGCAACTGGGGCGGCTGGTACAGCAACTGGCCGGGTGCCATCGGCCTGTACCGCTACGTGACCCTGAAACGCTATCCCACCTGCGCGGTGATGACGGTCACCCCGCACGTGCAGTTCCCGCCCATCACCCTGGCCGAGATCGATAGCGGCGGCGTGCGCGAGGCGCCCTTCGAACTCACCTTCAAGTGCCAGAGCGGCATGACCAACGGCACCGGGGCCGGCGCCACGGCGCTGGGCATCCGCGTGTCCAGCGGGGCCCTGGCGGCCAGCCCGGCGCTGGGCCTGGTCAACGCCAGTGGCGGACTGTCCTACCTGCTCTCCGACCGTTACGGGGAGCCGGGCATTGCCCGTGGGGTCGGCATCCGCATCTACCGCGACGGCACGCCGATGACGCTCCTGGCCAACGAGAACTCCGCCGGCGGCAGCAACGCCGAGGCCACCGGCTGGTACCCCGCCATCGGTGGCGCGACCCAGGCCAACGGCGGTAGCGGCGGCATCGACCTGTACCGCGAAACCTTCCGCGCGCGCCTGGAGAAACTCGCGCTCGGCAGCCAGCCCGGCGTCACGGCGGGGCGAGTCGAGGCCACGGCGCAGGTGGTTATCCGTGTCCAGTAGGCGCGCGCTCGCGCTGCTGGCCATGCTTTGCCTCGCGCCGACTAGCGAGGCCGGAGTGACCGCGGAGCGCACCCGCCTGGTGTTCGTGGAGGGCCAGCGCGAGGCCTCGTTGCTGCTGGTCAACCAGAATCCCTACCCGGTGCTGGTGCAGGCGTGGGTCGATGACGGCGCCCTCGACGGCGAACCGGATACCGCGCTGGCTCCGTTCCTGCCGCTGCCGCCCGTATTCCGCCTGGAGCCGGGACGCCAGCGCAGCCTGCGCCTGCTGGCTACCGGCCAGGCCCAGGCACGGGATCGCGAATCGCTGTACTGGCTGAACATCTACGAGATCCCCCCGCAAGCCACCGCCGAGGCCGCTGGCCGGCCCCGGCTCACGGTCACCCTGCGAACCCAGATGAAGGTGCTGTACCGCCCGCACGGCCTGCATCCGCACGCCGAGGACGCGGCCGCCGAACTGGGCTTCGCGCTGCGCGACGAGACCCTGCGGGTGGACAACCCGACGCCGTACTTCGTGTCCCTGGCGGGGCTGGCGCTGGAGATAGGGGAGACGCGCCTGGATCTGCCCGGAACGCTGCTGGCTCCGCGCTCGCAACGACGCCTCGGCCTGCCGCGGCGGGTGGACGGCGGGACGCGCGGCGAGGTGGCGTTCGACTGGATCGACGACAACGGCGTCAGCCGCCAGGAAAGGAAAGCTCTACAGTGAACAGTTCCCCACAGGCTCGCCAGCACGAGCACCCGCCGGCCGTTGCCGCCTCCCTGGCCGGCGACCTGCGCCTGGCCCGGCGTTTCCAGGCCGCCCTGGCGCGCGGTCGGGTGCGCCTGGACTGGCAGGCCGTACGGCATGCCGGGCATCCGGAATGGGAGCCGCTCTACCGGGAAACCCTGCTCAGGGTCACGGCCGCCAGCGGCGAGCCGCCGTTGCCGACCCAGGAACTGATCCTGGCGCTGGAGCGGCTCGGCCTGATACGCCTGCTCGATCGCTGCGTGCTGGGCACGGTCCTCGACCGGCTGAACGCCGAGCCTACCTTGCGCCTGGCCTGCAACCTGTCGCGCCAGAGCGCGGCGATGGATGCCTGGTGGGAAGCCGTCTGCCGATGGCTGGCCGCCCGTCCGCAGGTGGCACGGCGGCTGACGCTGGAGCTGACCGAGACCGCCGTGGGCGAGAGAGTCCCGACCCGGGAGTTCATCCGACGCCTGCGCGAACATGGCGTGCGCATCGCGATAGATGACTTCGGCGCGGCGCACAACAACCTGGACTTCGTCCTCGATGCCCGTCCCGACGTGATCAAGATCGATTGCCGGTATACCCGCGAAGCACGTCGCTCGGCGAAGGGCGCCGAAGTGCTGCGCCACCTGCTGGCCCTGTGCCGCGAACTGGCGCCCTGCGTGGTCCTGGAAGGTCTCGAGGAGGACGATGCGTTCGCCCGGCTGCCGACCGGGGACGTCTATCTCCAGGGCAACGCGATCGCGCCGCCGATGCGGGTCGAACCGCCGCTGTCCGTACGCCGGCCGAAGAGCCGGGCGCGGATCGAGGCGCTGGCGAGCCGCCAGGGGTGACCGGGGAGGGCGCCCGGCCTGGCACGGTCGGCGAAAAGTCTGAACGGTCGGCCAGCGGCGCCGTCACAGCAGCGACGATGCCGAGGTGCGTTGTGCCGAAGTCCCGGCATTTTTTCCCTGTCACGCCAACGGAGTCGACCATGAACAGAGCAATCAGCCTTCCCCTCAAGGGAGCCGCCTGGCTCCTGCTGGTCCTGGCCCTGCCTTTCGCCAACGCCCAGGACATGAACAAGACCGCGCCACAGACCTTCGTCAGCGAGGCCTCGGCGGCCGGCGTGGCGGAAATCGAAGCCGGCAAGATGGCGCTGGAAAAGAGCACCGCCGCCGATGTGAAGGTATTCGCCAAGCAGATGATCGACGACCACGGCAAGGTCAACGCCGAACTGCGCAGCCTGGCCGAGCGCAAGAAACTGGAGGTCGAAGACGACGCCAGCCTGACCGACAAGGCCAAGGCGACCCTGCTCGACCTGCGCGACGCCTCCTTCGACCCGGCCTACGCCAACAACCAGGTGGCGGCCCACGAGAAAGCCGTGGAACTCTTCACCCAGGCCGCAGACAACCTCACCGACCCGGAACTGCAGGCCTTCGCCAAGACCCACCTGCCGGCCCTGAAGCACCACCTGGAAATGGCCCGCGCGCTGGCCAAGGCGCACCCATCCAAGTAACGCCCCCGCGGGCGGAGCCTGGCCAGGCATGAGCTTCAGCCTGTGGTTGCTGGTACTGGGCTGCATCCTGCTGACGCTCGGCCTGGCCTCGGCCTACCTGCGCCTGCTGCCGGTCAGCACCTCGTTCCTCTACCTGCTGTTCGGCCTGGCCATCGGCCCGGCCGGGCTGCATGCCTGGCGCAGTGGCCTGGCGGACATCAGCGGCTGGTTCGAACACCTCGCCGAGGCGGCCCTGCTGATCTCGCTGTTCATCGGCGGCCTCAAGCTGCGCCTGCTGCTGCGCTCGCCGGCCTGGACCGCCGCCTGGCTGCTGGCCGGACCGGTCCTGCTCGGCTGTATCCTCGGCCTGACCCTGGGCGCGCATTTCCTGTTCGGCCTGGACTGGGGGCTGGCCTTGCTGGTCGCGGCGATCCTCGCGCCCACCGACCCGGTGCTGGCCAGCGACATCCAGGTCAACCACGCCGGCGACGACGATCGCCTGCGCTACGCCGTATCCGGCGAGGCGGGACTCAACGACGGCATCGCCTTTCCCTTCGTCATCGCCGCCCTGCTGCTGATCGGTCAGGGCGGCGGCCTGCCTGGCGAGTTCGACCGCAGCGGCCTGGACTGGCTGCTGCGCGACGTCCTCTGGGCCATCCCCGCCGGATTGCTGGTGGGCTATTGCCTGGGCCATGGCCTCGGCCGCCTGGCCATCCACCTGCGGGCGCGGCACACCGACACCTCGGTGTCGGCCAACGACTTCCTCGCCCTGGCGCTGATCGCGCTGTCCTATGTCGGCGCCGACGCGCTGGGCGGCTGGGGCTTCCTCGCCAGCTTCGCCGCCGGGATCGGCCTGCGCCACGCCGAGGTGGCGACGCTGGGACACGCCTCGGCACCGGCCGAGGCGCAGGCGGCCGCCGCCGACGTGCGCGAGGCCGGGCAGGCCAGCGGCGCCATCGAGTATGGCGCCGACCGCAGCGAACACCCGAAGGTGGCAGCCGGCGCGGTGATGCTCGACGTGCTCTCCTTCGGCAACCTGCTGGAGCGCTCGCTGGAAGTGCTGCTGGTGACCCTGCTCGGCGCCATGCTCTACCAGCACTGGGACTGGCGCGCGCTGCCGCTGGCGCTGCTGCTGTTCTGCGTGTGCCGGCCGGCGATGGTCTGGCTGCTGGTCGGCCGGCGGCTGATGCACCCGGCGCAGCGGCGCCTGCTCGGCTGGTTCGGCATCCGCGGCATCGGCAGCCTGTACTACCTCAGCTACGCGCTGAACCAGGGGCTGCCTACGGCGCTCGCGCATACCGCCAGCGACCTGGTGCTGAGCCTCGTCGCCCTGAGCATCTGCGTGCACGGCCTGAGCATCCAGCCGCTGCTGATGCGCCACGCGCGCAGCGTCAGTCGCCGCGATCGGGAATGATCGAGATCTTGCCGTTCTTCTCGAGGATGGCGAAGCGGATCTGCTCCATGCGTTCCAGGCCCTGGGTCTCGCGGGCGGCCAGGAGAATGTCTTCCTCGCGCAGGCGGGCCTCGGCCAGGCGTGCGTGCAATGGCCTGCCGTACTCGACGATGAGCGTCGGCGAGCCCTCGATCAGGGTGTCGAGCTTCGGATGGCGCAGCTTGAGCAGGGACAGACCGACGTCGATGACGATCAGGGTGATGATCACCAGTACCGCGTTGACCAGCGAGAAGTCGTCGCCCAGCAGCGCCTGCTGGGTGGCTTCGCCGATGATCATCAGCAGCAGCAGGTCGAAGGTGGTGATGTCGGTCAGTGAACGCCGCCCGGCGATGCGGAAGAGTACCAGCAGGACCAGGTAGAGCGCGGCGGCTCGCAGTACGGAATCCATCGTGCGCCTCCTCGGAACGGATGACTCAGGGGTAGATGAACTGGTCGAAGGCCAGGCTTTCGCCGGCGAACTCCAGTCGACTGGCGACTTCGCCGAGCTGGTTCGGCAACAACGTCAGGAACAGGCTCAGGCGACCGTCTTCGTCGAGCCTTCCCTCCAGTTCCAGGCCACCCCGCCAGCTGTGACTGCGCAGCGGTTGCGGTTGCAGGCTCTGGATGCCGTGCGCCTGTAGCAGTCCGCCGCCCAGGCGCACGCCAACCTCGGTGCCCGGCGCGCCGCGCAGATCGATGCGCAGGCGGCTGGCGGCGCCGCTGCGTTCGAAACGCTCGTAGGCCAGGGTCAGCCTGCCGCTGTCGCTGACCAGCGTCCGCGAACTCAGAGGCCCGCCGGCGAACACTCCGGTCAGCGCCAGGAGGATCACCCCGAGCAGGACCCACAGGCCCGCCCGTTCGAAACGCCAGGCGCGGCGCTGGCTTTCCAGGCGCTCCGGGATCGGATACTCGCGCTGGTCGAACGCATCGTCTGCGGCGTCTTCTGGGGCAGGGCGCATGGCTGGCTCCTTCGCTCGCGGTCTCTCAGGCTGGACCCCGGTCGACGCGGTTGGTGCCGGCGGGCTTACCAGCGGTCGGCGCGGATCGGGCAATCTGCACGATGAACAGGCGCCCTCCGGGCACTCTGCTGATCGCACTTTGCGATCAGCCCGCGCCCAATCGCCGTGGTCACGCTGCTCCGGCGCAAGCGGGGCGGACGGCGCGAACCTTGCAGCGAAGCCTTCCTGACAATCCGACAGGGAGAACCATGGTGAACGGAGAAAACAAGATCGTCCTGGTCCTCGAAGAACACGCCGACCAGCTCTGGCGGATCGAGGAATTCCTCCTCGATCGAGGCTACGCGGTGCTCAGCGCGGCGAGTCGCGACGAAGCCCTCGACCACCTGGCCTCGGACGCGGTGATCGACCTGTTCCTGCTCAGCGAGCAGCTCGAAGGTCCTCTGAGCGGCAGCATGCTCATCGAAACCAGCCTGCCGGTGCGCCCGCGGATGCGGGTGATCCTGCTCAGCGACAGCGCTCGCGTCGGCATCGACCCGGCGGCACCCTATCCGGTGCTGCTCAAACCGGTGACCCTGGAAGAACTGGGGAAAGCCATCGACCTGGTCCTGCACAGCGCGCCGGTCTGCCCCGGCGTCTGACCACCGAGGAGCCCGCCATGCCCAGCAGCAAGCCGCTCGCCGAGTACGCCCGCAAGCGCGATTTCCGCCAGACCCCGGAGCCCAGCGGCCGCAAGCCTCGCAAGGACAGCACCGGTCTGCTCCGCTATTGCGTCCAGAAGCACGACGCCAGCCGCCTGCACTACGACTTCCGCCTGGAGCTGGATGGCACCCTGAAGAGCTGGGCGGTGCCCAAGGGGCCGTGCCTCGACCCGGCGGTGAAGCGGCTCGCGGTGCAGGTTGAGGACCATCCGCTGGACTATGCCGATTTCGAAGGCAGCATCCCCCAGGGGCACTACGGCGCCGGCGATGTCATCGTCTGGGACCGAGGCGCCTGGACGCCTCTGGACGATCCGCGCGAGGGCCTGGAAAAGGGCCATCTCAGCTTCGCCCTGGATGGCGAGAAACTCTCCGGGCGTTGGCACCTGATCCGCACCAACCTGCGCGGCAAGCAGCCCCAGTGGTTCCTGGTCAAGGCCAAGGACGGCGAGGCGCGCAGCCTGGATCGCTTCGACGTGCTGAAGGAGCGTCCCGACAGCGTGCTCAGCGAGCGTACGCTGCTGCCCCGCCATGGCGAAGCCGCCACGCCCGCGGCCAGGCCGGCGCGACGCGGCAAGAGCGGGGGGAAGACGCCGATGCCCGAATGGATCGCCCCCGAGCTGGCCAGCCTGGTCGAGCAGCCTCCGCGAGGGGAGTGGGCCTACGAACTCAAGCTGGACGGCTATCGGCTGATGAGCCGCATCGAAGACGGCCACGTGCGCCTGCTGACCCGCAACGGCCATGACTGGACCGAACGCCTGCCGCACCTGGAGAAGGCCTTGGCCGGGCTCGGTCTGCAGCGCAGTTGGCTGGACGGCGAACTGGTGGTCCTCGACGAGAAGGGTCGACCGGACTTCCAGGCCCTGCAGAACGCCTTCGAGGAAGGTCGCGGCGAGAACATCCTGTACGTCCTCTTCGACCTGCCGTACCACGAAGGCGAGGATCTGCGCGATGTCGCCCTGGAGGAGCGCCGCGCGCGCCTGGAGGCGCTGCTGGAAGGGCGCGACGAAGACCCGCTGCGGTTCTCCGCGACGCTCGCGGAAGACCCCCGCGACCTGCTGGCCAGCGCCTGCAAGCTCGGTCTCGAAGGCGTGATCGGCAAGCGTCTGGGCAGCGCCTACCGTTCGCGCCGCAGCAACGACTGGATCAAGCTGAAGTGCCAGTTGCGCCAGGAGTTCGTGATCGTCGGCTATACCGAGCCGAAGGGCTCTCGCCGGCATATCGGCGCCTTGCTGCTCGGCCTCTACAGCCCTGACGAGGAGCGCCGGCTGCGCTATGCCGGCAAGGTCGGCAGCGGCTTCACCGCGGCCAGCCTGAAGAAGGTCCGTGAGCGCCTGGAACCCCTCGCGGTCCGCTCCAGCCCATTGGCGAAGGTGCCGCCGGCGCGCGAGACCGGGTCGGTGCAGTGGGTGCGCCCGCAACAGCTGTGCGAGGTTTCCTATGCGCAGATGACCCGTGGCGGGATCATCCGCCAGGCAGTGTTCCACGGCTTGCGCGAAGACAAGCCGGCGCGCGAGGTGACCGGCGAGCGTCCCGCCGGCCCGCCGTCGCTGCGCGGCGCGCGCAAGGCCGGCGCCGGTGCGTCGCGGGCGGCCACCGCCGGCGTGCGCATCAGCCATCCGCAGCGGCTGATCGACCCGTCGATCCAGGCCAGCAAGCTGGAACTCGCCGAGTTCCATGCGCGCTACGCCGACCTGCTCCTGCGCGACCTGCGCGAGCGCCCGGTGTCGCTGGTGCGCGGTCCCGACGGAATCGGCGGCGAACTGTTCTTCCAGAAGCACGCGGCGCGCCTGAAGATCCCCGGCATCGTCCAGCTCGACCCGGCGCTCGATCCCGGTCATCCGCCGCTGTTGCAGATCCGCAGCGCCGAGGCGCTGGTCGGCGCGGTGCAGATGGGCAGCATCGAATTCCATACCTGGAACGCCAGCCTGGCCAACCTGGAGCGGCCCGACCGTTTCGTCCTCGACCTCGACCCGGACCCGGCGCTGCCGTGGAAGCGCATGCTCGAAGCGACCCAGCTGAGCCTGACGTTGCTCGACGAGCTGGGCCTGCGCGCCTTCCTCAAGACCAGCGGCGGCAAGGGCATGCACCTGCTGGTGCCGCTGGAGCGCCGGCATGGCTGGGACGAGGTCAAGGATTTCGCCCAGGCCATCTCCCAGCACTTGGCGCGCCTGATGCCGGAGCGTTTCTCGGCGGTTTCCGGGCCGCGCAACCGGGTCGGCAAGATCTTCGTCGACTACCTGCGCAACAGCCGCGGCGCCAGCACCGTGGCCGCCTACTCGGTGCGCGCCCGCGAAGGGTTGCCGGTGTCGGTACCGGTGTTCCGCGAGGAACTCGACTCGCTGCAGGGCGCCAACCAATGGAACCTGCGCAGTCTGCCGCAGCGCCTCGACGAACTCGCCGGCGACGATCCCTGGGCCGACTACGCCGGCACCCGCCAGCGCATCAGCGCGGCCATGCGGCGCCAGCTCGGGCGCGGCTGACCGTCCGCGAAAAAGGCGGAACTCCCCCGGCGCACAGGGCCTCCACCGTGCAACGAGATGCCGAGGAGGCCCCCGATGGATACCGCCTACCTGATCCTCGCGCTGCTGGTCCTGTTGCTCCTGGTGGATGCCTGGGCCATCAACAGCGTGCTCCGCAGCGACAGCTCCGCCAGTCGCAAGCTCGGCTGGTCGCTGCTGATCCTGCTCCTGCCCATGCTCGGCCTGGTCCTCTGGGGCTGGACCGGCCCCCGTGGCTTGCGCCCGGTGACCTCACCGGAACACAGCAAGTGAACCCCACTGGAGACTGCCCATGAATAGCGAAACCTGTGCCTGTCCCAAATGCACCTGCCAGCCCGGCGCCGATGCCGTCGAACGCGACGGCCAGCACTATTGCTGCGCGGCCTGCGCCAGCGGCCACCCCCAGGGCGAGCCGTGTGGCGACGCCGATTGCCCCTGTGGCGGCACCACCCGGCCCCAGGTGGCGGAGGATCGCCAGCTGGACGACGCGTTGAAGGAGACCTTTCCCGCCAGCGACCCGATCTCGCCCTGAGGAGCGTGCCATGCCCGACCTGCAACTCGCGGACGAGGCCTCTCGCCTGGTGGCCTACCTGCGTAGCGCCGACCTCAGCCTGATCACCGCGGAATCCTGTACTGCCGGGCAGATCAGCGCCGAACTGTCGGCGGTGGCCGGCAGCGGCAAGGTGATGGAAGGCGGCTTCGTCGTCTATTCGCCGGCGGCCAAGCTTGCCCTGCTGGGGCTCGACCCGAACTGGCTGGAGCGTTTCAACCTGACCAGCGTGGAGGTCGCCGAGGCCATGGCCAGGGCGGCCCTGCAACGCAGTCCGGCGAGCGCCGCGCTGGCGGTCACGGGGTTGCTCGGCAGTGAAGCGAAGGACGGCATCCCGCCCGGTACCGTGTGCTTTGCCTGGGCCTTCCGGTTGCCCGCCGGCCTCGCCCTGTTCTCGCGCCGCGAGCGCTTCCATGGCGACCCCGCGCGGATGCGCCGGGAAGCCACCCGCTGGGCGCTGCGGCGCCTGCCCGAATTCCATCAACGCGCCTTGCGCGGCGAACGCGCCTGAGGCGTCCGACAGAGAGGAAACCACCATGAGCGAACAGCGACAGACCCTGCCGGCGCAGCACCAGGATCAACGTCCCGGCCACGAAAGCGAGATGCAGCCGAAGCCGGAGTTCGTTTCCGCCGATTACCGTCCGGCGGCCAAGCTGGAGGGTAAGGTGGCCCTGGTCACCGGCGGCGACAGTGGTATCGGCCGCGCGGTGGCGGTGGCTTTCGCCCGCGAGAAGGCGGATGTGCTGCTGGTCTACCTGGATGAGAACGAAGACGCGGCGAAGACCCGCGAGATCATCGAGTCGCTCGGCCGCCAGTGCCTGGCGTTCGCCGGCGACGTCGCCGACGCCGGCTTCTGCCGCCAGGTGGTGGACACGCTAAGGCAGAAATGGGGGCGCCTCGACGTGCTGGTCAACAACGCCGGCGAGCAGCATCCGCAGGCGCGCCTGGAGGACATCAGCGAAGAGCAGTGGGAGAAGACCTTCCGCACCAACATCTTCGGCATGTTCCAGTTGACCAAGGCGGCCCTGCCGCTGATGGGCAAGGGCGGGGCGATCATCAACACCACCTCGATCACCGCCTACAAGGGCAACCCCCAGCTGATCGACTATTCCTCGACCAAGGGCGCGATCACCTCGTTCACCCGGTCGCTGTCGATGAACCTGGTCAACCGCGGCATCCGCGTCAACGCCGTGGCCCCGGGCCCGATCTGGACGCCGCTGATCCCGTCCACCTTCAGCGCCGAGAAGGTCGCCCACTTCGGCGCGGATACGCCGATGGGCCGGCCCGGCCAGCCGGAGGAGCTGGCCGCCAGCTACGTCTACCTGGCCTGCAACGACTCGTCCTACGTCAGCGGCCAGGTGCTGCACGTCAACGGCGGTACGGTAGTCAACGGCTGAGGCGCCCCGGCGGCCGCGTTCACTCGCGTGCCGCCGCCGGCAGCAGGGGGTAGACCCGCACCGCGCTCAGACGCTGCGGGAACAGCAGGGGATAGCAGAGTTGCAGGCGAACGTGCGCCTCGCTGGTGCTGAGGGTTGGCGCGAAAGTGGTGAGCACGGTCCGGCCGGGTTGTCCGGCGTCTGAGAAATGAACCATGAAAGCCTGCATCGGAGCGCTCCTGCCGGGATACGGGAAAGGTCACTGCTCAGTGAAGCTGCGCTCCAGCTCTCGCGCCAGTTCGCGCACCGACCGTTGGCAACGGCATTCCTCCCGACTGACGCCGGCGCCCGGCGGTTCCGTCGTGCGGCCCAGGCGGGCCGCCGGCGAAAAAGAATGAACCATCGCGGCCGCCGCGACTCCGCTTCTAGGTAGCCGGAACGGCCGGCCGCGACGCAGACAAGGAGCACGGCGATGAAACGCGACTGGGGGTTGATCAGGGATCTGCTGGAGCATCTGGAAAGCCTTGGCTTCGGCCAGCACTGGGAAGCGCGCGAGCTGCCCGGTCATTGCCGCGAGGCGGTGGCCTACCACTTGCAGTTGCTCAACCAGGCGCAACTGCTCTGCGGCAGCGTCCAGCATTCCTGGACCGGCCAGGAGCACTGGGTGGTCCACCACCTGACCCTGGCCGGCCACGACCTGCTCGACCGCCTGCGCCAGGAAAGCGCGGCGGCCGCCGTGCCGGTACGCAAGAGCGCCTGAGAAAACCCCGCAAGCACCGGCCTGCAGCGGCGGGCCGGAAGGAAGCCCGGCGATGCCCGACAGCCAAGACCAGACCCCGAGCACGGTCCAGACCCTGAAAGCCAGCATCCTCGCCAAGCTGCGCTACAGCGTCGGCCGCGACCCATCCACCGCCTGCCCGCACGACTGGTTCGAAGCGGTGGCCCTGGCGGTGCGCGACCACATCATCGACCACTGGGAGGAGGCCACCCCGCAAGGCGAAGCGCCCGCGCGCAAGCGGGTCTACTACCTGTCCCTGGAGTTCCTCATCGGTCGCCTGTTGCTGGACAACCTCGGCAACCTCGGGCTGCTCGAGGAAACCCGCCAGGCCCTTGCCGAGCTGGGCGTCGACCTGCAGCGGATCGTTGCCCTGGAGCCGGACGCGGCGCTCGGCAACGGCGGCCTCGGACGCCTGGCGGCATGCTTCATGGAAAGCATGGCCAGCCTCGACATTCCCGCGCATGGCTATGGCATCCGCTACGAGCATGGCCTGTTCCGCCAGGTGCTGACCGACGGCTGGCAGCAGGAGCAGACCGAGACCTGGCTGGATTTCGGCAATCCCTGGGAGTTCGAACGACCCGAGGTCAGCTACTACATCGACTTCGGCGGCAGCGTGCAGGTCGACAGCGAGCACAGTGGCCGTGCCATCTGGCGGCCGGACGAGCGGATCCGGGCGATCGCCTACGACACGCCGATCGTCGGCTGGCGGCGTGCCAGCGTCAACACCCTGCGCCTGTGGCGCGCCCGCGCCGAGGAAGACCTGCAACTGGACCGTTTCAACGCCGGCGACCATATCGGCGCGGTGGTCGACGTGGTCAAGGCGGAGAGCATCTCGCGGGTGCTGTATCCGGCCGACAGCACCGAGGCCGGTCAGGAACTGCGCCTGCGCCAGGAGTACTTCTTCGTCTCAGCCTCGCTGCAGGACCTGCTCGAACGCCACCTGCGCCATCATCACGACCTGCGTAGCCTGCCGGAACAGGTGGCGATCCAGCTCAACGACACCCACCCGGCGATCGCCGTCGCCGAGCTGATGCGGCAACTGGTGGACGTGCACCAATTGGCCTGGCCGGACGCCTGGGCGCTGAGCGTGGCGACCCTGTCCTACACCAACCACACGCTGCTCCCGGAAGCCCTGGAATCCTGGCCGGTGGCGCTGATGGAGCGCCTGCTGCCGCGCCACATGCAGATCATCTACCTGATCAACGCCTTCCATATAGACGCGCTGCGCGCCCAGGACATCCACGACTTCGACCTGTTGCGTTCGGTCAGCCTGATCGAGGAGGGCCACGGCCGGCGGGTGCGCATGGGCAACCTGGCGTTCCTCGGTTCGCACCAGATCAACGGGGTATCGGCCTTGCACACCGAGCTGATGCGCGAAACCGTGTTCCATGACCTGCATCGCCTCTACCCGCAGCGCATCAGCAACAAGACCAACGGCGTGTCGTTCCGCCGCTGGCTGTTCCAGGCCAACCCGGGGTTGACCGAGCTGCTGGTGGAGACCCTCGGCGCCGACCTGCTGGACACCCCGGAACGGCGCCTGCCGGACCTCGAGGAGCACGTCGAGGACGCCAGGCTGCGGGCGCGCTTCGCCGAGCAGCGCCGGCAGAACAAGACCGCCCTGGCGCGCCTGGTGCTGGACAGCCTCGGCGTGGCGATCGAACCGGAAGCGCTGTTCGATGTGCATATCAAGCGTATCCACGAATACAAGCGGCAGTTGCTCAACCTGCTGCACACCGTGGCGCTGTACCAGGAGATCCGCAACGACCCGACCGCCGACCGCGTGCCGCGGGTGAAGATCTTCGCCGGCAAGGCTGCCGCCAGCTACCACCAGGCCAAGCTGATCATCAAGCTGGCCAACGACATCGCCCGCACCATCAACGACGACCCCACCGTGCGCGGCCTGCTCAAGCTGGTGTTCCTGCCCAACTACAACGTCAGCCTGGCCGAGGCGATCATTCCCGCGGCGGACCTCTCCGAGCAGATTTCCACCGCCGGGCTCGAGGCCTCCGGCACCAGCAACATGAAGTTCGCCCTCAACGGCGCGCTGACCATCGGCACCCTGGACGGCGCCAACGTCGAGATGAGCCAGCGGATCGGCCTGGAACACATGTTCATCTTCGGCCTCAGCGCCCAGCAGGTGGAGCAGCGCCGGCAAGCCGGGGAGCTGGAGATGGGCGGGGTGATCGCGGCCTCGCCGCGGCTGGAGGAAGCCCTGGAGGCGATCCGCAGTGGGCTGTTCTCGGCCGACGACCGCAGCCGCTACGAAGGGCTGGTGGACGGCCTGGTGCACGACGACCGCTTCATGCTCTGCGCCGACTTCGAGGCCTACTGGCATGCGCAGTGCCGGGTCGAGGAAGTCTGGCGCGAGCCCGATCGCTGGTGGCGCTCGGCGTTGCTCAACGTGGCGCGGATCGGCTGGTTCAGCGCCGACCGGACGATCAGCGAATACGCCCGGGATATCTGGAAGCTATGAAGGGCCTTACCAGAAGCCGGCCGGGTGACGGCGTTCGGGGCCCTCCAGGCGAAGGTCGAAGGCGCGGCGGAAGAATACCGCCAGCTCGCTGTCCAGCACCATCGGGTTGATCGACGCCAGCTCGGCCGGCAGGCTGTGCCATTCCTGGGCCCCGGCCAGGTACTGGCGATGGATGACCCGCTCGCCGGGAATCGCCAGCAGGCTGTAGTGGCTTTTCTCGCCTCCCGGCTCGCCGACTTCCAGGCGCAGGCGAGGATGGCCGTCCTCGTCGAGGTCGAGGTCCACGTTGCAGTCCAGGCCGTAGCTGCGCGCCTCTTCGCAGGAGTCGACGAAAAGCGGTTTCGCCACCTGTTCGACGAGAGAAATGAAATAGTGCTGGAATCGCACTTCGTCACTGTTTTCCATGGCGAGTTCCATTTGTTTTAAAGTTCGAAGATTAATTATTGAATGGGTCTATCGGAATGTCAGGGATTGCAATAGAAAAGAATAATTAAGTGCCTCCGCCTGGGTCTTCTTCGGTATTCGCTCCATGATATTCGGGGTAGGGTTCCTGATCGCTGTCTCCCGGTTCGAAATTCCATTCATGGCAATCGCGATCGGGTTCTTCGTTGCTTACCACGGGATCGCTGTAGGCCGGATGCTCGTAGGGTTTCATGGTGCTCCTCCGAGATGTGCGGGCTTTCATCTGACGCAATCCGGGGATTTCTGTCAATGCTGGCAATGGAATAAGGCAAGGATCTTTGAACCCTATGGATTGCGCTCGAAACATGCTGGCAAAACGCTTCGCTTTCATTCGCTGAAAATAATCTGAACCCCTGGCGAAACACCCTCTCAGAGTTAGGGCATGCGCAACGCATGCGTCCATGAAATCTGTTCTGAAGAGATTATTCGGAGGAAATAGAAATGGCACAGCATCAAGGTGGTAAAGGCAACTTCGCGGAAGACCCGAAACGTGCTTCGGAGGCCGGCAAGAAGGGCGGCCAGGCCAGCGGCGGCAACTTCAAGAACGATCCGCAGCGGGCCTCCGAGGCTGGCAAGAAAGGTGGCCAGCGCAGCCACGGCGGGAACTGATAACCGCGCAGTGAAGTGAATGGGGCGGAGCAGGGAGGCATCCGCCCCATTTTCATGCCCAGGATGAGGAGAGGAAACCGATGAGCGAGCAGAACAACGAGCAGCGCAGCCAGGCGGCCGGCACCGACACCGTCGACCGTGGCAACAGCAACGCCAAGCTGGAACAGCTGGAGGCCTATCGCGAGGACGCCACCGGAGAGGCCCTGAGCACCAATACCGGCACCCGCATCGCCGATAACCAGAACACCCTGAAGGCCGGCGAGCGCGGACCGTCGTTGCTCGAAGACTTCATCATGCGCGAGAAGATCACCCACTTCGACCACGAGCGCATTCCCGAGCGCGTGGTCCACGCTCGTGGCTCGGCGGCGCATGGCTACTTCGAGGCCTACGAGGACCTCAGCGACCTGACCAAGGCCGGCTTCCTCGCCGAGGCGGGCAAGCGTACCCCGGTCTTCGTGCGTTTCTCCACCGTGCAGGGGCCGCGCGGGTCCGCGGATACGGTGCGTGACGTACGCGGCTTCGCCGTGAAGTTCTATACCGACGAAGGCAACTTCGACCTGGTCGGCAACAACATGCCGGTGTTCTTCATCCAGGATGCGATCAAGTTCCCGGACTTCGTCCATGCGGTGAAACCCGAACCGCACAACGAGATTCCCACCGGAGCGTCTGCCCACGACACCTTCTGGGACTTCGTTTCGCTGACCCCGGAGTCGGCGCACATGGTCATGTGGCTGATGTCCGATCGCGCCATTCCGATCGCCTACCGCAACATGCAGGGCTTCGGCGTGCACACCTTCCGCCTGGTCAACGCGGCCGGCGAGAGCGTGCTGGTCAAGTTCCACTGGCGACCGAAGTCCGGGACCTGCTCGCTGGTCTGGGACGAGGCGCAGAAGCTCGCCGGCAAGGACCCCGACTTCAACCGGCGGACCCTCTGGGAGGACATCGAGAAGGGCGACTATCCCGAATGGGAACTGGGCCTGCAGGTGATCCCGGAGAACCAGCAGGACAGCTTCGACTTCGACCTGCTCGACCCCACCAAGCTGGTGCCCGAGGAGTTGGTGCCGGTAAGGGTGGTGGGACGGATGGTACTCAACCGCAACCCCGACAATTTCTTCGCCGAGACCGAACAGGTGGCGTTCCACGTCGGCCACGTGGTCCCCGGAATCGACTTCACCAACGACCCGCTGTTGCAGGGTCGGCTGTTCTCCTATACCGACACCCAACTGCTGCGCCTGAGCGGGCCGAACTTCAACGAAATCCCGATCAACCGCCCGCTGTGTCCGTTCCACAACAACCAGCGCGACGCGCCGCACCGGCAGACCATCAACCGCGGCCGGGCTTCCTATGAACCGAACTCGATCGACGGCGGCTGGCCGAAGGAAACCCCGCCGGCGGCGCGCAACGGCGGCTTCTCCAGCTACCACGAGCCGGTCAGCGGCAGCAAGCTGCGCAAGCGCGCCGACTCCTTCGCCGATCATTTCAGCCAGGCCGCTTTGTTCTGGCACAGCATGAGCGAGGCCGAGCAGGCGCATATCGTCGCCGCCTACAGCTTCGAACTGTCCAAGGTCGAGCGGCAATCGATCCGTGAGCGCGAAGTCAACCAGATACTCCTCAACATCGATCCGCAACTGGCCGCCAGGGTCGCGGCGAACGTCGGTGTGCAGCTCGCCGCGCCGGCCAACCCGGCACCGCAGCCGAAGCCGTCGCCGGCGCTGAGCCAGATGAACCTGCTGTCCGGCGACATCCGTTCGCGCAAGGTGGCGATCCTGATCGCCGACGGCGTCGCCGAGAGCGACGTCAGCGACCTACGCGACGCGCTCCGACAGGAGGGCGCGGACGCCAAGCTGATCGCCCCCAGCGCTTCGCCGGTGCAGGCCGAAAACGGTGCCGAACTGATCCCGGAGGGAACCTGGGACGGCCTGCCGTCGGTAGCCTTCGACGCGGTCTTCGTGCCTGGTGGCGCGGCCAGCAGCCAGGCCATCGGCGCGGACGGACGCGGTCTGCACTACCTGCTGGAAGCCTACAAGCACCTGAAGCCAGTGGCCTTCGCTGGCGATGCCCAGGCGCTGGCCAGCCAGCTTTCGTTGCCTGGCGACCCCGGCGTGGTGCTCGGCGCCACGGCCACCGATGTCTTCCCCGGTCTGCGCCAGGCATTGATGCAGCACCGGATCTGGCAGCGCGAGGCGGCGACCAAGGCGATCCCCGCCTGAGGAGCGCCGCTGGCGAATCCGATCGCACCTTCCCGTCGTCTCGTCGGTCACAGCTGGAAAGGGCGGCTGGCCGAGCGATTCGGCGGGAGGACCCGGATGACCTTGCGTTGCCTGATCGGCGGTTGCGACTGGTGCCGGCAACCGGCGTTGCGACTGGGTGAGGAAACCTTCGACTGCGAGCGCTGCCTGCGTTGCGGTGCCCTGCGCTACAGCGGGATACAACGCCGATGAGCGCCTGGGAGACGCTGTGGAAGATCCTCGGCGAGGAGTTCGCCGATCTCGCCGACTTCGAGCAGACCGCCCGCGCCGCGTTGCGCCTGCTGCTGGCGGCGGCGCTCGGCGCGGTACTCGGCTACGAGCGCGAGCAGAGCGGCAAGGCCGCCGGCCTGCGCACGCATATGCTGGTAACCCTCGGCGCGGCGCTGTTCGTCATGCCGCTGCAATTGCAGGGTGGCGGGGCGGACGCGCTGAGCCGGGTGATCCAGGGCACCGTCGCCGGCATCGGCTTCCTCTGCGCCGGCACCATCCTCAAGGCAGGACGGGAAAGCCGGGTCAGGGGCCTGACCACCGCGGCGGGACTCTGGGCCAGCACCGCCATAGGCGTCGCGGTCGGACTCGGTCACCAGGGTACCGCGGTGCTCGGGACGGTCCTGGCGCTACTGGTGCTGCATGTCCTGGCCTGCCTGAACCGTTCGCCGCCATCTTCCGATAGCCATTGAGGAGAGTTCCGTCATGTTCAAGGACTTCGACGCCTGTACCGCCTGGACCGACGCGATGCAGGAGCGCTGCCAGCCGGTCGGCCTGATCCTCTATCAGCCCAAGCGGCGTGGCGCGGCGGTACGCATGCTGTGGGTAGTGACCCCGGGTTGCAGTTGCCTGAGCGACGCCGAGACCGCCGCCGACAACCTGCTCCAGCGCATCACCGACATCGCCGCCGACGGCCGCGTGCGCTACGCGGACGGCGGCACGCTGTAACCATCAAGAGGAGGAAACCGGCATGGCGCGTGCGATCTGGAAAGGCGCGATCAGCTTCGGCCTGGTGCATATACCGGTGAGCCTGTCGGCGGCGACCTCGTCGCAGGGCATCGATTTCGACTGGCTCGACCAGCGCAGCATGGAGCCGGTCGGCTACAAACGGGTGAACAAGGTCACCGGCAAGGAGATCGAGCGCGAGAACATCGTCAAGGGCGTGGAGTACGAAAAGGGTCGCTACGTGGTGCTGAGCGAGGAAGAAATCCGCGCGGCGCATCCCAAGTCGACCCAGACCATCGAGATCTTCGCTTTCGTCGATAGCCAGGAAATTCCCCTGCAGCACTTCGATACCCCGTACTACCTGGCCCCCGACCGGCGCGGAGGCAAGGTCTACGCGTTGCTCCGGGAGACCCTGGAGCGCACCGGCAAGGTCGCCCTGGCCAACGTCGTCCTGCACACCCGCCAGCACCTGGCGCTCCTGCGGCCTCTGCAGGACGCCCTGGTGCTGATCACCCTGCGCTGGCCGTCGCAGGTGCGCAGCCTGGATGGCCTGGAGCTGGACGAAAGCGTCACCGAGGCGAAACTCGACAAGCGCGAGCTGGAGATGGCCAAGCGCCTGGTGGAGGACATGGCCTCCCACTGGGAGCCGGACGAATACAAGGACAGCTTCAGCGACAAGATCATGAAGCTGGTCGAGGAAAAGGCCGCCAAGGGCCAACTGCACGCGGTGGAGGAAGAGGAGGAGGTGGCCGGCAAGGGCGCCGACATCATCGATCTCACCGACCTGCTCAAGCGCAGCCTGCGTTCCCGCGCCGGCGGCGGCAAGGACAAGGACAAGGGTAGCGAAAAGGCCGGGGCCGACGCGAAGGGTCGCGCCAAGTCCGGTGCCTCGCGTTCGCGGCGCAAGGCCTGAGGCGAACCGCTGGGTAAATCAACCTGAACCAATCGGTCGCCGGCGGGCTCGGAATCAATGATCGTCCGCGCCGCCGGCCATTCGAGGCCGGCGGACGCCTCGCGACCCATCGCCGAACCCACGTCCCGGAGGAGCGCGCCTCGATGAGTTCGATTGTCCGCAACAGCGACGATGATCCGCTGGTCATCGCCATCCAGCAGCCCCGTATCGCCATCGAGTCGGTCAGCCCGGTGGTGGAAGAGGGCGCCTATCCCGCGAAGACCGAGAGCGACCGCGACCTGCGCCTGGCCGCGCGAATCTTCGCCGATGGCCATGAGGTACTCGGTGCCGAGGTGGTCTGGCGGCGTGTCGGGGAAACCGCGGAGCGGCGCCTGCCGCTGCTGCCCGAAGGCAACGATTTCTGGAGCGCGCAGTTGCGCACGCCGCCCTGCGGCCGCCTGTACTTCCGTATCGAGGCCTGGATCGACCGTTTCGCCGGCTACCGCCGCGAATTGCGTGCCAAGCATGGCGCACGCCTGCCGCTGGACCTGGAGCTGCGCGAGGGCGACGAGCTGCTGCAGCGCTGCGCCGAGCGCGGCGGTCCGGAGATCGCCGCCGCCTGTGCGCCGCTGGCCGAACGCCTGCAGGCCTGCCAGAGCGTCGAGGAGCGGGTGGCGCTGTGGCTGGCGGCGCAGACCGGCGAACTGTTGCGTCTGGTCGGCCCGCGCGAGCACCTGGTGCGCAGCCGCGAATACCCGGTGGAGGTGGAGCGACCGCTGGCGCGCTTCGCCAGTTGGTACGAGCTGTTCCCTCGCTCGGAAAGCGGCGACCCGACACGCCACGGTACCTTCGACGATGTGATCCGGCGCCTGCCGCAGATCGCCGCGATGGGCTTCGACGTTCTCTATTTCCCGCCGATCCACCCCATCGGCCGCACCCATCGCAAGGGCCGCAACAATTCCTTGCGTGCCGAGGCCGGCGACCCCGGCAGCCCGTATGCGATCGGCAGCGAGGAGGGCGGCCACGAGGCGATCCATCCCGAACTGGGCGACCGCGAGGATTTCCGCCGGCTGCTCGTTGCGGTGCGCGAGCACGGCATGGAACTGGCGCTGGACTTCGCCATCCAGTGCTCCCCCGACCACCCCTGGCTGCGCGAGCATCCCGGCTGGTTCGCCTGGCGTCCGGACGGTAGCTTGCGCTACGCGGAGAACCCGCCGAAGAAGTACGAGGACATCGTCAACGTCGACTTCTACGCCGAACAGGCCCTGCCGAGCCTGTGGGAAGCCTTGCGCGACGTGGTGCTGGGCTGGGTCGAGCAGGGCGTGACGCTGTTTCGCGTCGACAACCCGCACACCAAGCCACTGCCGTTCTGGGAGTGGCTGATCGCCGAAGTGCGCGGCCGCCATCCGCAGGTGATCTTCCTTTCCGAGGCGTTCACCCGTCCGGCGATGATGGCGCGCCTGGGCAAGGTCGGCTTCAGCCAGAGCTACACCTATTTCACCTGGCGCAACGACAAGCAGGAACTGGCGGAGTACTTCGCCGAACTCAACCAGCCACCCTGGCGCGACTGCTACCGGCCGAACTTCTTCGTCAACACCCCGGACATCAATCCCTGGTTCCTGCAAAGCTCCGGCCGCCCCGGCTTCCTCATCCGTGCCGCCCTGGCGACCATGGGTTCGGGGCTGTGGGGCATGTACTCCGGCTTCGAGCTGTGCGAGGCGGCGGCCTTGCCGGGCAAGGAGGAGTACCTCGACTCGGAGAAATACCAGTTGCGTCCGCGCGACTACCAGGCGCCGGGCAACATCGTCGCCGAGATCGCCCGGCTCAACCGCATCCGCCGGGAAAACCCGGCATTGCAGACGCACCTCGGGTTCCAGGCCTACAACGCCTGGAACGACCGCATCCTGTATTTCGGCAAGCGCACCGCGGACCTCGCCAACTTCGTCCTGGTGGCGGTCTGCCTGGACCCGCACGAAGCCCAGGAGGCGCATTTCGAACTGCCGCTGTGGGAGTTCGGCCTGCCCGACGACGCCAGCCTCCAGGGCGAGGACCTGATGAACGGGCATCGCTGGGTCTGGCACGGCAAGGTCCAGTGGATGCGCATCGAACCCTGGCACCTGCCGTTCGGCATCTGGCGCGTGCGGCGCGTCGACGCATAAGGAGAAACCCATGGCCAGACGCGAGAAACCGGTCTTTCTCAACGACCCGCAATGGTACAAGGACGCGGTGATCTACCAGGTCCACGTGAAATCCTTCTACGACGCCAACAACGATGGCATCGGCGACTTCGCCGGGCTGATCGAGAAGCTCGACTACATCGCCGACCTCGGCGTGAACACTCTCTGGCTGCTGCCGTTCTACCCGTCGCCACGCCGCGACGACGGCTACGACATCGCCCAGTACCGTGGCGTGCACAGCGACTACGGCAGCCTCGCCGACGCCCGCCGGTTCATCGCCGAGGCCCATCGACGCGGTCTGCGGGTGATTACCGAGCTGGTGATCAACCACACCTCCGACCAGCATCCCTGGTTCATCCGCGCCCGTCACGCGAAGAAGGGCTCGCGCGCCCGCGACTACTACGTCTGGTCGGACAGCGACGAGAAATACCAGGGTACGCGGATCATCTTCATCGACACCGAGCAGTCCAACTGGACCTGGGACCCGGTAGCCCAACAGTACTACTGGCACCGCTTCTATTCCCACCAGCCGGACCTGAACTTCGACAACCCGCAGGTCCTGCGCGAGGTGCTCGGGGTGATGCGCTACTGGCTGGACATGGGCGTCGACGGCCTGCGCCTGGACGCGATTCCCTACCTGATCGAACGCGACGGCACCAGCAGCGAGAACCTGCCGGAGACCCACCAGGTGCTCAAGCGCATCCGCGCCGAGCTGGACGCGCACTATCCCGACCGCATGCTGCTGGCCGAGGCCAACCAGTGGCCGGAAGACACCCGGCCGTACTTCGGCGGCGAGGATGGCGGCGAGGGCGACGAATGCCACATGGCCTTCCACTTCCCGCTGATGCCGCGCATGTACATGGCCATCGCCCAGGAGGATCGCTATCCGATCACCGACATCCTGCGCCAGACCCCGGACATCCCGGCCAATTGCCAATGGGCGATCTTCCTGCGCAACCACGACGAGCTGACCCTGGAGATGGTCACCGACGACGAGCGCGACTATCTCTGGAACCACTATGCCGCCGACCGCCGCGCGCGCCTCAACCTGGGCATCCGCCGGCGCCTGGCGCCGCTGGTGGAGCGTGACCGGCGGCGCATCGAGCTGCTGCACAGCCTGCTGTTGTCGATGCCGGGCACGCCGACCCTGTACTACGGCGACGAGATCGGCATGGGCGACAACATCTACCTCGGCGACCGCGACGGCGTGCGCACGCCGATGCAGTGGTCGGTGGACCGCAACGGCGGCTTCTCCCGCGCCGACCCGGCGAAGCTGGTGCTGCCGCCGATCCTCGACCCGCTGTACGGCTACCAGACGATCAACGTCGAGGCGCAGGCGCGCGACCCGCATTCGCTGCTCAACTGGATGCGCCGCCTGCTCGCCGTGCGCAGCCAGCAGAAGGCCTTCGGCCGCGGCAGCCTGAAGATGCTCGCGCCGAGCAACCGACGGATCCTCGCCTACCTGCGCGAATACGCCGAGGGCGAACGGCAGGACAGCATCCTCTGCGTGGCCAACCTGTCGCGCGCGGCCCAGGCGGTGGAACTGGACCTCGCCAGCCATGCCGGCAAGGTGCCGGTGGAGATGATCGGCGGCATGTCGTTCCCGCCGATCGGCGAGCTGACCTACCTGCTGACCCTGCCGCCCTACGGCTTCTACTGGTTCTACCTGGCCGACGCGACGCAGATGCCGAGCTGGCACGTGGCCGCCGACGAGCGCCTGCCGGAACTGCCGACCCTGGTGGTCAAGCAGCGCCTCGGCGAGCTGCTGCAGGGCGCATCGCGGAACATCCTGGAAGGCGAGACGCTGCCGGCCTACCTGCCGAAGCGCCGCTGGTTCGCCGGCGAGAAAGGCCAGCCACGGCTCTGCTACATCGTTCCGCTGGACGAGGCGGAGCCGCGCTGTGCGCTGTGCGAAGTGGAGATCGACGGGCTGCGCTACCAGTTGCCGCTGGGCTTCCTCGACGCCGACCAGCGCGGCGACAGCCTGCCTCAGTTGCTGGCCCTGGCGCGCCTGCGGCGCGGGCGCAAGGTCGGCCTGCTGACCGACGCCGCCAGCCTGCCGCTGTTCGCCCGCAAGGTCCTCGCGCAACTCCGCGCCGAGGCGGTGATCGCCCACGGCGACGGCGAGATCCAGTTCATCCCGGCGGCGGGACTGGCGGAACTGGACGACATCGCCGACGAAGACGTCCTGCCGTTCTCGGTGGAACAGTCCAACAGCTCGATCCGCTTCGGCGAGCGCATGGTCCTCAAGGTGCTGCGCAAGATCCTTCCGGGGCTGCACCCGGAAATCGAGGTCGGCGGCTACCTGACCCGCCACGGCTACCCCGGCATCGCCCCGTTGCTCGGCGAGGTACGGCGGGTCGGCGCGGATGGCGAGCCGCACACGCTGATGATCCTGCAGGGCTACCTGAACAACCAGGGCGACGCCTGGAACTGGACCCTGGACAACCTGGAGCGAGCCGTGCGCGACGAGATATCCGCGGCCAGCGAGGCGCTCGAAGGGCAATACGACAGCCTCGCCGAACTGCGCGGCTTCGCCGCCAACCTCGGCGCCCGGCTCGGCGAGATGCACAGCGTACTGGCCGGCGAGTCGGACGATCCGGCCTTCGGCAGCCGCGAGAGCGACGAAGCCAGCGTCCAGGCCTGGGCGCTGCGCATCGCCGAACAGTTGCGCGAAGCCGGCAAACGCCTGAGCGAGCCGCCACGGCCGTTGCAGGGCGAGGCGGCGGAACAGGCGCGGCGCCTGCTGGAACGCCTGCCGGTGCTGCTCGAACGCCTGCCGCTGCTGGCCCGGCAGGCAGCCGGCGGGCTGCTGATCAGGGTTCACGGCGACCTGCACCTGGGCCAGGTGCTGATGGTCCAGGGCGACGCACGCTTCATCGACTTCGAGGGCGAGCCGGCGCGCAGCCTGGAAGAGCGCCGCCAGCGCCACAGTCCGATGAAGGACGTCGGCGGCATGCTGCGCTCGTTCGACTACGCGGCGGCGATGGTCCTGCGCAACGCGCAGAGCACCGATAGCTCGGAACAGGCCGACAGCGCCCGGCGCAAGGTCGCCATGCGCTATCGCAGCGAAGCCCGCGACGCCTTCCTGGTCGGCTACCGCGCCGCCGCAGCGGGCCTCGCGCACGCCTGGCACGGCCGCGAAGGCGAGGGCGCGGCGCTGGCCCTGGCCTGCCTGGAAAAGGCCGCCTACGAACTGCTCTACGAAGCCGACTACCGCCCCGACTGGCTGGAAGTGCCTCTCGCCGGTCTGGCCGAACTCACCGAACACCTCCTGAAGGGCAAGAACCGATGAGCGAACCGATGTCCGAACGCGAACGCTGGCAACTGGAGCTGGACAAGCTGCAGCGCGGCCTGCAGGGCGATCCATTCGCCTTCCTCGGCCCGCAGCGCGACCCCGGCGGCGAAGGCGGCGTGCTGCGCGCCTACCTGCCCGGCGCGCAGCGTGTCGAGCTGCTCGACGAAGACGGCGCGACGCTCGCCGAACTGGAGCAGAGCGACCCCGGCAGCGGCTTGTTCCAGCGCCACCTGGAGCCCCTGCCGCCGCGCTACCGCCTGCGCGTGCACTGGCCGGACGGCGTGCAGGAAAGCGAAGACCCCTATGCCTTCGGGCCGTTGCTCGGCGAACTCGACCTTTACCTGTTCGCCGAAGGCAACCACCGCCAACTGGCCTCCTGCCTGGGCGCGCAACTGACCCGTCACGAAGGCGTGGAGGGCGTGCGCTTCGCGGTCTGGGCGCCGAACGCCGTGCGCGTCTCGGTGGTCGGCGATTTCAACGGCTGGGACGGGCGCCGTCACCCGATGCGACGACGCTATCCATCCGGCGTCTGGGAACTGTTCGTCCCGCGCCTCGGCGAGGGCGAACTGTACAAGTACGAGTTGCAGGGCCACGACGGCCTCCTGCCGCTGAAGGCCGACCCCCTGGCGCTGGCCTGCGAGACGCCGCCCGGAACCGCTTCGAAGACCTGCGCGGCGTTGCGCCACGAGTGGCGCGACCAGGACTGGCTGGCCCGGCGCGCGGAGCACCAGGGCTATGCGGCACCGCTGTCGATCTATGAAGTCCACGCCGGCTCCTGGCGCCACCGCGACGGCCGGCCGCCGCACTGGTCGGAACTGGCGGAGGAGCTGATTCCCTACGTGCGCCAGCTCGGCTTCACCCATATCGAGCTGATGCCGGTGATGGAACATCCCTTCGGCGGCTCCTGGGGCTACCAGCCGCTCGGGTTGTTCGCCCCCACCGCGCGCTACGGCACGCCGGAGGACTTCGCCGCGTTCGTCGACGCCTGCCACCAGGCCGGCATCGGCGTGATCCTCGACTGGGTGCCGGCGCATTTTCCCACCGACGCCCACGGCCTGGGCCGTTTCGACGGCACGGCGCTGTACGAGTACGAACATCCCTTCGAAGGCTTCCACCAGGACTGGGATACCTACATCTACAACCTTGGCCGCAGCGAGGTGCACGGCTTCATGCTGGCCTCGGCGCTGCACTGGCTGCGCACCTACCACGTCGACGGCCTGCGGGTGGATGCGGTGGCCTCGATGCTCTATCGCGACTATTCGCGCAAGGAAGGCGAATGGCTGCCGAACCGCCATGGCGGCCGGGAGAACCTGGAGGCCATCGACTTCCTCCATCACCTCAACCAGGTGGTCGCCAGCGAGACCCCCGGCGCGCTGGTGATCGCCGAGGAATCCACCGCCTGGCCCGGCGTCAGCCGTCCGGTGGCGGAGGGCGGCCTGGGCTTCAGCCATAAGTGGAACATGGGCTGGATGCACGACAGCCTGGCGTACATCGGCGAAGACCCGCTGCACCGGCGCTATCACCACCACCAGTTGACCTTCGGCCTGCTCTACGCCTTCTCCGAGCATTTCATCCTGCCGATCTCCCACGACGAGGTGGTACATGGCAAGCACTCGCTACTGGACAAGATGCCCGGCGACCGCTGGCAGAAGTTCGCCAACCTGCGCCTGTACCTGAGCTTCATGTGGTCGCACCCGGGCAAGAAGCTGCTGTTCATGGGATGCGAGTTCGGCCAGTGGCGCGAGTGGAACCACGACGGCGAACTGGACTGGTACCTGCTGCGCTATCCGGAGCATCAGGGCGTACAGGACCTGGTGGCGGCCCTCAACCGGCTGTACCGCGAACTCCCCGCACTGCATGCGCGCGACGGCGAGGCGCTCGGCTTCGAATGGCTGATCGGCGACGACCAGGCGAACAGTGTCTACGCCTGGCTGCGCCACGCGGCCGGCGAGCCATCGCTGCTGGCGGTACACAATTTCACCCCGGTGCCGCGCCAGGGCTATCGGATCGGCGTAGCGCAAGGCGGCGACTGGGACGTGCTGCTCAATAGCGACGCCCAGGCGTTCGCCGGTTCCGGCTCAGGCAGCCAGGGCCGCGTCTCCAGCGAGTCGTGCGGCGCCCATGGCCAGGCGCAGTCGCTGCTGCTCGACCTGCCGCCGCTGGGCACGCTGCTGCTGCGTCCGGCCGGCTGATTCAGGCCTGGCCCTGGCGCAGGCGGCGCTGTTTGCGGCGCAGGCGGATCGCCCGGCGCTCCAACAGCAGGTAGACCACGCAGGCCAGCGCCAGGGGTAGGAGGAAATACAGCACCCGGTAGCCGATCAACGCGGCCAGCAGCACGCCCTGGGACAGGCGCCCCTGGAGCAGGGCGATGAACACCGCTTCGAGCACCCCGAGCCCGGCCGGGATATGGGTGATGACCCCGGCGATGCTGCTGATCAGGAGGATCGCCAGGACGCTCGGGTAATCCACGCCGTGCGGCAGCAGGCTGTACAGCAGCAGCGCCATCAGCGACCAGTTGCTCGCTCCGAGCAGGCCTTGAAGGGCCGCCAGCCGCCAGGACGGCAGGGTCAGCCGATGCTCGCGCCAGCCCCAGGCGCGGCGTCGGGCGAAACGGCAGGCCAGCAGGTAGCCGGCGGCCAGCGCCAGGAGCAGCGCGCCGATCAGGCGCAGGCCGTCGCTGCCGAGCTTCCAGCCCGGCGGCAAGGCCGGCAGGCCGCAGCTGAACAGGATGCCGGCGAGCAGCAGGTAGCCGAACCAATTGGTCACCAGGCTGAAGGTGAGGATCCGGGTGATGTCGGCGATGCCCAGGCCGAGCCGGCTGTACAGGCGATAGCGCAGCGCCACGGCGCCGACCCAGGAACTCAGGTTGAGGTTGAACGCATTGCACACGAAGGCCACGGTGAAGACCCGCCGCTTGGGCAGCGAGTGGCCGATGTAGTAGCGGCTGAGCAGGTCGAAACTGCTGAACACCGTATAGCCGGCGGCCGCCAGCAGCAGTCCGAGGAACAGGGTCGCGGGGCGATACTCGCCGAGGGCGTGGCGGACTTCCTGCCAGTCGAGATTCTTCACCAGGAGGAACAGCAGCACCGGGACCAGCACGAAGAACGCCAGGGTCAGCAGCCTGCGCAGCCAGCGCCAGTGAGCGCGGCGTGGCGCCGCCGAGGCAGTTGCGTGACCGCCGCCGTTCATGGGTTGCCCCGCTGGCCCTGGCGTTCCTGCCAGCGCCGCGACGGACGCGGCTCCAGCGATTTCAGGCGCGGCAGATGGGCGGGTACCCAACCGGCGATGGCCGGGAAATGCCGGGAAAAGTGGAAGCCGAGGAAGATCAGCGGCGCCCGCCACCAGTAACCGCGCCTGGCGTGGCGGCGGCTGATGCGCCGGCAGTGGCGGCGCGCCAGTTCGCGCAGGTGCTGGTAGAGCTGGCCGTTGAAGGCGACGTCGTGGATCACCAGGTTGGCCTCCAGGTTCAGCGACAGGCTGAGGGGATCGAGATTGCTCGAACCGATGGTCGACCAGTCGTCGTCGATCACCGCGACCTTGCCGTGCAGCGGACGCTGGCAGTATTCGTGGATACGCACGCCCTCGCGCAGCAGGTAGTCGTAGAGCAGCCGGCTGCACAGGCGCACCAGCGGCATGTCCGGCATGCCCTGTAGTACCAGGTCGACGCGCACGCCGCGGCGCGCCGCATCGCGCAGCTCGCGAAGCAGGCGGTAGCCGGGGAAGAAATAGGCGTTGGCGATCAGCAGGCGCCGCCGCGCCTGGCGGATCGCTTGCAGGTACTCGCGCTCGATGTCGTCGCTGGACTGGTCGTTGTCGCGGATCACCAGGCGCACCCGCGCCGGCTGCCCGGCGCCCGACGGCCGCAACGGCGGGTAGTCGGCGTCCGGTTCGAGCAACGCCAGGCAGGCCTGGCGGATATCGCGCACCACCGGACCCTCGACGCGCACCGCGTAGTCCTGCTTGGCCATGTTGCCGCGACGCACCAGGTGGTCCTCGCCGTAGTTGATGCCGCCGACGAAGGCCTGCTGGCGATCGATCACCACCAGCTTGCGGTGCAACCGGCGAAACAGGTTGGTACGCATGCCGAGCAGGCGCGGGCGCGGGTCGAACAGGTGCACGCGAACCCCGGCGGCGGTCAGCCTGGCCAGGTAGTCCGGGCTGAGCGAGGCGGTGCCGTAGCCGTCCACCGTGACCTGTACCTCGACACCGCGCTCGGCGGCGGCGCTGAGGGCTTCCTGCAACTGCCGGCCGACCTCGTCCTCGAAGATGATGAAGGTTTCCAGGAGGATCTCCCGGCGCGCCTCGGCGATGCACTGGAACAGGCGCGGAAAGTACTCTTCGCCGTTGATCAGCAGTTCTACGCGGTTGCCGTCGCGCCAGGGGAAGTTCATGGCTCCACCTCCACCGCCAGCGGCAGGTGGTCGGACAGGTGCGACCAGGGCCGCCGCGAGAGGATGCGCGGCTGGCGCCCGCGGGCATTGCGCAGGTAGATGCGGTCCAGCGGCAGCACCGGCCAGCGCGCCGGGAAGCTGCGCGCCGGCCGGCCCTGGGCGCCGACGAAGACTTCGCGCAGGCCGCAACCAGCGAGCAGGCGGTCGGCGCGCTGGCGCCAGTCGTTGAAGTCGCCGGCGACCACCACCGGCTCGCGCTCCGGCAGGCCCGCCACCAGCTCGCAGAGCAGTTGCAACTGGCGCTGGCGCTGCGCCTCGCGCAATCCCAGGTGCACGCAGACCGCGTGCAGCGGACGGCCGATGTCGATCACCGCATGCAACAGGCCGCGTTCCTCGTTGCCCGCCACCGAGACGTCGAGGTTGCGGTGGGCGAGGATCGGATGCTTGGAGAGCACGGCATTGCCATGGTGGCCTTCGGGATACACCGCGTTGCGCCCGTAGGCGAACTGCGGCCACATGCTGTCGGCCAGATACTCGTATTGCGGCGCCGGCGGCCAGGACGGCAGGCGCGCGGCGTGCAGGCTATGGGAGCCGAGGACCTCCTGGAGGAACACCAGGTCGGCACCGACGCTGCGCACCGCTTCGCGCAACTCCGGCAGGATGAAGCGCCGATTGAACGGGTTGAAACCCTTGTGGGTGTTCACCGTCAGCACCTGCAGGCGCGGCAGGATCATGCGGCACTCTCCCGCAGGTCATCGGGCAACTGTCCGGGCACCGTGCGCAGGCTGCCGTCGAGTTCCAGCAGCTGCAGGAGGCGCCGGGCGTCGTAAGGTGCGCGCACCTTGACGTCGTTGTCGAAGTAGCAGTACAGGTCGCGCGCCGTCGCCTTCGCCGGTGCGTCCTGGCTGGCCCGGCGCAGGTCGTCGGCCTGGCCGCCGCCGGCCCAGGCGTGGATCCGTGCCTGCCACTGGCCCAGGGCCGCTTCCGAGTAGCCGCTGCGGTACAGCTCCTTGTCGCCATGCAGGCGCAGGTAGAGGAAGTCCGCGCAGACGTCGCCGAGCAGCGGCCACTTGCCGGCGGTATCGGCCACCACCAGGGCCACCCGGTATTCGCGCAGCAGCTCGATGAACGTCGGGTCGACGAAGCTCTCATGGCGGATTTCCACGGCATGCCGCAGGCGCTGCGCCGGATCGCCGTCGAGGTAGCCCTCGCGGTGCAGGCGCGCGGCGCTGTGCCGGGCGAGCTTCTGCGCGGCGGCGCCGTCGCGCGGCAGGCGGGCGAGGAAATCGGCGAACAGCTCGCGGTCGAAGCGCATGCTCGGCGGGAACTGCCAGAGGAACGGGCCGAGGCGCTGGCGCAGGGCGAGGGGGCCGGAGGCGAAGAAGTTCGCCAGCGGCTCGTCGATCTCGCGCAGGCGCCGCACGTGGGTGATGTAACGCGGGGCCTTGACGCTGAAAACGAAGTCCTCGGGGGTGTCCTCGGCCCAGCCGCGGAAGCGCTCGGGCGTCTGCAGGGCGTAGAAGGTGCCGTTGATCTCGATGCTGTTCACCGCCCGCGAGGCGAAGCGCAGTTCGTCCTTCTGGCGCAGCCCCTCGGGATAGAAGTCACCTCTCCAGGGGGCGTAGCGCCAGCCGGAAATGCCGATGCGCAGGCGTGCCGGTGCGCTCATGCATCACCCCCGGGCGCCGCTTTCCGGCGTCGGCCGGCGCGCCAGTTCGTCCACCGCGCGTTCGTCGAGGCGTTCCTCGCTGCCCTCGACCTGGCGCTTCTGCGGCACCAGTTCGACCTTGATCCAGCCGGTCTCGCGGCGGTCGAAGGCTTCGAAGGCCTCGATGGCGTCGCCGATCGGCTTCACCTGGGTGAGGATCTTCGCCGGGTCGATGCGTCCGCTGAGCACATGTTCGAGCAGCAGCGGAATGTACTTGCGGTGGTGGCAGTTGCCCATGCGGATGGTCAGGTTGCGGTTCATCGCCAGGCCGATGGGAAACTGCCGCGAGTCTTCGGCGTAGACGCCGATGATCGACAGGGTGCCGGCCTTGGCCAGGCCCTGCACCGCCCACTCCAGGGCCTGTGCGGGGGCGTTGCCGGGACTCCAGCTGGTGCCCTCCTGGCGCGGCGCCGGGGTGGCGGTGCCATGGCTGTGCTCGGCGTCCACGCCGACGGCGTCGATGGCGCGGTCCACGCCGATCCCGGCGGTCAGCCAGCGCAGGGCCTGGACCGGATCCTCGCGCTCGAAGTCGATCACTTCGGCGCCTTGCTGGCGGGCCATGTGCAGGCGGTCCGGGTGGCGGTCGATGGCGAACACCCGGGCGGCGCCGAGGAGCAACGCGCTGGCGATGGCGAACTGGCCGACCGGACCGCAGCCGAACACGGCGACGGTGTTGCCGGGGGCGATACCGGCCAGTTCGGCGCCGAAGTAACCGGTGGGGAAGATGTCCGACAGGAGTATCGCCTGGTCGTCGCTGATGCTGCTGGGCAGGCGGATCAGGCCGATGTTGGCATAGGGAATCCGCGCTTTCTCGGCTTGCAGCCCATGGAAGCCGCCGTTGGCCCGGGGACCGCCGAAGAACGCGGTGCCGGCCTGGCTGCCGCCGGGGTTGGCGACGTCGCACTGGGCGTAGTAGCCGGCTCGGCAATACACGCAATTGCCGCAGGCGATGGTCGAGGGAATCACCACCCGGTCGCCGACCTGCAGGTTGCGCACTTCGTCGCCGAGCGCCTCGACGATGCCCACGCCCTCATGGCCGAGGATGGTTCCCGGACGCATGCCGCCGACGCTGCCACGGACGAAGTGCAGGTCGGTGCCGCAGATCGCCGAGGCGGTCAGCCGCACGATGGCGTCGGTGGGTTCCTGCAGGCGCGGCTCCGCCACGTCTTCCAGGCGGATGTCGCCGATGTCATGGAATACCACGGCTTTCATGGCGTTCTCCCGGTTGGGGCCCGGCCTCGGCCGGAACGGCAAAGGCGGGCCGGGTGGAAGAAAGGCTCAGTAGTGGGCCTGGGCGACGCCCTGCAGGACGGTGGCGCTGGAGGCCTGGTCGCGGCAGCTGGCGATGTTGCCCAGGGAAACCACGCCGACCAGCCGCTTCTCGCGGTTGAGCACCGGCAGGCGGCGCATCTGGATGTCGGCCATGTTGCGGGCCACGTGCTGGACGTCTTCGTCTTCGAAGCAATAGTGGATGTCGCCGCTCATGATGCGGCCCAGCGGGGTATCCCCGGACAGGCCGCCGGCCACCGCGCGGATGGCGATGTCGCGATCGGTGATCATCCCGACCAGGCGGTCGCCTTCGCCGACCAGCAGGGCGCCGCTGTCGATCCTCGCCATGGTGGCGGCCGCCTCGCGGATGCTCTGCTGCGGGTCGGCGACCTGGACGTTGCGGGTCATGATGTCGCTGATCTTCATGCTGTCCTCCTGTGTAGGGTGGATGTGCGGGCGCCGCGTGCGGCACCTACAGGTTCCGACTGGAGGTGCCGGGGGCGGTTCAGCTTTTTTCCCCGCCGTTCATCCTTCCGCTCCGGCGCCCGGCGGTTGTAGCTCGAACAGCAGGAAACTGCGGCCGCCGACCAGGAACTCGCTGGCGAACGGGTAGCGTTCGCCGAGCGGGTCCTCCGGCCGCTGGGTATCCAGCAGGCAGGACCAGCCGCTGCCTTCGGCCACCTCGGGAAGACGGAAGGACACCGCGTCGTGGTAGGCATTGAGGATCAGCAGCAGGGTGGCATCCTCACCGCTGCGCAGGATCCCGGTGGGTTGCGCGCGGCCATCGAGGAGCACGCCGAGACAGCGGGCGTGCTCGTCGTGCCAGTGTTCCTCGGTCATCTCCTCGCCGCCGGGCGCCAGCCAGGTGACGTCCTTGACCCCCAGCGCCTCGTTGTACTCGCCGACCAGGAAGCGCCCCCTGCGCAGGATCGGATAGCGTTGGCGCAGGGCCAGCAGGCGCTGGGTGAAGGCCAGCAGCGAACGGCCCTCGTCGTCCAGCCGCCAGTCGATCCAGCCCAGTTCGTTGTCCTGGCAATAGACATTGTTGTTGCCCTGCTGGGTGCGGCTGAACTCGTCGCCGGCGACCAGCATCGGGGTGCCCTGGGACAGCAGCAGGGTGGACAGCAGGTTGCGCATCTGGCGCAGGCGCAGGGCGCGGATCTCCGGGTCGTCGGTGGGGCCCTCGCAGCCGTGGTTCCAGGACAGGTTGTGGTCGCTGCCGTCGGCGTTGTTCTCGCCGTTGGCCTCGTTGTGCTTGTGATCGTAGGAAACCACGTCGCGCAGGGTGAAACCGTCGTGGGCGGTGACGAAGTTCACCGACGCGTAGGGCCGCCGTCCACGCTGGTCGTAGAGATCGCCGGAGGCGGTTAGGCGCCGCGCCAGTTCCGGCAGCATGCCGTCGTCGCCGCGCCAGTAGGCACGCACGCAATCGCGGAAACGGTCGTTCCATTCCGCCCAGCCGGGCGGGAAGCCGCCTACCTGGTAGCCGCCGGGGCCGCAATCCCAGGGTTCGGCGATCAGCTTGCACTTGCTCAGCACCGGGTCCTGGCGGCAGGCGACGAGGAAGCCGTGGCGCTCGTCGAAACCGTCCGGATGGCGGCCGAGGATGGTCGCCAGGTCGAAGCGGAAGCCGTCCACGCGCATCTCCGTGGCCCAGTAGCGCAGCGAGTCGGTGACCATCTGCAACACGCAGGGGTGGCTGAGGTCGAGGGTGTTGCCGGTGCCGGAATCGTTGATGTAGTAGCGGCGCTGGTCGGGCATCAGGCGGTAGTACGAGGCGTTGTCGATGCCGCGCATGCACAGGGTCGGACCCAGCTCGTTGCCTTCCGCGGTGTGGTTGTAGACCACGTCGAGGATCAGCTCCAGTCCGGCGTCGTGGAGGTGCGCGACCATCTCCTTGAACTCGTTGACCTGGCCGCTGGCGAGGTAGGCCGGGTGCGGGGCGAAGAAGGCGATGCTGTTGTAGCCCCAGTAGTTGCTCATGCCGTTTTCCAGCAGGTGCTTGTCGTCGACGAAGCCGTGGATCGGCAGCAGCTCGACGCTGGTCACCCCGAGCCGGCGGATGTGCGCCAGCAGGTCGGCGTTCATCAGTCCGGCGAAGGTCCCGCGAACCGCCTCCGGAACCTGCGGATGGCGCATGCTGAGGCCGCGCAGGTGGGCTTCGTAGATCACCGTGCGGTCCCAGGGGACGCGTACCGGCGGGCGCTCGGCCCAGGTGAAGGCCGGATCGATGACCTTCGACTTGGGCACGAAGGGCGCGCTGTCGCGCTCGTCGAAGCTGAGGTCGGCGTCGGCCGAGCCGATGGTGTAGCCGAACAGCGCCTCAGACCAGCGCAGGCGGCCGACCAACTGCTTGGCGTAGGGATCGAGGAGCAATTTGTTGGGATTGAAGCGGTGGCCGGCATCCGGCTCGTAGGGACCGTGCACCCGGTAGCCGTAGATCTGCCCCGGGTGGGCGTCGGGCAGGTAGCCGTGCCAGATCTCGTCGGTGTACTCGGGCAATTCGATGCGCTCGATCTCCTTTTCCCCGCGCGCGTCGAACAGGCACAGCTCGACCTTGGTCGCGTGGGCCGAGAACAGCGCGAAATTGACGCCGAGGCCGTCCCAGGTGGCGCCAAGGGGGAAGGGGTGCCCTTCGCTGATCCGCGAAGGGGCGGGGCTACGCTTTCTGCTCATGCACTGGACTCCTCATTCGCCCGCTTCGGGCTTGCGGCGGCTGCGCGGCTTGGCCGCCGCCGGTTCTTCGCTGGCGGGCCGCGCCGGGGACGTGGCCCTCGGCTTGCGCGGCTTGGCGGCCGGCGCTTGCAGCAGGGCCGGGGTTTCCTTGGCGGCCTTGGCCCGACCGCGGGTCTTCTTCGGTGCCGCCGCGGCGGCTTCCGCTTCGGCCAGTTGCCGGGCCATGGCCCAGTGGCGTTCGGCCTGGCCGTCGGGGCAGCCCTCGGATTCCCAGATCTGGTAGGCGAACTCTCGTATGCGTTTTTCGTCGGCGCTCATGGGGTCTCCTCCTGGGCGAGGCGGTAAAGCAGGTTGACGGGAAAGTCGGCGAGCACTTCGGACAGGCTCAGGTGCCCGTCGCTGGGCAGCGGCATGGTGGAAAACAGGCCGCTGTAGGTGCATTCGGAGAGACTCGGCGGCAGCAGCAGGCAGGTGTCGCCCCAGGCCTCGGCCGGCACCTGCGGCTGCGTGGCGTGGCCGAGCAGGGCGCAGGCCAGGCGCGGGACCACCACCAGCAGGCAACCGTGACGACTGCGCCGGGCGAAGGCCAGGACCCGCTCGGCATGCTCGCCGCTGACCTCCAGGGGCAGGTAGTCGCCGTCGCGGAACAGGCCCGGCTGCATCCGCCGCAGCCCCAGCACGCGGGCGATCAGGGTCTGCTTGATGCGACCGTCGCGCCAGTGCTCCAGCAGTTCCGGGAAGGGCGTCGGCGCGGCCAGGGCGGCGGCGTGCCGGGCGAAGTCCACCGGCCTCCGGTTGTCCGGGTCGACCAGGCTGAAGTCCCAGTCCTCGCGCCCCTGGTAGAGATCGGGGATACCCGGGCAGGTCAGGCGCAGCAGGCATTGGGCGAGGCCATTCAGGGCCCCGGCCGGCATCAGTCGCGCCGCCGCGTTGCCCAGCGACTGGCGCAGGGCCTGGGCCGGTGGCGCGCGCAGGAGTTGTTCCAGATAGTCGGCGCAGGCGCGCTCGTAGTCTTCGTCGGGCGCGGTCCAGCGCGTGCGCAGCTTGGCTTCGCGCAAGGCCTTGCATTGCCATTCGCGCATCCGCGCGAGGAACGCTTGGTCCAGGGCGGCGCCGTCGCAAGGCGCGTCGAGCGGCCAACTGCCGAGCAGGGCCTGGAACAGGATCAGCTCGTCGCCGGGACTCGGCGCCGGCCCCTCGGCGAGGTCGCGGCGTAACGGCGTGGCCAGGCTTTGCCAGTGCTCGACGTTACGCGCGAACCAGGGCGCCAGTTCACTGAGCGCCGCAAGACGGGCGCGGGCGTCCTCGCCGCGCTTGTGGTCATGGCTGGCGGTGGCCAGCAGGGCCCGCGGGCTGGCCAGGCGCCTGGCTTCGCAGGCGGCATGGAATTCCTCGGCGGAAGCGGCGAAGCGCTGCGGGTCGAAGCCGACGTCGTTGCGCGAGAGCAGGGCCGCCGAGCGATAGCAGGCGGTATCCTCCACGGCCTTGGCGGCGGTCGGCGAACTCAACTGCTGGAAGCGCGCCAGCAACTCGCCGCGCAGGCGCCGCAGCGGACCGGGCGGCAGCTCGCGCAGCGGCTGCCCGCCGAGCCAGCGTTCGAGATGGTCGAGGACCGCCCGGTCGGCTTCGTCGAGATCCTCGCGGGCCGCCTCTGCGGCATAGCGGAACACCTCGCGATCCTGCACCGAGCGACCGCAGGCCCCGGCGTAGGTACGGTAGACCGGAAAGCGCGCGAGCAACTGGAACAGCGCGCGGCGGATACCGCCCAGGGTCAGGTCGCGGCTGGCCAGGTCGGCCCGCGCCACCCGCAAAAGACCCTGGGCGAGGTTCTCCAGGTCACCGGCGAGGCTTCCCGCCAGGACCAGTTGGCGAGCCTGGTAGACCTCGTCGAGAAACGCCTCCGGGCGTCCGCTGACCCGCTGCCAGAGTTCGCGCAACGGTCGTTCGCCGCGCGGATCGTGCTGCAACAGGCTGACCTGGTTCATGAAGTCGTAGCCGGTGGTGCCGTCGCACAGCCAATCCTCGGGCAGGCGCTCCTCGCCACCGAGGATCTTCTCAACGTACAGCAGCATCGGCGCGCCGCCGCGACGGGCGCGGATCCGCTCGCTGCGGCGGCGCAGGCGTCGGCAATAGCCGCGCGGATCGGCCAGGCCGTCGACGTGATCGATGCGCAGGCCATCGAGCAGACCGTCCTCGAGCAACTGGAAGACCTTGCCGTGCACGGCCTCGAACACCTCGCCGCGCTCGACCCGCAGGCCGACCAGTTCGCTGATGTCGAAGAAACGGCGCCAGTTGATGTCGTCCGCCGCGGTGCGCCAGCTGGCCAGGCGGTAGTGCTGCGCCTCGAGCAGGCGGTGCAGGCGTTGGCGAGCCTCCTCGTGGCGTTCCTGGAGCTTGCCCAGCGTGCGCTCCAGGGCGGCGCGCGGAGCGCTCTCGGCGAGCGCAGCCGCCAGTCGACGCTGCATCTCGCGCAAGGCCTCGCGGTCCTGCCGGCACTCGCGGAAACCGCCGGCCAGGTCTGACAGGCGCGGCTCGCCGCTGTCTTCCAGCAGCTCCGGGTAGCTGCCCGGCCAGAGGGGGAAGCGCTGCTCGCCGTGGCTCGCCAGCAGGCGGCCGGCCTCGCGGTCCAGGCTCAGGCCGATCTCCCCGGCAGCCAGGACCTCGCCGTAGTCGCTGCGCAGGAACGGCAGCAGCACCTGGCCGCGCAACGCGGCGTCGTGGGATTCCCACTGGATGTCGAAGAAACTCGCGTAGGGACTCTCGCGCCCCCATTCGAGCACGTCCTGCCACCAGGGATTGGCGCCGCCGCCGATGCCCATGTGGTTCGGCACTATGTCCATGAGCAGGCCCATGCCGCGTTGCCGCAGCCCCTGGATCAGGCGCAGCAGCGCCGGCTCGCCGCCCAGTTCCGGATTGATCCGGGTCGGGTCGACCACGTCGTAGCCGTGGCTGGAGCCGGGCCGCGCGCGGAACAGCGGCGAGGCGTAGAGATGGCTGATGCCCAGGTCGGCGAAATAATCCAGCCAGGGCAGGGCATCGTCGAGGGTGAAGCCGGCGTGGAATTGCAGGCGCAGGGTAGCGCGGGGCTCAATCATGGGCGGCCTCCTCGGCATCCCGGCGGCTGCGTTCGAGCAGGCGCAGGCGCCGGTCGACCTGCGGCGTTCCGAGCATCTGCGCGGCGTTTTCCGGCCAGCGCCGCCGCCAGTTCGGGTGGGCGTCGCCGGGGCCGGGCAGGTTCGGCTGCTCCAGGCTGCCCAGGGCGTCCTCCAGGGGCAGTAGCACCAACGGCGCGGGGGTTGCCCCGACATAGCCGATGCAGGCGTCCAGCGGCACTTCGGCGGCGGGGTCGGGATCGACCGGCGGTTCGAGGCTGGCGGCCAGCGCCCGGCGCTCCTCGGCGCGCAGTTCCAGGTCGGCCGCGCATTCCTCGGCGCTGCGGTGTCCGGCGCGGCCGCGCCAGTGGATGTCCTGGCCCCGCCACCAGCCGGACAGGCTCGGCAGGTCGTGGGTGCTGGTGGTGGCCATGGCGTCCGCCGGCCATTGCGCCGGGGGCACGAAGCGTTCGCCGCGCCGCTCGAAGAGCAGCACGCGGGTACCCAGCACCTGGCGGCGTGCCAGTTCCTCGCGCAGGCCTTCGGGCACGGTGCCGAGGTCCTCGCCGATGACCAGCGCCGAGGCGCGGCTGGCCTCCAGCGCCAGCAGGCGCAGCAGCTCGCGCTGCGGGTAGCGCAGGTAGGCGCCGGCGTGGGGCGGCTGGCCGCGCGGGATCAGCCAGAGACGTTGCAGGCCCATCACATGGTCGATGCGTAGCCCTCCGGGCCAGGCCAGGTTGGCCCGCAGCATCTCGCGGAATGCCCGGTAGCCGTGGCGGCGCAGGCCTTCGGGATTGAACGCGGAAACGCCCCAGTCCTGTCCGGACTGGTTGAGGATGTCCGGCGGCGCGCCGACATTCACTTCGGCGAGCAGCTCTTCCTGCCGCGACCAGGCCTGGCTGCCGCCGCCATCGGCGCCCACCGCCAGGTCGGCGACCAGACCGATGGCCATCCCGGCCTCGCGCGCCTGACGCTGGGCATGTTGCAGGCAACGTTGGGTCAGCCACTGGCCGAAGGCGCGGAAGTCCACTTCCTCGGCGTGATCGGCGCAGAACGCGGCCACCGCCGGCTCGCCGGGGCGGCGCAGCGGCTCCGGCCAGCGTCGCCAGTCGGGGCCGGCGCCCAGGTGCGCCTGCAGGGTCTCGAAGCGGCAGTGGTGCAGCAGCGCCTCGCCGGCTTCGCGGCGGAATTCGGCGAGGTCGTGGCGCAAGGGACTGGCGCGCTCGATGAAGTCGCGGTGGAGTTGGCGCAGCAGGCGCATGCGCAGGTCCGCCGCCGCTGTCCAGTCGATCAGCTCCAGGCTCTCCAGGCGGGCCATCTCCGCGGCCAGGCCGGCGCGACGGATCGCCTGTTCCACCGCCGCCGCGCCGAGAATGGTCGCTGGCGCGGCGTGCAGGACATTGAAGAACAGCCGGCTGGACGGCGAGTAGGGGCTGTAGGCATGTCCGTTGGCCTCGGCGAGGGCGTGCAGCGGGCTGATCGCCAGCGCGTCGGCGCCATGCCGCGCGGCGCTGCGCAGCAGGTCCTCGAGGGCAGCGCTGTCGCCCAGGCCGCCGTCGCCGGGGCGGCGCAGGGCATAGACCTGGGCGGCCAGACCCCAGCGACGCGAGCGACCCGGGGCGAGGCTGGCCAGGGACGGACAGCTCGGCGGCGCCATCGCCACCGCCCATTCCCGCTGCTCCAGCGACAGCTGCGCATAGCCACTGCGGGCCTGCGCCGGCAGGCGGCCTTCGGCGTCCAGGCGCAGGGCGATCCGCGTGCCGTCCTCGTAGACCAGTTCGCCCGGGGTGCCGGCGGGGCCGAGCGCTTGCTCCAGCGGCTGGCCGCATTCGCCGACCAGCAGTCCGAGGTTGGCGCTGTCCTCGCGCAGCCGGGCCAGCGCGGCCAGGCTCTGTTCGATCTGTTGCGGACTCTGCGCCGGATAGCCGAGTGCTTCCAGCAGGCCGCGCTGGACCTCCGGGTCGACCCGCTGCGGCCGTCCGTTGGCGTCCTGCCAGTCGAGTTGCAGGCCCACGGCGGCGGCCAGTTCGGCCAGGCGTGCGTCACTCATGGGCGGGCTCCAGGCTGACCGCGATGCTGCGGGGACTTAGGCGGCCGCGGCGATACTCGGCACAGGCGAGGTTGTCGAGGAACAGCACCTGGGTGGCGGCCGCCGGCGGCTCGACTTCCGCTTCGAGCGGAGAAGGGTTGAAGTCGATTCGCCAGTCACTGCCGTCACCGAGTCGCCAGCGCGCCGACAGCGCGGCGCCGGCGATGGTGGTCACGCCCAGCGAACGGGCGCCGCGCAGGCGCGGGATCAGGTGTTCGTGACGGATTTCCAGCAGTTGCCGGTAGAAGCCGCGCCAGGCCGGGTCGCAATCGGCCAGGCCGGGACGCGAGCGCTCGAAGGTCTCCACCGCGTTGGGATCGGGGAGCGAAGCCAGGGTGGCGCCGTCGCCGAAGCGGCCGAACTCGCCGAACTCCTTGCGTCGTCCCTCGCGGACCGCGTCCGCCAGTTCGCCCTGGTGATCGGTGAAATACAGGAACGGTTCGCGCGCGGCGCATTCCTCGCCCATGAACAGCAGCGGGATCATCGGCGCGAGCAGTTGCAGCGCTATCGCCAGGCGCAACGCCTGGGGTTCGGCGAGAACGCTGAGACGCTCGCCGAAGGCGCGGTTGCCGACCTGGTCGTGGTTTTGCAGGAACAGCACGAAGGCGTCCGGCGCCAGGTCGGCACTCGGTTCGCCGCGCGGCCGGCCGTGGCGGTTGGCTTCGCCCTGGTAGACGAAGCCTTCGGCCAGGCAGCGCGCCAGGCACCGCAGCGGCTCGGGGTAGTCCTGGTAGTAGCCGTCGTTCTCGCCGGTGAGCAGGACGTGCAGCGCATGGTGGCCATCGTCGTTCCACTGTGCGTCGTAGCCCTGGCGCAGCAGGCTGGCGCGGTTGTCGTCGTTCTCCAGGACCAGGTGCAGATGGCGCTCGGGGCCGGCGGCGCCGCGCAGGCGGCGGGCCATCTCGACGAGGAACGCGCTATCGGGAATCGCGTGCACGGCATCGAAGCGCAGGCCGTCGATGCGATAGTCGAGCAGCCACATCAGGGCGTTTTCATAGAAGAACTCGCGGACTTCGCCGCGACGGAAATCGATGGCCTGGCCCCAGGGCGTCTGCCGGTCGTCGCGAAAGAACGCAGCGGCGTACTGGGCGAGGTAGTTGCCGTCCGGGCCGAAGTGGTTGTAGATCACGTCGACGAAGACCATCAGGCCCATGCCGTGTGCGCTGTCGATCAGATGCTTGAGCTGCTCGGGCGTGCCGTAGGCCGACGCCGGGGCGAACGGCAGCACGCCGTCGTAGCCCCAGTTGCGGCGACCGGGAAACTCGCCCAGCGGCATCAGCTCCACGGCGGTCACGCCCAGTTCCACCAAGCGCGGAAGGAAGCGCTCGACCTCGGCGTAGGAGCCGAACAGGCCGACGTGCAGCTCGTAGATCACCGCTTCGTGCCAGGGCCGCCCGCGCCACTCGTCGACGCGCCAGGCGTAGGCGTCATGGTCCAGCACCTGGCTGTGGCCATGCACGCCGTCGGGCTGGAACTGCGAGGCCGGGTCCGGCACCCCGGGGCGGCCATCGATGCGGTAGCGGTAGCGGGTGCCGGGCGGACAGGGCAGGGTCGCCTCGAACCAGCCGCTGTCGCTGCCTTCCAGCGGCCAGTCGCGGCCGTCGGCGGTCTCGACCCGGACCTCGCGGGCGTCCGGAGCCCAGAGGCCGAAGCAGGTTCGGCCGTTGCCTTGGAACTGGGCGCCGAAGCGGCGCCGGATCGCCATCATTGGCGTACCCCGCGCAGGGCCGGAGCGGTATTCCTCAACAGGCGCCGGTACAGGCGGTTGTAAGGCTCCACCGAGTCGCTCCAGAACATCGGCGCGGCCATCGCCTTGCAGCGCATGGCGTTGAGCAGCGAGGGACAGTGGTAGACGTTGATCGCGCGCATCACCGCGTCGAGGTAGCTCTGCGCGGTTTCCTCACGGAACAGGAAGCCGGTGACCCCGTCGACGATGGTATCGGCGAGGCCGCCGGTGCAGCGCGCGATCGGCAGCGAGCCGAAACATTGCGCATAGAGCTGACTGAGCCCGCAGGGCTCGTAGCGCGAGGGCATGAGCAGGAAGTCGCTGCCGGCGTAGATACGGCGGGCCTCGGTCTCGTCGAAACCGATATGCACGCCGACCTGGCCGGGATGACGCCGGGCGAGCTCGAGCATGGCCTTCTCCAGGTTCGGCTCGCCACGGCCGATGCTGACCAGGCGGCCGCCGGCCTGGAGCAGGGCATCGCTGATCTCCAGGGTCAGGTCGATGCCTTTCTGCTGCACCAGGCGCGAGACCACCGCGAACAGCGGCCCCTTGCCCGGCTCCAGGCCGAAACGCTCCTCCACGTAGCGCGTGTTGGCGCGCTTGCCGGCCCATTGGCGGGCGCTGAAGCCGGCCACCAGGTGTGGATCGCAGTGCGGCTGCCAGCTATCGTCGATACCGTTGACGATGCCGCTGAGCTGACGCTTCTCGACCTTGCACTTGAGGATGCCGTGCAGGCCGCAGCCGTATTCCGGGGTAGTGATTTCCTGGGCGTAGGTCTCGCTCACCGTGGTGATGTGGTGGGCATGGGCGATGCCGGCCTTGAGGAACGACAGGCGCCCGTGGAATTCCATGCTTTCGTGGCTCAGCGCTTCGTCGGGAAGACCCAGCTCGGCGCTGCATTGCAGGTCGCAGAGGCCCTGGTAGGCGAGGTTGTGGATGGTGAACAGGCTCGGCGTGCGCACGCCGTTCCAGGCCATGTAGGCCGGGGTCAGCGCCGACGGCCAGTCATTGGCGTGCACCAGGCCCGGCTGCCAGCCCTGGGCGCCGCGGCCGCCGGCGATCTCGGCGGCGGCCAGGCACAGGCGGGCGAAGCGCAGGTGGTTGTCCGGCCAGTCATTGCCCTGGTCGTCCATGTATGGCGTGCCCTCGCGCTCGTAGAGCAGCGGGCAGAGCACCAGCATGACTTCCAGGCCGTCGTCGAGGGTCACCAGGCCGATCTCGCAGGGCGGGATCGCCGCCCGGCCGGGCAGGCTGCCGATGATCCGCAGGTCGCGGCAGCGCTCCAGCACCTGGCGGTAGCCGGGCAGCAGGACCCGCACCGAATGCTCGCGCTTGAGGACCCGCGGCAGCGCGGCGGAAAAGTCGCCGAGTCCGCCGACCTTGACGAAGTCGCTTAGCTCGGCGGTGACGAAGAGTATCCGATCCCTCTGTTGCGGCGGGTCCTGCGGGTGCAGCAGCGACGGAAAAGCGGTCAGTACCGCGGGTTCTTCCAGGCAAGCGCCTGCAACAGAATGTCCCATGTCATCCTCCGGTCGTACGTTGTCCTTGGCGTTGGTCGGTCGGACTCCGTCGCGCCGTGGCATGGGCGAAGTCCTTGCTAGGGGTGACCGGAGGGGAGCGGCGGAAGTTTAGTTTTTTTTACCGGCGGCTCGGCTTGCGAGAGGCCTCGCCAGGGGGTTGCAGGCGAGACGACGGGCGCGGCGGGTTGCCGAATGCAAGGCTTGCCGGGGGTTTTCTTGCAAAGTGCAAATATCAATTCGCCGGCTTGTTTTTCAACTTATTGATTTATAAGAATTTTATTTTCCAGAGAAATTGGTACGCCTTCTGCTCGACAGAGATACGCCTGATTACCGGCGTCAAAGAATCTGATGAGACAGGAGGCCAGCAATGCTAGAGACCGATGAAAACCTGGTTGAGTACCTGGAAGAGCATTTCAAGGATGTGCGCGTCAGTTGCCAACCTCGGCCTGACGGCGCGTTGCTGGTGACCTTGCGTAACGACCAGGGCAAGCGCCTGGTGAGCCGGGCGATCTCCGGCCAGGAGCAGAGCAACCCGCTGTTGCTGAACCAGGTGCTGGAGCGCATCCGCCGGGACCTGATCATCGACCAGGGGCCGCTGCAGATCCGCGACAGCGACTATTTCCGCAAGCGTATCGACCTGCTCACGTTCCGCGATAGCGACAACCAGCATCTCACCCACCGCAAGGTCCTGGTCGCCGGCGGCAAGCTGCGCACCATGAGCCTGGCTCGCTGAGCCGGCTGTTTCAGCGCCGGGGCGGCCAGGCGCCGACCCGGCCTTCCGACGCATGGTCCGAACCAAATCCGCTCTCGTACCCTCCATCTAGAACTCATACCAACGATGGAGGCGGACATGCGTTTTTCCATTTCTGCATCATCGGGTGCGCCAGCGACGAGTCCACGCAACCCATCCGGGGACCCGGACGAATACCCGGTTCCTGACCACGAAAGCCACGTCCCCCAGGAGTTCCCGGAAGAAGTTCCGATGGAACGGCCCGACGAAGAGTCCCTCTCGCCCATACCGGAGCCCTGAACGCCGGGTCTCCATCCAGGAGGAGCGGAACATGAGCGCAGACCCTCGGCAGAGACTGGTGGTGGCCCATAGCGTCGATCCCGCGGCCGCCGAACATGAAGTGCAGGGCAACCTGGCCCTGGCGCGCTGGCTGGCGGAAGTCCAGAAGCTGGAGTTCGGCGGCCGCTACGAACCCGAATTGCACCAGCGAGGCCCCCTCTACCTGGTCCCGACCCGCACCCTGGTCGGCAGGGAGACCGCCGTGCGCCTGGGCGTGAACAGTGACGAAGATCTGCTCGGCGGTTTCGTCGAGCACGCGTTCATCGCCGGCAAGGCCATCGTCCATCCGCTGCCGCGCGGCGGCGTGGCGCCGGAAGGCTGGAACCCGCTGTTCGCGGAGAAGGTCCGCGACGTCGTGCTCAACGGCGTCAGCGTCTTCAGCCTGGCCGACGCACACCGCGCCGGCGCCCGCCTGCTCGCCGAAGGACCGGTGCGGGCCAAGCTGGCGGAGGCCTGTGGCGGCCTCGGCCAGTACGTGGCGCACGACCTCGACGAACTGGACGGCTGGCTCGGCGGGCTGGAGGAGCGCCAGTTGGCGCAGGGCCTGGTACTGGAAGCCAACCTGGACGGGGTCGTTACCCATAGCGTCGGCCAGCTCCGGGTCAACGGCTTCCTGCTGAGCTACCACGGTCAGCAGCACCAGACCCGCAACGCGCGCGGCGAACTGGTCTACGCCGGCTCTGACTTGCTGGTGGCGCGCGGTGGCTATGCCGAGCTGCTGACCCTGGACCTGGCCCGCGAGGTGCGCCAGGCCATCGAGTACGCGCGGATCTTCGACACCGCCGCGGCGATCTTCTTCCCCGGCTGCTTCGCCTCGCGGCGCAACTACGACATTGCCCAGGGCCGGGACGGCAACGGTCGGGAGCGCTTCGGCGTGCTCGAGCAGTCCTGGCGGGTCGGCGGCGCGAGCAGCGCCGAGATCGCCGCGCTGGAGGCCTTCCGCGCCGACCCGGGACTGCCCGCGGTGCGCGCCGCGTCGTTCGAGATCCACGAAGACAAGCGCCTGCCGGACAACAGCCGGGTGATCTACCGCGGTCCCGACGAACACGGCGACTTCCTGCTCAAATATGCGATGACGGGGGAGGCATGACGGCGAACAGCGAACGCATCCGCATCGGGGTCGGCGACGACCGGATCGAAGGCACCTTCCTCAGCCCCCGGGCGAAGGTCCCCGGCGTGCTCTTCGTGCACGGCTGGGGCGGCAGCCAGCAGCGCGACCTGAAGCGCGCCCAGGGCATCGCCGGGCTCGGCTGCGTGTGCCTGACCTTCGACCTGCGCGGCCACGGCGCGGAAAGCGGGCGCCAGGCGCTGGTGACGCGCGAGGACAACCTGCAGGACCTGCTCGCCGCCTACGACCGGCTGGTGGCCCACCCGGCCATCGACAGCCAGGCGATCGCGGTGGTCGGCACCAGCTATGGCGGCTACCTGGCGGCGATCCTCAGCCAGTTGCGCGCGGTGCGCTGGCTGGCCTTGCGGGTACCGGCGATCTACCGCGACGAGGACTGGCTGACGCCCAAGCTGCTGCTCGACCGCGAGGACCTCATCGAGTACCGCGGCAGCCTGATCCCGGCCGCCAGCAACCGAGCCCTGCAGGCCTGCGCGGGATTCCGCGGCGATGTGCTGCTGGTGGAGTCGGAGTTCGACAGCTATGTGCCGCACTCGACCATCATGAGTTTCCGCGCCGCCTTCCAGCAGACCCATTCGCTGACCCACCGGATCATCGACCACGCCGACCATGCGCTCAGCAGCGAGGCGGCGCAGGACGCCTATACCTCGATCCTGGTGGACTGGATCACCGAGATGGTGGTCGGCGAACGTCTCAGCATCACCCCGGCCTACGCCACCATCCATCCGGCTTTCTGAACGCTCCGCGACGGCGGGCCTCCCACCTTCCGTGGGCGCTGGTTGCTGCCCACGTCCCGTGCCGGCAGGCGCCGGCGTCGACAGACGCGAGAACTCCCGGACAGCTCCGGGCCAAGGAGAGCGAAATGAACCAGACCAACCTCGACGACACCCTCGACGTACTCAACGACCTGCTGCAAACCAGCAAGGATGGCGAGGCCGGCTTCCAGGCCTGCGCCGAAGACCTGCGCGATCCGCAGTTGAAGGCGGCGATGCTGGAGCAGAGCCGCGACTGCGCCGCGGCTGCCGACGAGCTGGAGCGGATCGTCCTGGAACTGGGTGGCAAACCCAAGGACAGCACCAGTTTCGCCGGTGACCTGCATCGGCGCTGGGTCGACCTGAAGTCACTGGTCACCGGCAAGGACGAAGAGGCGGTGCTCAACGAATGCGAGCGCGGCGAGGATGTCGCCAAGCAGCGTTACCAGGCGGCGCTGGAAAAACCGCTGCCGGCGGAGATCCACCAGGTGATCGAGCGCCAGTACCAGGGCGTGCTCCGTCACCACGACCGGGTCCGCGCCCTGCGCGACGCCCGCGCCTGAGGCCCGGTGCCGCGAGGGGAATGCCATGAGGCGGTCCCGGGCCTTGCTGCGCGACGGCCAGGAACCGCGCTCATTGCGGATCTCCGCGTTTCCGCTGATCGAGGCGACCGCCCGTCCTCGTGACTGAACTCGGCGGAGGAGCGCGCGCTCAGCCAGAGAGAGTGCCGGAGCACTCGGATAACAAACCGATGAGGAGCGACCATGAACGCCATCGAATTGCTGGTCCATGACCACGAGACCGTGAAGAAACTGCTCAATGAACTCAGCGAGACCACCGAACGGGCGCTGAAGAAGCGCAGCGAGCTGCTGGGCAGACTGGAGCTGGAACTGGTGCTGCACACCGCCATCGAGGAAGACATCCTCTATCCGGCGATCAGGGACAGCGGCGGCAAGGAAGAGCTGAAGATGTACTACGAGGCCAAGGAGGAACACCGCACGGTGGACTCCCTGGTCCTTCCCGACCTCAAGCGCACCCGCCCGGACACCGTGCAGTTCGCCGGCCGGGTCAAGGTGCTCAAGGAACTCCTGGAGCACCACATCGAGGAGGAGGAGGGCGAGCTGTTCCCGCGCGCCCGGCAATTGCTCGACGCCGCCGCCCTCAAGCAACTCGGCCAGGCCATGCAGCAGCACAAGAAAGAGCTGAAGGCGCGCCTGGAAAAACGGGCGGCCTGAGGCATGCGCGAAGAAGACCGCGCCTTGCTCGAGGAACTCCTGCTGGCACGTGGCCCCGGTGGCCAGGAAGACGAGGTCAGGGCCATCTGCCAGCGGGAACTCGAGGGCTGTTGCGACGAGGTCGGCAGCGATGCCGCCGGCAACCTGGTCGCGCGCATCAGCCCGCCGCACCTGCCGCGCGAGCAGGCGCGGCGGGCCGCGGTGCGGCTGCTCGCGCACCTCGACGAGATCGCCATGATCGTCAAGCGCGTCGAGGCCGACGGTACCCTGCGCGTAGTGGCGCTCGGCGGCGCCCAGCCGGTGAGCTTCGGCGTCTGTCCGGTACAGATCCTGGCCGGCGAGGCGGTACTCGACGGCGTGCTGTCCTACGGCAGCATGCATGCTACCGGCGAGTCGCCGCAGGGCTCCGACGTGCTCTCGGGCGCGGTGCACTGGCGCGACGTACACGTGGTCACCCGGCGCAGCGCCGAGGAACTGGCGAATCTGGGCGTGCGACCGGGTACCCGCGTGGTGCTCAACCGTCTGTGGCGGCGCCCGTTGTACTTCCAGGATTGCGTCGCCGCGCACTTCCTCGACGACCGCGCACCGCTGCTCGCCGTGCTCGGCGTGGCTCGCGAGATCGCCCGGCGCCGCGACGAGTTGCACGGCGACCTCTACCTGGTGCTCACCACCATGGAGGAGGAGAGTAACGCCGGCGCGCTGTTCGCCGCGCGCCGACTGCCGGGCGACATCAGCATCGCGGTGGAAGTCGGCCCAACGGTAGCCGAATACGGCACCCGGCTGTGCCGCGACCCGATCGTCAACAGCGGCGACTCCAAGGGTTATTACAGCCGCCATGTCACCGACCGCCTGTTGCGGGCCGCCGAACGCTGCCAGTACCAGCCGCAGGCGGCGCTGCTGGTGGACTTCGCCTCGGACGCCAGCGCCCTGCTGAGCCACGGCGAGGCCGCGCAGGTCGGCTGCATCGGCATTCCGACCGAGAACACCCACGGTTTCGAGATCGTCCTGGAAGAGGGCATCGAGGCTTGCCGGCGGACGCTGGTCGAGTTCCTCGTGCAACCGCCGGACGACGAAGCCTGACCGATAACCGAAGCAAGGAGAATTCCATGAACGAATACCTGCCGACTTCGACGGCCAATGGCCTGCCGCACAACCTGCAGCGCGGCGAGCGACTCGCTTCCATCGGCGCCGGACTGGTCCTGGCCGGCTTCGGCCTGGCCCGCGGTGGCTTGCCCGGCGCCTGCAAGGCGGTCGCCGGCGGCCTGCTGGTCAGCCGCGGGTTGAGTGGGCATTGCCATGTCAAGGGCCTGCTCAATGAACCGCGGGAAGAGTTGCAGTTGCTGCGCGAAGAGGTGCAGCACCTGACCCGCCGCCTGCAGCGCCTGCAGGAGCGCCAGCGCGACGACTCGCGGCAGGACGCTGCGCTGGACGCCGAGCTGCCGCCGAACCTGCCGTGATAGCCATGGGCCCTGCGCCTGGCGCAGGGCCCACCGAAGAGAGGAGGGCGAGACGATGGCCAGCCAGCTGTTCCTGATCAGCTACATCCTCGACGACCAGCCGATGACCTGCGAATTGCACAGCGAGGCGGAAACCCTCAGCCGCGAGGAGGCCCGCCGCCACTTGGAGGCACTGCATCGACCGCACGACGCCGAGGCGATCAGCGATATCCAGGTCAGCAAGGTGGAACGTACCCATGAACCGGGCACCACGCCGGGACACTACCAGCAGCCCTGACGGCGGGAGGGAAAAAGAAGGGGGAGGGGCTCAGCCGGTGCCGGTCTGGAGTTCCGCCTCGAACTCGCCGAAGCGCCTGATTTCCTCGCGCAGGTTGAGGATGAAGGCGCTGAGGTCGCTGAAGCTGCTGCTCTTCAGGAAGTCACTGTTGGGCACGATGTAGAGCGCGCCGTGGGGACCACCCACGCGGCAACTGATGGTCACCGTGAAGTCGGGGTTCAGTTGGCACTGGCAGTCGTGGTCGCGCAGTTCCTCCTCGAGGATCTTCTTCAGGTACAGGTAGGAAAGGTTCATCTGGCCAGCTCTCCCCGGTTTGCGCAACGCAAGAAAAAAATCCACTCCGTCCCTGGAGCGGGATTAGCCTGAATCAGAGAGAAACCGTCGATACATGCCAACGGTACGGATAACTATAGGTGCCGCGAGGCCGAAATGCCGGCAACATCCAGAATCTGCGGGATAAGCTGCATCCCGCATGGCGCGCGGGATGCAGAATGCAAGAGATCGTGCAGAACGCTGATGCCGGAATGCAATCATCGCGGGTGAAAAGCCCGTTCGGCACTCCTTATAAGCATCTGGAGAATTCGCAACGCCATCGGGTTATATGTGTTTTCTCGATATCTCCGCTACGAACCTCGCCGATTCACCGGCGAAGAAGCCGATCTTTTTTGCCGGGTTTCCCGCATCGCCCGCCGCAATCCCCTTGCCACCCCGTAACCGAGCAGGCAGCCGAGCAGGGTAGCGCCGACCTGCAAGACCAACCCCAGGGCATTGGCCAGGCTCGGCGAGCGTGCGAGTACGCCGGCTTCGGGCCAGAACGCCAGCCATACCGCGACGAAGGCGAGCACCAGGTCGTACCAGGCGCCGCTGACCCCGCCCGGGCGGTAGCCGCGAACGAAAACGATGAAGGCGCTGAAGGCCAGGGCCAGCAGCAAGGTGCCGAAGGCCTGGCTGAGGGTATCGGGGCCGGACATGGCGGGTTCTCCTCAGGGCGCCAGGCGCAGGCACTGGCGCTTGTGCAGGCCGAGACGGACTTCGTCGAGCAGCGCTTCGGCGCAGGCGAATACCCTGGCGGCCTCCACTTCCGCGACGTCGCCGGCGCGGCTGAAATCGTCGATGCGCAGGCCGGCGGGCAGGCTCGGGACCTCCACCAGCGTCCAGTCCAGGCCGCTGACCGTGAGGCTGCGCTCGAGCCCGGCACCCAGTTGCTCCTCGCCGGCGTCGCGCGGCGCCACCAGCCATTGCCAATGGCCAAGCAGGAACAGGCGCGGTACCTCGGCGCGCAGGGCGCCATCGATCAGCGCGGCGCAGATCGGCGGCAAGGCTTCGGCGGCGTAGTCGGACAACGGCGCGAACAGCAGGTCGAGACCGGCAGCCGCCTGGCTGACCTCGATCGACGACGCCAGGCTGGCTGGCTTGCAGCGCAGCCCGGGGCGCGCCTGCAGGCTGTTGAGATCGGCTTGCAAGGCGCTGACTTCGATCTGTCGCTGCAAGGCGGCGGCGATCAGCGCCTGGCTCAGGCTGTCGTGGGGATGGAATATCCCCAGCTTCAGGGTTGCGGTTTCCAGATTGCGCATGGGAACTCCGGGGTCGGTGCGGTGGAAAGGAGATGTCCCTACCTGCATATCGAAAGCCATACTCCGCACAAGGTTCCGGCGAATGGAATTCGCCGGCCGCGCCGGGGTCTTCCGAAAGGTCGGCCAAGTTCCTGGGGCGAGCCAGCGAGCGGCCGGAAGACGTTCTTCGTACTACCTTGCTGGGTGTGCCTTGCAGCCCGGGTCGAGCAGCCGACGAGTGAACACGTCCATGAAAACCACAAGAAAACCGAAAGTCCCCTTGAACCAGGCCACGCGCAACCGCCTGCTCGACGAAGCGGTCGACGACTACGCGATCCACACGCTGGACAGCGCTGGCCGTATCGCCAGCTGGAGCGCCGGCGCGGCGCGCCTGTTCGGCCACGACGCGAGCGAGATCCTCGGCTGCGACTACGCCTGCTTTCATACCCGCAAGGACCGCGACGCCGGCGTTCCGCAACAGGCGCTGCGCCAGGCGGATGCCGAGGGCCGCTTCGAGACCGAGGGCTGGCGGGTGCGCAGCAACGGCAAGCGCTTCTGGGCGCAGGTGGTGATCGACGCCATCCGCGACAGCCAGGGCCAGTTGCTCGGCTTCGCCCAGCTGATCCACGACCTCAGCGAAGGGCGCGCGGCCAAGGAGGCGCTGCGGCGCAGCCAGGAGCAGTTCCGCCTGCTGGTGCAGAGCGTTACCGACTACGCCATCTACATGCTCGACCACCGCGGGCGGATCACCAACTGGAACCTCGGCGCCCAGCGGATCAAGGGCTACCTGCCGGAAGAGGTGATCGGCCGGCACTTCTCCTGCTTCTACACCCCCGAAGACCGCGAGGCCGGCGAACCGGCCCGCGGCCTGGCCGCCGCCGAACGCGAAGGGCGTTTCGAGAAGGAGGGCTGGCGGGTGCGCAAGGACGGCAGTCGCTTCTGGGCCAACGTGGTGATCGATCCGATCCGCGACAGCGATGGCCGGCTGATCGGCTTCGCCAAGGTAACCCGTGACATCACCCACCGGATCGAAGCCGAACGCGAACTGGAACGGGCCCGCCAGGAACTCTTCCAGGCCCAGAAGATGGAGTCCCTGGGGCACCTCACCGGCGGCGTGGCCCACGACTTCAACAACCTGCTGACGGTGATCATCGGCAGCCTCGGGCTGCTGAAGAAACGCCTGCCCGGCGACCAGCGCACCGCCGACCTCTTGCAGAACGCCCTGGAGGCCGCCCAGCGCGGCGCCAACCTGACCCAGCGGATGCTTTCCTTCGCCCGCAAGCAGCGTCTCGATCCGCAGCCCTGCGCGATCCCCGACCTGCTGCGCGGGATGACCGACCTGCTGATCCATTCCCTGGGACCGAGCGTATCGATCGAGACGCGCTTTCCCCTGGATCTCGACCTCGGCCTGACCGACGCCAACCAGCTCGAACTGTCCATCATCAACCTTGCCACCAACGCCCGCGACGCCATGCCCAACGGCGGGCGCATCGTCTTTTCCGCGAGCAACCAGCGGGTGCCGGCGGACAATCCCCATCGCCTCGCACCGGGCAACTATATCTGCCTGAGCATCAGCGACACCGGCAGCGGCATGGACGAGGAAACCCTGCGCCGTGCGGTGGAACCCTTCTACACCACCAAGGGGGTGGGGCGTGGCACCGGGCTGGGCCTGTCGATCGTCGACGGCCTCGCCGAGCAGCTCGGCGGCCGGCTCACCCTGGAGAGCCAGCCGGGCGTCGGCACCACCGCGAACATCTGGATACCCGCCGTCCCGCGAACCCCGGAAAGCGCCCGTACGGGCAATGGCGCGACGCCGCAGGCGCCCAGCGAAAGCGAGCGGGTGCGCTTGTCCTGTCGAGTACTGGTGGTGGACGACGACCCGCTGGTGTTGAACAACACCGCGGCGATGCTGGAGGACCTCGGTTGCTCGGTACTCAAGGCCGACTCCGGCAGCCTGGCCCTGGAGATTCTCACGGCGACGCCGGAACTGGACATCCTCCTGACCGACCAGGCGATGCCACGGATGAACGGCAGCCAGTTGGTGGAGCGGGTCATGGCCCAGGGCCGGCCGCTGAAGATGGCCCTGGCCACCGGCTTCGCGGAAAAGATCGAAGGCGCGGCGGCACAGTTGCCCAAGCTGGCCAAGCCCTTCGGCCAGGAAGAGTTGTACCTGTTCCTGACCGGCACGCTGAAGGCCGGCTGAGCCTCAGCGCAGGTACTCGCCGCTGCCGGCCAGGCTTTGCCCCCAGAACTCGATGAAGATGAAGGCGGTGGTCAGCAGGGTCAGGAAGCCGACGCCGAGGATGCAGAAGGCGTAGAACAATGTCTGCCGCTCCTGCATGCGCATGAACAGCGGCAGGCCGGTGAACAGCAGGCGTACCGAGTAGGCGCAGGCAGCCGCCGCGGCCAGCAGCAGGAGGACCCGCCAGGGCACCAGGGCGACGATCCCGGCGAGCATCAAGGGCACGGCGATCGCCGTGGTGAAGGTCAGGCTGCCCGGTACGCTGGGGCGCGACGGCGTGCGGAACAGCACCCAGCGTACGAAGAAGCCCATGATCACCACGCCGGCGACGAAGCCCAGGTAACACATCGTCGCCAGCAGCAGGGCGCTGCCGCTGGAGAGGTGTTGCACGCTGTCGTTGCCCGGCAGCGACCAGCCGACCTGGGTCGTGCCGATGAACAGGCAGGCCGCCGGCAGCAGCGGCAACAGCAACAGCGGAACGAGGAAGGCGAAAGGGTGATGGTCGTAGTCCTGGCGCAGACGAGGCCAGGCATTGGTGGGACTGATCAGTAGCCGAGCCATTTCGCGGGTCATGACGGGCACCTCTTTTCTGTGGCGTTCAGGAGTCTGGACCGGCCCGGCGCGAGGGGGTTCAGGTGGCGTGCCGGGCGGTCCGCGACCACCCATCCAGGGCCTTGAACCGGAAGACGCGGGGAGCGCCGAAAGACAAACGTCCCTGTCTTCCGGAGGAGGCCATGACCACCTACGAAATCCAGCACATGCGCGGCTGGCGGCGTTTCGCCCGCACCGTGCGCGCCGCCAGCCGGGCCGAGGCGGAACGCCTGTGCCTGCCCTGGGAGTGGGTGGATGGCGAGGTCCTCGCGGTGATTCCGGCCGAGGCCGAGGTGGCCGAGCACTGGCAGCGCCTGAACGAGGACCTGGTGGAAGGCCTGGAGCGCCTCAGGCGCGACGAGTGACCCGCAGGCCGACCACGGCGATCCGCTCGGCTTCGCGGTAGGCGGGGCTGTCCAACTCTTCGGCGAACACGTCCGGGTCCAGTTCCTGGTAGTCCCACTCCCACTCCCGAGACGCCAGGCGTTCGCGGATGCGGGCGAGGAACGGATCGCCGCCTTCGACCATCGCCACGCCGGTATACAGCAGCAGGCTGCCGCCGGCTTCCAGGCGCTCGAGGGCGGCATCGACGATTGCCAGCGAGAGCCCGGCGCCGAGCATCCCGCCACCATGCCGGTAGGCGCGCTCCGAGGCATCCAGGAGATAGGGCGGGTTGGCCACGATCAGGTCGAAGCGACCGGGCGCCTGGCTCAGCAGGTCGCTACGCGCCAGGGTCAGGTTACCGACCCCCGCCAGCGCCGCGTTGACCCGCGCCAGGTCGAGCGCCGCCGGATTGATATCCAGCCCGTGTACTTCGGCGTCCGGGCAGGCCATGGCGATGCGGATCGCGCCGGGGCCGGCGCCGCAGCCGATATCCGCCGCACGGCGGATGCGTGCCGGATCGGACGATGCCAGGTGGCTGCGGATCAGCCGGTCGAAGCGGTAGGTGTCGGGTCCGAAGAACACCGCGTCGGCGGCCAGGGTAGGGAAGGCCGAATGGACGAACAGTTGCTCGCCGAGGCTGGAGACGCGCACCTGGCTGCGCCAGCCGTCCGCCTCGCGGCGGATCAGGTCGGCGCCGGCAAGAAGGGTCAGCCAGTCGGCCGGCAGGCTTTCCCCGGCGAATGCCCGGCTCCAGCCGAAGATGCCGGCCAGGTCCCGGGCCATGCGGTTTTCCGGGCGGGCGTTGACGCGCTCATGGGTAGCCGGGGTGACGGTGACGAAACGGTAGTCCTGGCCTCGCAACCAGTTGCCGAGGCTGACCAGGACGTCCAGGCGCGGATCATTCAGGCTGGGCATGGGCGGCCCTCCAGCGCTGGCTGAACATCCGCGTGGCAAGGAGACCGGCGGGTCCGTGGTGGAGGTGCGGGGCCATCAGTTCGAGAAGGCGTGCGACGCCCTGCTCGGGGGATAGCCGCAGCAGCTCGCGTCGCAGCGCGACCTGCTCGGCGTCCACGTCGCTGCCCGCCGTCGCCGGCTCCGCCAGCGGCGCAAGCGGGTCCCTGTCCGCCGGAGCGGGGGCTTGCCAGTCGCCAGCGATCCAGTCGTACAGCAACTGCCGCTCGTAGGGAGTGAAGACTCCGAACATCGCCGCCCGGTCGCCCTCGATCAGGTTCCAGAAACGGCTGCCGCGCGGATCGGCATGGCGCCGGATCCAGCCCTCTTCCTCCAGGCAGGCGAGAAACGCCGGGAACCGCCCGGGCACCGCCAGCCACTGGTTCACCGTGCGCCCGCCGATCCGGCAACGATCCGAATGCATGCCGGCGGCGTAGGGGCGCTTGCGCTCGAACATGGCCAGCAATTCTTCCTCGAGATCGAAGCCGTCGATCACCTGCTCGGTGCTCAGGCCGACCTCGTTCAGGCGGTAGCCGTTCCTCACCCGTTCGAGGAAGGCCGCGCGCCCGCCAAGCTGCGGCAGGTTGTCGTAGAGCGCGCGCAGGGCCTTGCGCGCATGTCCGCTGGCGGCGTTGTCGATGGTCACGTGCAACTGGAAGTAGTAGGAGTCGAAGCCCAGCTCGCGCAGCTCCTGAGTGGTGATCAACAGGTGCAGCGGCGGTTGCTCGTAGCCGAGGTTGTAGCCGATCACTTCGGGCAGGTAGTCCGTGGCGAGGTGGCCGAGGGCGAGTTGCTGGGTGCCCTGCAGGTAGTGCAGGTCGCTGAGGCCTTCGACTTCCTCGCTGCCGATGCTGGCCAGCAGGCGCCGGTAGAGCAGGACGTGGTTGCGTGCCGGGACGCCGTCGCCGAGTTCTTCGAGGAAGGTCTCCAGCAGCGGCCGCAGGCGTTCCTCGCCATGATGCGGCAACAGCCCATAGAGCCAGGCGCCATCGACCAGCTTGGTCGGGGCCACGCTGCGAATGAAGTGCATCGCCTGGGAGGGAACCTGGAAGTAGCGTCGCCCTTCGCCGCGCCGACGTGCCCGGAGGTATTCGGCATGCGCCTCGGCGGTGCGCCGGGCCCCGGCATCGAGCCAGGCCGGCCAATCGGCGGGGTCCTCCGGCAGGTCGTCGTCATGGGTGGCGGCCAGGCTCAATTGCTGGTCGAGGAACTCGCCGGCGGCTTCGAGGTGCTCGCGGGGCTCGTCGAGCAGGGCGTGGTACAGGTCGCGGACCCTGGGCGAAGGGCTTGCACTGGAGGCAGGGAGGGGCGAAGACAGGCTCATGTCGCGTTCCTTGTCGTGGGTTTGCGGGGGCGGCCGGGGCGACCACACATATGGGTGCGAGTGATCCCAGGGGAAAAAGGTTTCACTGGCAGGATCGGTGGCGCGCCGGGGAACCTCACGGCGGAAAAAACGAACCTCGACGGCACTCCGGCGTCTTCCCGAGACAAACCCCGGGAGCTGCGCCGATGACCCACGACCTGGCCGCCAGCGGCCTTCGCTTCGGCATCGAGGAAGAATTCTTCCTGCTCGATGCCTCCGACCTGGACATCGTCCGCTCCGCACCCGCCGGATTCGTCGCGGCCTGCCGTGACACGCTCGGCGAGCATTTCGCCGAGGAGATGTTCGAATGCCAGGTCGAGGTGGCCAGCCCGGTGTTCTCCACCCTGGCCGAGGCCGCGCGCTTCCACGGTCAGGCCCGGCAACGCCTGGCGCATCTGGCCATGGAATTCGGCCTGCGCTCGCTCTGCGTCGGCACCCACCCCTTCGCCGACTGGCGGCGGGCGCGAAGCAACCCGGCGGCGCACTTCGCCCGCCTGTTCGAGGACCAGGGGCGGGTGGCCCGGCGCAGCCTGGTCTGCGGCCTGCACGTGCATGTGGAGATACCGCCGAGCCACGACCGCATGGCCGTGCTCCAGCGCGTGTTGCCGTGGCTGCCGCTGCTGCTGGCGTTGAGCGCATCCTCGCCGTTCCGCGGCGGCCGGCGCAGCGGTCTGGCGAGCTATCGACGGGCACTCTGCGGCGAGTGGCCGAGGATGAACATTCCTCCGGCCTTGCCCGACGAGGACGCCTATCGCCGCCACCTGGCGCTGCTGCGCGAGGCCGGCTGCATCCGCGAGGATGGCCAGGTCTGGTGGATGATCCGGCCGTCTTCCCATGTGCCGACCCTGGAGCTGCGTATCTGCGACGCCTGCCCGCGCCTGGCCGACGCGCTGAGCCTGGCCGGGCTGTTCAGGGCGCTGGTGGGCGAAGCGCTGGGCGCGGGCCCGCGTGCGTTGCCGGTCGCGCGCGACGCCTGCCTGGAGGAAAACTATTGGCAGGCGCTGCGTTACGGTTGCGCCGGCCGCTATCTCGTCGACGGCCGCTGCGTAGGTGCCGGGGACTGGCTGGAAATGGCCTGGCGACAGTGCCGGCCGCAGGCCCGCCAGGGCAACGAATGGGCCTACGAGCATGCCCGTGGATTGCTCGGAGAGACCTCCGCCAGTCGCCAGTTGCGGCGCTACCAGACATTGCGCGCAGCGGGCCAGGAACGGCACGTGGCGCTGCGCCGGCTGGTGGAAGAACTGCTGGAGGAGAATCTCCAGCCGGCCTTGGCCGGTCCGGCCGGCAAGCGCGCCCACGAAGGCGGCCGGTCATTCCGTCCGGCCGCTGGAGCGCCGATGTCAATCCGCGGTCAGGAGTAGGGAGAACGTCACAGGGGGTTCGCCACCATGAGCTTTTCCCGATTCGCCCAACGCCTGTCCAACTGGAGCGGCCGGCCGCCGACCTTCGTCATCGCCCTCGGATTGATCCTGGCATGGGCGATCAGCGGGCCGTTCTTCGACTTCAACGATACCTGGCAACTGGTGATCAATACCTCGACCACCATCGTTACCTTCCTCATGGTCTTCCTCATCCAGAACACCCAGAACCGCGATACCGATGCGCTGCACATCAAGATCGACGAACTGCTGCGCAGCACCCGGCGCGCCCACAACGCGCTGCTCGGACTCGACGACCTGGACGCCGACACCTTGCGCGAACTGCGTGAGCGCTACCAGCGGATGGGTGAGCGGGATGGAGATACGCCGCAGGGCGTAGCCAGCGAAGAAGCCCGCGAATGCGCCTGCGAGGAACGACAGCGCGACGCCTGAAGCCTCCCTGCGTAAGGCAGCCGCGTGCTCATCGTGCCTGGTTCCTGGCCGGCACTGCCATTCGTCGCGCCGATGGCTCGCGGCGCAGGCGCGACAATCCTCTGTAGGGAAACCCGTGCAGACCGTCGAGGAACCGATACGGAAAGAGAGGCGAGCATGTCCAAGCAGCACATCATCCATTTCACCGGGCCGATCAATTCGTCCACCTGCGGCAATCTGATCAACACTTGCGCCAAGGTCCTGCAACAGGAGGCCGAGGAGTTGCGGATCAACATCGCCACCATGGGCGGGGAATGCAGCTACGGCTTTACCCTGTACAACTTCCTGCGCGCGCTGCCGGTGCCGATACATACCCACAACCTGGGTACCGTCGAGTCGATGGGCAACATCCTGTTCCTCGCCGGCGAGCGACGCAGCGCCAGTGCCCACAGCAAGTTCCTGTTCCATCCTTTCCACTGGACCCTGCATGGCGCGGTGGACCATGCGCGGATGGCGGAATATGCGATGAGCCTCGACTACGACCTGGAGCTTTACGCCCGGATCGTCGCCGAGAACACCCGTGATGCGCCGGAACGCCTGGACATCCCGAGCTACCTGATGGCCTATCCGCGCATCCTCGGTCCGGAAGACGCCCTGGCTTGCGGACTGATCCATACGGTGGACGATTCGCCTATACCCGCTTCCGCCTGCCAGTGGAGTATCCATTCCTAGCTTCCCCGCGCCGCCCAGCATATTCCGGCAAGCGGAAGGCCTTGGACAGGCGGCAGGATGCCCATGCCGCCGGGGAAAGCGGGCTTTGCCAACGACCTTCGCGCATCAGACCTTACGTTGGAAAAGTCGAGCGCCTCCTGGAAGCTGGGCCGCAGCGGCACGTTCCAGTCGGGATGGGCGGTGAAGTGATAGCCGTTGCCCTTGATGCACTCGACCAGCAAGGAAAAGCTCTTCCGATCCGCCACCACGCAGACCTCATCGAAGCGAACGGACTCTTCTCCGAGCCGATGCTCCATGGCCCGGGGAAGGTAGAAGGTGGCCGGGAAGTTGTCACCCATATGGGAGCCTGGGTTGCCCGCATCGTCGCTGTGGTGAAACATCTCCCTGTGCTCCCCCCGGCCCAGGCAGTCATTGAGGGCGTCCACCAGTTGCCGCGTGCGCGGAGTGATGTTTCCCCTGGCCATATCCTCCCTGCCATAGAATCCGTCCTCGCTCAGGGGATCCTTTGCACCGAGAGGGGTGTATTTGACCGCGGTATTCCTTCTTGCATCGAGACCACCACTGCCATGCGCCTCGATCGAGGGCGCTACCAGGAAGAGGTCATAATCGGCGGTCATCGCCAGCCCGCAAGCCGGGCTGGCCAGTACCTGCACCGCTTCCGACCGCCCCAGGCGGCTGATCCTGTAGAGACCGTCCGGCTGCTGGCGGGCCTCGAACTCATAGCGCTTGCCGCTGGGGCCCTGCGCAGTCAGGAGGCGAACCGGCCCGACACCGTCTGCCACCAGGCCGAAATTCCGCACCAGCTCCGCAAGGCGTTGCTGAGAGATCCGCAGGTCGGTCTGGGTATAGGCTCCGCCATCCATTCCCTTCGCTACAGCCAGGTTCAGCTTGCGTATTTCCGCCGTGTCGCGGTTTTCCCGCTTGCTGAGATGCTGGTCGACACAGATGAACCCCGCCTGCGGACCCCAGTTCGAGCTTTTCCCCTTCACCGAGAAGCCCTTGGTCGGGAAACCCTCTTCGATCAGCGTAGTGACGATTCTTTCAACCGGGCGAATGCCAAAGACGGTATTCGTCTGCCTGGCCACCGCCTGCATGCGCAAGGCATGTTCGACGGGAACCCCCACCCCCTGCGCATCGAACAGGTCCTGTAGAGCCCGTGCCTGCATATCCGCAGGGCGCAGTTGTGCCGTTGCGTTAGAAACCACCTGACGATGACCGTCGATACGCATGGTTCGTTTTCCCGCATATGCCAAAGAAGGAGTCGAGAATAAGAATCCGGGCAGCGGCGAGATATCAGAAAACGCGGACAAATTTTTTGTTTTCCGCACGCTGCCCGCGCGAGCGCTAGGTAGATGATTGCGACGCCGGGAAGAAACTTCGAATTCCCCGCGCGCAATTCAGGGAGAACCACATGGGGCCTCCACGGGTGAGCCGGCTTTGCTGCTTGGCACCCTGGGGTAGGCGCGGGTTCGACTTTTCCGCGCGAACGCCTGCACCCCACCTACCAGAATTGGCAGGGGAAGATACCCACCTGTCATGGATCAATGTCCGCGCCCGGCCCGACTCCTAGTGTCGCCGGCTCCCGACTCTCTCTCACGGATGAAAGGGCAATGCACCTTCTTGAACGTCAACACGATATCCAGCCCCTCTCGCGGGCAGACATGACCATCCACCTCAATGGCCAGCCCGTCGCGGCGGCTGCCGGTGAGACCGTGCTCAACGTGCTCAATGCCGTGGGCCTGCGCCGGCTCGCGCGCAACGACCATGGCCAGGCCAGCGGCGCCTTCTGCGGCATGGGCGTATGCCACTGCTGCCTGGTCGCCATTGACGGCCGGCCCAAGCGCCGCGCCTGCCAGACCGTCGTCCGGCCGGGCATGCGGGTGGAAACCGAATGCAACCGCTTCGACCGGGAGGAACGGCCATGAACCTGCGCCCGGTGATCGTCGGCGGCGGCTCGGCCGGCATGGCCGCAGCCATCGAGCTGGCCAGGCGCGGGGTCCCCTGCGTCCTCTTCGACGAGGCCTCGCGTCCCGGCGGGGTGGTCTATCGCGGCCCCTTGCGGGCCGGCGTCGATCCGGCCTACCTCGGCGCGCGCTACACCCGGATGCTGGAAAAACTGCGGCGCGATTTCTCCGCCTGCGCCGGGCACATCGACCTGCGCCTGAACAGCCGCGTGGTCGGCGGCGACGGCCAGCGCCTGATGGTCCTCGACGAGGCGGAACGGCTGCACGAGGTGGAGTATTCGCACCTGCTCCTGGCCACCGGCTGCCATGAGCGCAGCGTGCCGTTCCCCGGCTGGACCCTGCCCGGGGTGATGCTCCTCGGCGGCCTGCAATTGCAGATCAAGAGCGGCGTGGTGAAGCCCCTGGGCGATACCCTGATCGCCGGCAGCGGCCCGCTGCTGCCACTGGTGGCCTGCCAGCTGCATGCGGCCGGGGTACGTGTCGCCGGGGTCTACGAGGCCTGCGCGTTCGGCCGCATGGCCAGGGAAAGCCTGGCGCTGCTGAACAAGCCGCAACTGTTCCTCGACGGCCTGAGCATGCTCGGCTATCTCAAGCTCAACGGCATTCCGCTGCACTATGGCTGGGGCGTGGTGGAGGCCAGCGGCGAGGGGGAACTGACGGAAGTGACGGTAGCGCCCTACGACGAAGAGTGGCGGCCCGACCTGGAAAACGCGCGACCGGTGAAGGCCAGCACCCTGGCGGTCGGCTATGGCTTCATCCCGCGCACCCAGCTCAGCCAGCAGTTGGGCCTGGAGCACGGCTTCAGCGACGACGGATACCTGCGCGCGGAATGCAACGTCTGGCAGCAGAGCAGCCAACCGCACATCCACCTGGCCGGCGACATGGCGGGTATCCGCGGCGGCGAGGCGGCGATGATCGGCGGGCGCATCGCGGCCTTGTCGATCCTCCTGCAACGCGAGGCCATCGCGCCCGCCGAGGCCATCGAACGCCGAGAATCCCATCTCGCCCGCCTGGAGGCGATCAAGCGCTTCCGCGCCGGAGTCGAGCGCTACACCCAGCGCGGCGCCCGCCAGGTCGAACTGGCGCGGGCCGATACGGTTATCTGCCGCTGCGAACAGGTCACCCGCGGCGACATCGAGCGCGCGCTCGAACAGGGCGTGCAGGACATCGCCGGGCTGAAGATGCGCACCCGCGCCGGCATGGGCGACTGCCAGGGGCGGATGTGCATCGGCTACTGCAGCGATCGCCTGCGCCGCGCCACCGGACGCCACGACGTCGGCTGGCTGCGACCGCGTTTCCCGATCGATCCGATCCCGTTTTCCGCATTCCAGAACCTCGGTACGGAAGCCTGAACATGAACAGAACCTATGACATCGTGATTGCCGGCGGCGGCGTGATCGGCGCGTCCTGCGCCTACCAACTGTCCAGGCGCGGCAACCTGCGCATCGCCGTGGTCGACGACAAGCGACCGGGCAACGCCACCCGCGCCTCGGCCGGCGGCCTCTGGGCCATCGGCGAATCGGTGGGGCTGGGCTGCGGGGTGATCTTCTTCCGCATGATGTCCTCCCGCAACCGGCGCGAGGCCCAGGGCGCGGCGGTGGCGGTGGACGCGAGCACGCCGCACATCCTGCCGCCGGCGTTCTTCGACCTCGCCCTGCAATCCAACGCGCTGTACCCGGAACTGCATCGGGAACTGATCGAACGCCACGGGATGGACTTCAAGTTCGAGCGCACCGGCCTGAAATACGTGATCCAGGACGACGAGGATCGCCAGTACGCCGAGCACATCGTGGCGCAGATCCCGCATCTGGCCGAGCAGGTACGCTGGCTGGACCGCGAAGAACTGCGTCGTGCCGAGCCGGCGGTCAGCCACGCGGCCCATGGCGCGCTGGAATTCCTCTGCGACCACCAGGTCAGCCCGTTCCGCCTGGCCGACGCCTACCTGGAGGCGGCGCGCCAGAACGGCGTCGAGCTGTTGCTGGGAACCAACGTCACCGGCGTGCTGCGCCAGGGCCGGCGGATCAGCGGAGTGCGCACGGACAATGCCGGGGTGCTGCATTGCCGGACCCTGATCAACGCCGCCGGCGCCTGGGCCGCCGAACTCAGCGAAATGGCCACCGGCCGGCGCATCCCGGTGAAGCCGGTGAAGGGCCAGATCGTCCTCACCGAGCGCATGCCGCGACTGCTGAACGGTTGCCTGACCACCAGCGACTGCTACATGGCGCAGAAGGACAACGGCGAGATACTGATCGGCAGCACCACCGAGGACAAGGGCTTCGACGTCAGCAACACCTTCCCGGAAATCGCCGGCCTGGTGCAGGGCGCGGTGCGTTGCGTGCCGGAGCTGCAACAGGTCAACCTCAAGCGCACCTGGGCCGGCCTGCGCCCGGGCTCGCCGGACGAACTGCCGATTCTCGGTCCGGTGGCGGAGGTGGAGGGCTACCTGAACGCCTGCGGGCATTTCCGCACCGGCATCCTCACCTCGGCGATCACCGGGGTGCTGCTCGACCGGCTGGTCCACGAAGAGACGCTGCCGCTGGACATCGCGCCGTTCCTCGCCGCGCGCTTCCAGCCGGAGCCTGCCGCCGTGGCGGTCGCGGCCTGCTAGGTCCGCGAGGGGTAAATCCGCGGAGCGGGGCGGGCGCCGGACCGGCGTCCGTTCCGCACGGTTCCCGACAGCGGCGCAGTTGCCGTCGGCGCTATACTCATGGCTTCGAATTATTTCTAGACGACTGGTCTAATTCAGGCTACCGTGCGTCCATGAAACCCAGCTACGACGACACCCGCCAGCATCTGCTCGATACCGGATACCGGATCATGGCGGTCAAAGGCTTCTCCGGCGTCGGCCTCAACGAAATCCTGCAGACCGCGGGCGTTCCCAAGGGCTCGTTCTACCATTACTTCAAATCCAAGGAACAGTTCGGCCAGGCCCTGCTGGAGGACTACTTCCGCGTCTACCTGGCGGACATGGACCAGCGCTTCGCCGCGCCAGGGCTGAATGCCCGCGAACGGCTGATGAGCTACTGGCAGAAGTGGCTGGACAATGCCTGCCCGCCCTGCGACGAGCAGCGCTGCCTGGTGGTCAAGCTCAGCGCCGAGGTGGCGGACCTTTCGGAAAGCATGCGCATCACCCTGCGCGACGGCTCCGACGGGATCATCGAACGCCTGGTCGGCTGCCTCGGGCAGGGCCGCGACGACGGCTCCCTCGCGCCCTGCGATGCCCGGCACATGGCCAGCGCGCTGTACCAGTTGTGGCTCGGCGCGAGCTTGCTGAGCAAGCTACACCGCAGCCCGGGACCGCTGGAAACAGCCATGCAGACCACCCGCAGCCTGCTGGAAATCTGAGGTTCCGCCAGGAAATACCCGCCCCGCAAGAGGCGGGTATTTTTTCGACCCGTCAGTAGTTGACTGGTCTAATTTGCCCGGCGCACGGTATGAACCGTTCGCCACATGCGTCAGACAGAGGAGTCTGGATATGTCCCAATCCACGCAGGTCAACCGCCGCATCGTCCTCGCCTCGCGCCCCCACGGCGCCCCGACCCGGGATAACTTCCGCATCGAGCAGGTTCCGCTTCCTGAGCCCGGCGCGGGCCAGGTGCTGCTGCGCACCGTCTACCTGTCGCTCGATCCCTACATGCGCGGACGGATGAGCGACGCGCCGTCCTACGCGCCGCCGGTGGAACTCGGCGCGGTCATGGTCGGCGGCACGGTCAGCCGGGTGGAAGCCTCGAACCATCCCGGGTTCAAGGTCGGCGACTGGGTACTCTCGGCCAACGGCTGGCAGGACTACGCGCTTTCCGACGGCAGCGGCCTGGCGCGCCTGGGCGAGTCGCCGGAGCATCCGTCCTACGCCCTGGGCCTGCTCGGCATGCCCGGCTTCACCGCCTACATGGGCCTGCTCGACATCGGCAAGCCCCAGGCCGGCGAGACCCTGGTGGTGGGCGCCGCCACCGGGCCGGTCGGCGCCACCGTCGGACAGATCGGCAAGCTCAAGGGCTGCCGGGTGGTCGGCGTCGCCGGCGGTGCGGAAAAATGCCGCCACGCCGTGCAGGTGCTCGGCTTCGATGCCTGCCTCGACCACCATGCCGCGGACTTCGCCGAACGACTGGCCGAGGCCTGCCCGGACGGCATCGACATCTATTACGAGAACGTCGGCGGCAAGGTCTTCGACGCCGTCTTTCCGCTGCTCAACGCCAAGGCCCGGATCCCGGTCTGCGGCATCGTCGCCCACTACAACGACACCGACCTGCCGCCCGGGCCGGACCGCTTGCCGGCGCTGATGGGCACGATCCTGCGCAAGCGCATCAAGGTGCAGGGCTTCATCATCTTCGACGACTACGGCCATCGCTACGATGAATTCCAGCGCGACATGTCGAAGTGGTTCGCCGACGGCCTCATCCAGTACCGCGAAGAGCGGGTCGACGGCCTGGAGAATGCCCCCGAGGCCTTCTTCGGCCTGCTCCAGGGACGCAATTTCGGCAAGCTGGTGGTGCGCGTCGGAGCCGACGCATGAACCAGGCGATCCGCGTGGTAGCGCTGTTGCAGGCGCGCGAGGGCAGGGCGGCGGAGGTCGAGCGGCTGCTGCTGGCCTGCGTGCAGCCGTCGCGGGCCGAGGACGGCTGTCTGTCCTACGTCCTGCACCGGAGCCTCGACGAGGCCGGGCGCTTCGTCTTCGTCGAACGCTGGGCCGACCGCGACGCCATCGAGCGGCACCGACGGATGCCGCACTACAGGGCGATGGCCGATGCCGTCGCCGATCTCCTGGCGGACCGCCAGGTGTTCCTTCTCGAGGAACTGCCAGCGGCCAGCCTGTCTCCGGTAGATCCGGAACCTACAAGACCCCACGAGGAGTGAAACGGATGAAAGTCGGATTTCTGGGCCTGGGCGGCATGGGCGCCGCCATGGCCACCCGCCTGGTGCAGGCGGGGCTCGAAGTGACGCTGTGGAACCGTTCCGCGGCGGCCTGCGAGCCGCTGGTGGCGCTGGGCGCGACCAGGGCGGAGGAGGTCGGCGAGCTGTTCGGCCTCGACGTGGTCATCAGCATGCTGGCGGACGACCAGGCGATTCGCGCCGTGCTGCTCGACAGCGGTGCGCTCGAACGGGCGAGGCCGGGTCTCATCCACCTGAGCATGTCGACCCTGTCGCTCGATTGCGTCGAGGCGCTCGACCAGGCACACCAGCGCCAGGGCATCGCGTTCGTCGCCGCGCCGGTGTTCGGCCGCACCGACGTGGCCGAGGCCGGCAAGCTGAACATCGTCGTCGGCGGTCCGGAGGAAGCCATCGAGCAAGTCAAGGCACTGCTGGAAATTATGGGACAGAAGACATGGTTTTTCGGAAAAGACCCGCGCAGCGCAATGGCGGTGAAGATCTCTGGTAACTTCATGATCGCCAGCGCCATCGAAAGCATGGGCGAAAGCGTCGCCCTGGTGAAGCGCCTGGGCGTCGAGCCCGGCCGGTTCATGGAACTCATGTCCTCGACGCTTTTCGATGCGCCTGTCTATCGCAACTACGGCCCGCAGATCGTCGAGCAGCGTTTCACCCCGGCCAGGTTCCGCCTGGTCCTCGGGTTGAAGGACGTCGACCTGGCGCTGTCCGCCGGCAAGCGCCACAACGTGCCGCTGCCGCTGGCCAGCCTGTTGCACGACGTGTTGCTCGAAGCCATCGCCCATGGCGACGGGGAATCGGACTGGACGGCGCTGGCGAAGGTAGCGTTGTCACGATCGGGACAAATCTGAAAAGGTTCTGCGCACGGCCCGGCAGGGCCCGTGAAGCTGTTCGGCAATCTGGCGTGCTTTCCATGAACTCTTTTGACGGGAAGAAGGTATGTCCGAGCGTGAAACGGCTGCCGCGGGCCGGATCAACTGGCGGCGGATCCTGCCGATACTGCTCACCACGTCGTTGGTGGGCGGTGTCTGCGGGATCTTCGTGATCAACGAACTGGATCGCCAGCACGACGGGGCGCACCTGGCGTCCTACACCGAAATGGCCCTGGAGCGGGCGCTGGAGATTTCCTCCGCGGCCGAGCAGATGCTCCACGAGATGAACGCCGGCGGCCCCGCGGCCTGCAGCGACCAGGACCTGGAGGCGCTGCGCTCCATCGTGCTCGAATCGCGCTTCATGAGCGACGTCGGCCGGGTCAGCGGCAATCGCATCGTCTGTACCGGCGTCCGCGGCCGGCTACGATCGCCGTGGGGGCTGGCTGCGCCCGACCGGATCGACGCCAGAGGCACCCGCTTCTGGTCGGAGGGCATGCCCTTGCCCCTGCAGATGCTGCCTTCCGGCCTGGTCGGGCGCGGCAACGCCATCCTCTTCATCGCCCCGCATGCCTACTTCGATGTCGACCACCCGGACCCGGGCATCTCGGCGGCGGCCGTCAGCCGCGGCGGCGACTACATCTACCACCGTTTCGCCTGGGACGACGACCAGCCCCTCGAGGCGCTCGGCCGGCCCGGCTGGCCGCGCTTCATCGGCGCCCGGCAGATAAGCCTGTGCGACCCGACGCAGGACATCTGCGTGGTCTCCCTTCTCCGTGAACGCGGCCTGCTTGGCACCGAGCCCGGACGCGCGGCCATGGCCGCGGCGCTCGGCGGCGGGCTGTTGTTCGGCGTCATGCTGCTGCTCAGCTACCTGTTCGGCTTCCTCAACGACGAAAAACTGCCGGCCAGGCTGCTGCGCGCGTTGAAGCGCGAGGCCCTGGAGGTGCACTACCAGCCCATCGTGCGCCTGGCCAGCGGCCGCTGCGCCGGGGTCGAGGCCCTGGCGCGCTGGACCGATAGCAGCCTGGGGCGGGTTTCCCCGGATGTCTTCATCGGCGCCCTGGAGGAGAGCGGCGACATCGAACTGCTGACCCGTTTCGTCTTCCGCCGCGCCCTGAAGCAGCTCGGGCCGTTGCTGAGGGAGCAGCGGAGCTTCTACGTCAGTGTCAACGTCACCGGCAAGGACATCGCCGACCCCGGTTTCATCGATTTCGCCATGCGCCAGATGGCCAGGGAAAGCGTGCGCCCGGAACAGGTCGCGCTGGAACTGACCGAGCGCACCACCGAGGCCCAGGGCTGCCTGCTGGCCGGGATGAACCGCCTGCGCGAACTCGGCCTGAAGATCTACGTGGACGATTTCGGCACCGGTCATTCGAACCTGGTCTACCTGGCCAACCTGCCGGTCGACGCGATCAAGATCGACAAGGTCTTCACCCAGTCCATCGGCGACAGCAGCGCCGTCGAACTGATCTTCGACAAGCTCTGCTCGATGGCCGAGCACCTGGAGATCGGCGTGGTCGTCGAAGGGATCGAGACACAGGCCCAGGCCGACCACGTGCTGCGCCGCTCGCCCGAGGCCCTCGGCCAGGGCTGGCATTTCGGCAAGGCACTGCCGCTGGAGGCCTTCCTCGGCTACTACCGGAACCAGCCGACGGGCCGCTAGGGCGGGCCTTTCGCAGGGGCGTCGCGCTGCGCTAGCATCGGCCGTCCATACCGGACGCGGCCTGGACGGCCGCACTCCGGATCGCACGGATCGGCCGGAAACGGCCGCGATCACCACAGGCCGCCATGCACGCATTCCCCTTCACCCTGGACAACCGACTCGCCGAAGCCCTGCCGCTATGGCGCAACCTGGCCCGCACCGACCGGGCGCCGCGAAGGAACATCGACCTCGCCGACTGGAAAGCCGACTGGCGCGAACTGATCGCCGCGCTCGACAGGTTTTCCCGGAGCCACGGCTATCGCCAGCCATTCGCCGCGCAAGGGCACGCAGCCCTGGAAAACGCCTGGGCCTGGGGCCAGGCCGCGGAAAACGCCAGTACGCTGCTGCTCAAGGCCATCGACCGGGGCCTGGCCGGCGCCGAACTGCGTTCCATCTACCTGGAGACCGCCGCGCTGTGGCTGGACTACAGCCGGCTGCTCGGCGCCGCCCGCGACAGCCTGCGCGAGCAGGGCGAGGTCGACTTCGAGACGGCGCCGGCCCTGGCGCCGCGCACCGGCCAGTACCCGTTCGCGCTGCAACTGCTCGCCATGGGCGTGCTGCTCGACGCCCAGGAGCTAATCCCGGCCCTGGTCGAGGAGGTCCTGCAATTCGATACCGACCGCCTGCTCGACTATCTCGGCGCGGCCGCCCTCGGCCTGACTTCCGCCAGCGAGGAAACCTTCCATCCACGGCCGTTCGGGCAGTTGCGGGCGTTCTTCGAAGAGGCGGACGGCAGCGACGCCCAGGCGCTGGCGCCTTACCTGCAAAGCCAGTACCGGGAGTTCTTCCAGCTTTCCCCCAAGGCGCAGAAGAAGACCCGCCGCCTGACCGGCCCCTACGCCTGGGGCTGGTGGGCCATGGAGGTGTCGGCGCTGGGCGTGCTCTACGGCTGGGACGATGGCGTCCTGCGCGCCTCGCCGCATTACCTCGGCGACCTGGTCGACTACGCGCGGGCGCGCGGCGACGCCTGAGCCACCGGCCGCCGCTCAGGCCCGCCGGCGGCGGGCGAGGAACGCGGCGGCCAGGTCGAGGCTGGTGCAGAGCAGGAAGTAGAGCAGGGCGACGAACAGGAAGATCTCCGTCGGGTGGACCATCACCCGGTTGCTCACCTGGGTGGCGACGAAGGACAGTTCGCCGACGCCGATCACGTAGGCCAGGGAAGTGTCCTTGATCAGCGACACCCACTGGTTGAGGAAGGATGGCAGCATCACCGGCAGCGCCTGCGGCAGGATCACCAGGCGCAATACCTGCCACGGCCGCAGTCCGAGCGCGCGGGCGGCCGCCCACTGCCCGGCGGGGAGGCTGTGGATGCCGGCGTACACCGAGTGGGCGAGGTAGGCGCCGCCGATCAGCGACAGCGCGCAGACCACGGTGGCCAGCGCCGGTACGTCGACATGGAAGACGATCGGCAGCAGGAAGTAGGTCCAGAAGATCAGCATCAGCACCGGGATCGCGCGGAAGAAGCCGAGCAGCGCCACCAGCAGCAGGCGCGGCTTGCCGGGCAGCACCGCGAGGGCCACGCCGAGGACCAGGCCGAGCACCGCCGAAGCCAGTCCGGAGAGCGACGCCAGCAGCAGGGTCAGCGCCGCTCCGCCGAGCGGGCCGTCCGGGTAGGCGCCGAGCAGCAGGTAGGACAGGTTGTCCGAGATGACCGAGAAATCCATCTCAGGCACCTCCCTGGCGGTAGCGGCGGGTCTGCTGCAACGCCTGGCCGAAAGCTTCGATCAGGGCGATGGCGCCGATGTAGAGAAGGGTGGCGATGCCGAAGGCCTGGAAGGTCTTGAAGGTCTCGGTTTCCACCTGGCGCGAAGCGTAGGACAGCTCGGCCAGGCCGATGGCCATCGCCAGCGAGGAGTTCTTCAGCGCATTCATGTACTGCCCGAGCAGCGGCGGCAGGGCCGTGCGCAGGGCCTGCGGCAGCACCACCACGCGCCATACCTGGCGCTGGGTCAGCCCCAGGGCGAGGCCGGCGGCGCGCTGCTCGGGGCGTACCGAGGCGATGCCGGCGCGGAACTCCTCGGCGACGAAAGCCGAGGTATAGAGGGTCAGCCCCCAGGCACCGGCGAGGAACTCGAAGGACGGCCAGTCGAGCAAGGGCGTCTCGTGCGGCGTGTTCAGCCAGCTCACCAGCGCTTCCGGCAGCAGCGCGGGAACGCCGAAGTACCAGAAGAACAACTGCACCAGCAGCGGGGTATTGCGGAACAGCGCCAGGTAGGCGCGCGCCGGCCAGGACAGCAGGCGCCGGCGCGACAGCCGGGCGATGGCCAGGGGGGCGCCGATCAGGGTGGCGAGCAGGCAACTGAGCAGGGCAAGACCGAGGGTCAGCAGGAAGCCGTCGAGCAACCAGCGCAGGTACTGCGGGGCGAGAAGTTCGCCGAACATGTGCGGGATTCCGTCGGGTAGAACGAAAAACGCGCCTCAGCGAAGTGAGGCGCGCGGGTCGTGCGGGCGAAGCGGGCCGCTCAGCTCTTGTCGCCGATCTTGTACAGGCGCGCCAGCGGGGTCTTGGTCTGCGGACCGAACCAGGTGTCGTAGATCTTCTGCGCCTGACCGTCCTGCTCCAGCTCGCGCAGGCTCTTGTCGACGAACTCGGTCAGGGACTTCTCGCCCTTGGGAATACCGACGCCGATCAGGTCGTTGGAAATGGTGAAGGGCGGCACTTCGTACTTGTCGCGGTCGGGCACGTTGGCCAGCAGGCCGATCAGCTTCGGACCGTCCTGGGTGATGGCCTGGACCTGGCCGTTGCGCAGGGCGGTGAAAGCGAAGGGCGTGTCGTCGTAGGCGATGACCTTGGCGCCGGGGAACTTCTCGCGCAGCACGCCTTCGTTGACCGTGCCCTTGTCCACGCCGACCCGCCACTTGTTGAGGACTTCCGGCGAGGTCAGGGTGCCTTTCTTGACGATGAACTGCTGGCCGGAGGAGAAGTAGGGGATGCTGAAGTCCACCTGCTGCGCACGCTCCGGGGTGATGGTGAAGTTGGCCAGGACCAGGTCGACCTTGTTCGCCGTCAGCAGCGGGATGCGGTTGGCCGGGTTGGTCGGCAGCACTTGCAGCCGGACGCCCAGCTTGTCGGCCAGGGCCTTGGCATAGTCGACGTCGAGGCCTTCGATCTGCTTGCTCTTGGCGTCGACGAAGCCGAACGGCGGGTTGCTGTCGAAGGACGCGACGCGCAATACGCCGGCCTTGCGGATGTCCTCCAGGCGGTCGGCCTGGGCCAGGCCGGAGATCAGGGCGAGGGCGAGGGCGGTGATGGCGGGGAGTTTCTTCATGAAAGTTCCAGCTCCTTGTCGGCCGCGATCGACGATCAGGGCCTTGCAATGTGGGGCGGACATTCCGGATGGGAATGCCGCCATGTCGGCCCGGGGGTATCCCGTGGCGAAGGGAGTTTGGCAGGGGCCAAGGGTCGGGAGAAAAGAATGAATCGATCTATCTTATTTCCAGACGAAATAAGAGGTATGAAAACAAGGATTCAAAGAAATAAAAACGATAGCGTAACGCCATGGTCCGCAGGGCTTCCGCGTCGGGGTTTCGTCGTCGAGAAGGAAGGCCGGGGCCCGGCGGCCCCGTCAGCGGCTGTCCCGGCAGTCGATCACGCTGGCGTCGGTGATGATGTCCCGGCTGTCGGTGTACAGGGTGATGCTGCAGAAATAGTCGAGGATGGTCTCGTTCTCGTAGTAGCCGGTCTTGCGATAGACCGCCTCGCTGCTCACCGGCGCCATGCCGGCGACCCCCTGGCCACCGACGCCGACCCAGGTCTCGCGCTGGCCGACGTACTCGGTGCCGGTCTGTATGAAGACCTTGTCCGGCCCCATGTGGGTCCGCACGCGGTTCCAGGCGTAGAAGCCGCCGCTACCGTAGGACGAAGGGCCGAGGCCCTGGTCGGGCTTGCCGAACAGTTCGAAGGCCTTGCCGGCGGGCTGGCCGATGAGCTTCTGCGCGGCGACCTTGACCTCGTTGTCGCGATTCCCCGACTGACCGAGGGACGCGCAGGCGCTGAGGCCGAGGACGAGCAGGGCGAGACCGAAGGGCTTGATCGAGGGCATGGCATTCACTCCGTTGAAATGCCCGAGGATGTTAGAGGTCCAGCCGGCTCGCGGCTATTAGCTCATTTGTGCTAGTGCCGCTCACTTCGCCAGGTGCCGCGCCTGTTCGGCATGTACGCTGGCCATGAAGGTCTGCATGGCCGAGGAGTGGACCCGGTTGCGTCGGGTGATCAGGCCGTAGGGCGGCAGGCGCGGCTCCAGCTGGATCGGCAGGATCGCCAGCAGGTGCTTGCCCGGGTAGTCCTCGATCACCGAGCGTGGAGTGATGCCGATCATGTCGGTCTGTTGCAGCAGGGAGAGCAGGGTCATGATCGAGGTGGTCTCGACGATACTGCTCGGCAGGTCGATGCGCGCATTGTGGAAGGCCTGGTTGACGATCCCGCGCATCGGGCTGGGGTGCTGCTGCAACACCCAGGTCAGCTCCTGCAACTCGCCCCAGTCCAGCTTGCGTGCCTGCGACAACGGGTTCTGCGCGCCGACCACCACGCAGAGCTCTTCCTCGCCGAGGCTGTCGAACACCAGGTCGTCGGTGCGCGCGCCGCTGGGGATGCGTCCGAGCACCACGTCCAGCTGGTCCTGTTGCAGGGCCTGGACCAGCACGTCGCTGGTGTCCACCTGGATGCTCATCGACAGCCGTGGATGACTCTGCTTCAGGGTGGCGATGGTGCGCGTCAGCAGGCTCGAGGCCAGCGCCGGGATCGCTCCGACGGTGACCCGGCCGAGGTTGCCGGATTCCAGGGCAACCAGTTCCTCGCGCATCCCGGACAGCTCGGCGAAGATCATCCGCGAGTAATAGATCAGCGTCTCGCCGAAAGGCGTCGCGCGCATGCCGCGCGGCAAACGCTCGAACAACTCGACGCCGAGCAGGTCTTCGGCCTCGTGGAGCATCTTGGTCGCCGCCGGCTGGGTCATGCCGATCTCGTCGGCGGCGCGGCGCAGCGAGCCGAGTTCCTCCAGGGCCAGCATCAGGCGCAACTGGCGCAGGCGCAGGCGGCTGTGGATGATGCTGGCGTCGGGAATCCGGGACATGGCGTATCTCGCTGGCGGCGGGGAGACCCAGGGTGACAAGAAATCCACCCCGCCGCCAGACGCAGGCTCAGGCGGCATGCCGGAGACTCCGCCGGCCACGCCGGAACAGCGCCCCGGCGCAACGCGCCAGCAACGGCCAGAGCAGCATCGCCAGCGCCGCGCCGGTCAGGCTGGCCACCAGCGGGTTGGACCAGAACACCGAGAGTTGCCCGTCGGAGAACAGCATCGACTGGCGGAACGCGTCCTCGGCCTTGTCGCCGAGCACCGCAGCGAGCACCAGCGGGGCGATGGGGTAGCCGAGTTTCTTGAACAGGTAGCCGAGCGCGCCGAACAGCAGCATCAGGACCACGTCGAGCATGGCGTTGTGCACCGAGTAGGCGCCGATGGCGCAGACCATGACGATGATCGGCGCGACGATGGCGAACGGAATCCGCAGGATCGAGGCGAACAGCGGTACGGTCGCCAGTACCACGATCAGGCTGACCACGTTGCCCAGGTACATGCTGGCGATCAGGCCCCAGACGAAGTCGTGCTGTTCGACGAACAGCGTCGGCCCGGGATGCAGCCCCCAGATCATCAGGCCACCGAGCATCACCGCGGCGGTCGCCGAGCCGGGGATGCCGAGCGTCAGCATCGGCAGCAGGGCGCTGGTGCCGGCGCTGTGGTCGGCAGTCTCCGGAGCGATCACGCCTTCCACCTCGCCCTTGCCGAAGTTCTCGCGGTTCTTCGAGAAGCGCCGCGCCAGGCTGTAGCTCATGAACGAGGCGGCGGTGGGGCCGCCCGGAGTGACGCCCATCCAGCAGCCGACCAGCGCGCTGCGCAGCCAGGTCAGCCAGTAGCGCGGCAGCCTGGCCCAGGTACGCAGGATCACCATCGGCGTGATGCGTGCGCGCTCGCCGCGAAACACCAGGCCTTCCTCCACCGTGCAGAGGATCTCGCCGATGCCGAACAGGCCGATCACCGCCACCTCGAAACTCAGCCCGGAAAGCAGCCAGGGCTGGTCGAAGGTCAAGCGCAGGTCGCCGGACACGGTATCCATGCCCACGGCGGCCATGGCGAAGCCGATGGTCATCGCCACCAGGGTCTTCAGTGGCGGGTTGCGGCTCATGCCGATGAAGGTGCAGAACGCCAGCAGGTAGACGGCGAAGAACTCGGGCGAGCTGAACGCCAGGGCGAAGCGAGCGATATGGGTGGACAGGAAGGTCAGCAGCAGCACGCCGACCAGCGCCCCGAGGAGCGCCGAGGTGAAGGCGGCGGTCAGCGCTTCGCCGGCCTGGCCGTTGCGCGCCATCGGGTAGCCGTCGAAGGTGGTGGCCACCGACGAGGGCTCGCCGGGGATGTTGAACAGGATCGAGGTGATCGAGCCGCCGAACAACGCGCCCCAGTACATGCAGGAAAGCAGGATGATCGCCGACACCGGCGACATGCTGAAGGTCAGCGGCAGCAGCAGCGCCACCCCGTTCGGCGCACCGAGGCCCGGCAGCACGCCGACCAGGATGCCGAGCAGCACGCCGATCACCATCAGGCCGAGGTGATGGGCGCTGAGGACCAGGCTCATGCCCTGCATCAGGGAATCGAATTCGCTCATGGCCTGGCGCTCCCGACGAAGGCCGCGAGGTCGGCCAGTATTCCGGCATCCAGCGGCACCTTGAACCAGACGGCGAAGACCAGGTAGCTGGCCAGCGCCGCGCCGCAGGACAGCGTGACGATCAGCGGCACGCCGTAGGGTTTGTCGCGGCTGCGGTCGCGCCACATGAACCAGGCGATGAACAACGCGGAGGCGAGGTAGATCCCGGCGAACGGCATGGCCGCCACGTAGGCGGCGATCGGCAGGAACACCGCAAGCACCCGGCGAAAGGCCGCGCGGGCGACGAACGAGGTACCCAGCGCCCGCCAGCGGCACAGGGCCATGAGCAGGTTGCCGAGGCTGGCGGCGCTCAGCAGCAGGCCGATGTAGAAGGGGAAATAGCCGGCCTCGGGGCCGCTGTCGCCCCAGCCGATGCCGATATCCTGGCTGCCGTACATGACGATCGCGCCGAGCGCGGCGGTGAACAGCGCCAGGCCGATCTCCACCCAGCGGGTGGCGACCAGCGGCGCATTGGATGAGCTGGACATGTTCGTCTCCTGGTCGCGCTACGCGGGTTACTGGCGAAGCCAGCCGGCTTCCTGGAACAGCGGGATGACGCGCTGGCGGTCCTTCTCGATGTAGCTCACCAGGTCCTCGCCAGCGAGGAAGGTCGGCGCCAGCGCCGAGCGTTCGACATAGTCCCTGAACTCGGCGGTCTGGCTGACCTTGCGCATCAACTCGACGTAGAAGGCGCGCTGCTCGTCGCTGACTCCGCCGGGCAGGAACACGGTGCGCGGGAAGCGGTACTGGTCGATGCCCAGGCCCTGTTCGTGGCAGGTGGGGATGTCCGCCCAGGACTGCTCGGCAGCGACCTTGGCGGTGTAGATCATGCGCTCGTGGCTGAACACGCAGAGCGGCCGGACCTGGCCGCCGCGCCACTGGCTGAGGCTTTCCGCCGGGTTGTTGAGGTTGGCGGCGATGTGCCTGCCGGCCAACTGGATGGACGCCTCGCTGCCGCTCTTGAAGGGGATGTAGGTCAGCTTGCCGCCGACCTGCTTGCCGAGCAGCAGGCTTAGAGTCTGGTCGACGTCCTTCGACTGGCTGCCGCCGAAGCGCATGCCTGCCGCGTCCTTCTTCAGATCGGCGAGGAACGCCGCGGCGTCCGCCCACGGCGCCGCCTGGTAGGTCCAGAGGATGAAGTCGTCCTCGGCCACCGCCGCCACCGGCGTCAGGTCGGTCCATTGGTAGCCCAGCCGGGCCACCAACGGCAGCAGGTAGACATTGTTGGTGCCGATCACCAGCTTGTGCGCGTTGCCCTTGGCCAGCTTCAGGTCGAGGAAGGCTTCGGCGCCGTTGCCGCCGCCCTTGTTCAGCACCACGGTGTTGACGTCGAGCAGCTTGTTCTGGCTGATCGCCGACTGGACCAGGCGGGCGAGTTGGTCGGTGCCGCCTCCGGGACCGCCGGCGACGACGATCTCCAGGTTCTCTTCGGGTTTCCAGGCAGCCGCCAGGGCGGGCAGGGCGGTGCAGCAGAGCAGGGCGCAAGCGGCCAGGAAGGAGGGGACGGAGCGCGCATATGCGGTACGCATGGAGGACCTCTGGTTGTCATTGTTGTTATGGGTAGAGCGGAGTGTGCGAAGCGCACCGATAAGCGTCCACTCAAAATAAGGCATACACCGATAGCCTGGGGTTATGAGTGGAAGCGGATGTCGGACATCTGGAGCGATAACCGTAGGAAATGGCCGTATGAGCAGCTTTGATTAGACGGTTATCGATGGAAAGCCGGATAGTGGGCCTGCCGGACCTGCCAACCCAGTTCCGCAGCACAAGAACAACAATAAAAGAGGTACGACCCATGGCTCAGGCACAGACTGCCGTGCTCCAGGCTGATCCTGCCCAGGACAAGGCCACTGCCGCAAAACCCAGCAACGTCCGCTGGCGCATCTTCGCCATCGTCTTCGCCCTGACGGTGATCAACCTGGTCGACCGGGTCTCGCTGTCCATCGCCATGCCCACCATCGCCGGTGAATTCCAGCTCACGCCGAGCACGCAGGGGCTGATCCTCAGCAGCTTCTTCTGGGCCTACGCGCTGTTGCAGATTCCCGGCGGCTGGCTGATCGACCGCTACGGCCCGCGCCGGGTGATCGGCTGGTCCACCGGCCTCTGGGGAGCCTTCCAGACCCTCGCGGCCTTCGCCAGCGGCGGCCTGTCGCTGATGTTCGCCCGGGTCGCCCTGGGCGCGGCGGAAGCGCCGCTGTTCCCCTCCGGCGGCAAGCTCAACTCGCTGTGGCTGGGCTCCAGCGAACGCAGCCGCGGCGCCGTGCTGATGGACTGCGGAGGGCCGCTTGGCGTCGCTCTCGGCGGACTGGTCATCGCCTACCTGATCGCCGTGCTCGGCTCCTGGCGCAGCGCCTTCTTCATCGCCGGCATCGCCACCCTGGCCATGGCCTGGCTGGCCTGGCACTACCTGCGCGACGACCCGGCCGAGCATCCCGGGGTCAACGCCGCCGAGCTGGACCGGATCAACGCCGACCGCACCACCCCGCTCGCCGAAGCGGACTGCCAGGCCGGCGGAAGACTGGGCATCGCCGGCCGCTCCCTGGTCGGTATCGTCCTCGGCCGCGCCAGTTGGGCCATGGTGTTCTTCGGCCTGCTGACCTGGGGTCCTAGCTACCTGGCGCAGGCGCGCGGCTTCGATATCAAGGGTATCGGCGCCGCGACCTTCGTCATCTTCCTCTGCGGCGCCGTCGGTTCCCTGGTCGGCGGCTTCCTCTGCGACCTGCTGATCCGCAAGGGCGTGCGCCGCGGCCTGGCGGCCAAGGGCCTGCTGACGGTCTCGGGCCTCGCGGCGCTGGTCGCCTTCCTGCTGTTGCCGAGCCTGGAAGATGCCTATGCCGCCGTGACCCTGCTGGCGCTGACCGCCTTCTTCCTGATGTGGGGCAGCCTGTACTGGAGCTTTCCGGCCTTGCTCGCCGCTCCGGCCCGGGTCGGCCTGGTCGGCGGGGTGATGAACATGGCCGGCAGCCTCGGCGGCATCGCCGTGCCGATCCTGGTCGGGCTGCTGCTGCAACACCTGGGCGGATATGCCGCGGTGCTGGGCTTCTTCGCCCTCTGCTCGGCAGCCTTCATCGCCGGCACCCTGCTGATTTCCCTGGACAAGACCGAGGCAAAGCATGGCTGAGCTGTACGACGGGCCGATCGTCGACGCCCATCATCATTTCTGGGACCCGCAGGCGAACTACCACCCCTGGCTCGCGGAGGACGCCAAGATTCCGTTCCGCTACGGCGACTACAGCGCGATCAAGCGCCGCTACCTGCCGGCGGACTACTTCGGCGACGTCGGCGCACACCGGGTGGTCGAGACGGTCTACGTGGAAACCGAGTGGGACCCGCGCGATCCGCTCGGCGAAACCCGCTTCGTGCATCACCTCGCCGAACGCCATGGCGCGCCCCACGCGGTGGTGGCGCAGGCCTGGCTGGACGCGCCGGACGCCGCCGAGGTGCTGGCGGCGCAGGCGGGCTTCGCACGGGTCCGCAGCGTCCGCCACAAGCCCGGCGGTCCGCAACGCCCGCAACAGGTCGGCGAGCTGCGCAGCCTGATGAGCGACGAGCGCTGGCGTCGCGGCTATGCCGAGCTGGCCCGGCACGGCCTGCACTTCGACCTGCAGACACCCTGGTGGAACCTCGCCGAGGCCGCATGCCTGGCGCGCGACTTCCCCGATACGCTGATCGTGCTCAACCACGCCGGCCTGCCGTCCGATCGCAGCGAGGAGGGGCTGGCCGCCTGGCAACGGGCCATGGCGCGCTTCGCCGAATGCCCCAACGTGGCGTTGAAGATCTCCGGCATCGGCCAGGCCGGCCGGCGCTGGAGCGTCGAGGACAACGCCTGGATCGTCCGCGAAAGCATCGCCCTGTTCGGCGTCGAGCGGGCGATGTTCGCCAGTAACTTCCCGGTGGACAGCCTGTGCGGCTCGTTCGACGACATCTATGGCGGTTTCAAACGCATCGTCGCCGACCTGCCGTACGCCGACCAGGAACGGCTTTTCCATAGCAACGCGCGGCGCATCTACCGCACCGTACCCGACACCGTGCGCCTGCAGCAGGCGTCGCCCGACCCGAGGACTTCCCCATGAACGCTCCATCCCTACCGCGACTGGCCATGGTCCTGGGCGATCCGGCCGGCATCGGCCCGGAACTGATCGCCCGCCTGCTGGCCGACACCGAGGTGCGCGAGAAGGCGCACATCGTGCTGATCGCCGACGAAGCGGAAATGCGCCGCGGCATGCGCATCGCCGGCTGCGAATTCCCCTACCGACGCATCGACGCGCTGGAGACCCTGGATTTCGCCGACGCCACGCCACTGCTGCATCCCTGGCTCAGCCAGGGCGGGGACGAGTTCCCACGCAGCGAAGCGAGCGCCGTCGGTGGCCGCTACAGCCTGGAAACCCTCGCGCTGGCCCTCGAACTGACCCGCAGCGGCAGGACCGACGCGATCCTCTTCGGCCCGCTGAACAAGACCTCGCTGCACATGGCCGGCATGGACCACAGCGACGAGTTGCACTGGTTCGCCGAGCGCCTGGGGTTCGGCGGCCCGTTCTGCGAGTTCAACGTCCTCGACGACCTCTGGACCTCGCGGGTGACCTCCCACGTAGCCCTGGCCGAGGTGCCGGGCCTGCTCAGCCAGGAGCGGGTAGGGGAGGCGATCCGCCTGATCGACGACGCGCTGCGCCGCAGCGGCCTGGCGCGGCCGCGCATCGGCGTCTGCGGACTGAACCCGCACAACGGCGACAACGGCAGCTTCGGCCGCGAGGAGCTGGACATCATCGCTCCGGCGGTGCAGAAGGCGCGCGAACAGGGGATCGCCGCCGACGGCCCGTATCCCGCCGACACCATTTTCCTCAAAGTGCAGGGCGACGCCCGTGCCTTCGACGCGGTGGTGACCATGTACCACGACCAGGGGCAGATCGCGATCAAGCTGATGGGCTTCTCCCGCGGCGTGACCGTCCAGGGCGGCCTGCCGATCCCCATCGCTACGCCGGCCCACGGTACCGCCTTCGATATCGCCGGGCAGGGAAGGGCCGACGTCGGCGCCACCCGCCAGGCGTTCGAGATCGCCTGCCGGATGGGCAGGCGCAAAGCCTGATCGCCTGCATGCGACGCGACAACCAGAGCGCCGCCCCTTCGTAACGCGCTCCCTGGCGCCTCCCTGTACCGTCGCGGCGGGGCAGGAGGCGTCGCACCTTCGACGAGAGACACATCGCCTGGAGCCGCAGCGCTCCACGGCTCGCTTCGGCCTGGGAAAAGGAAAAACAACAATGACCCGTTCCGCTCCGAACCTGCTGAAATCCGCCTCGCTCGCCCCGGTCCTGCTGGCCGGCCTGCCGTCGCTCGCCGGCGCCGAGGGCTTTATCGAAGACGCCAGCGTCAGCCTCGGCCTGCGCAATCTCTATTTCAATCGCGACTTCCGCCAGCCCGGCGCGGCGCAGTCGAAACAGGAGGAGTGGGCCCAAGGCTTTCTCCTACAGGCAAAATCCGGCTATACCCAGGGCACCCTGGGCCTCGGCGTCGAGCTGATCGGCCAGCTCGGCCTGAAGCTCGACAGCAGCCCTGATCGTGCCGGCTCCGGGCTGCTGCCACGCCACGCCGACGGACGCGCAGCGGACGACTACGCGCGACTGGGCGTGGCGCCGAAGCTGAAGCTGTCGAATACCGAGCTGAAGCTCGGCGAACTGCTGCCGGAACTGCCAATCCTCCTGCGCAACGACGGCCGCCTGCTGCCACAGACCTTCCAGGGCGGCATGCTGACCTCCAGGGAAATCGCCGGCCTGACCCTGCACGGCGGGCAGATGCGTTCGCTCAGCCAGCGCAACTCCAGCGACCACCAGGACCTCTCGGTGGATGGGCGCGGCGGGGTGTTCTCCGACCGTTTCGACTACCTGGGCGCGGAGTACCGCTTCAATGCCGAGCGCAGCCAGGTCGGGCTGTGGCAGGCGCGACTGCAAGACATCTACCGGCAGGACTACTACAGCTTGAGCCACAAGCAGAGCTTCGGCGGCTGGCGCCTGGGCGCCAGCGTCGGGCTCTTCGACACGCGCGACGAAGGTGCCGCGAAGCTCGGTGATCTGGAGAATCGCGCGCTGACCGGTTTCTTCAGCGCGACCCGCGGCCGCCACAGCCTCGGCGCCGGCTACCAGCGCATGTACGGCGACGACGGGATGCTCTACATCGCCGGCACCAGCACGCCGTTGGTCAACGACATCCAGGTGCGCAACTTCACCAGCGCCGGCGAGCGCTCCTGGCAACTGCGCTACGACTACGACTTCGTCGCCCTGGGCATTCCCGGGCTGACCGCCATGGCCCGCTACGCCAGCGGCGCCCATGCCCGGACGAAGGCGATGGACGACGGCCGCGCCTGGGAACGCGACGTGGACGTCGCCTACGTGATCCAGAGCGGCCCGCTGAAGAACCTCGGCCTGCGTTGGCGCAACGCCATGCTGCGGTCCAACCATACCGCCGATGTCGACGAGAACCGCCTGATCCTCTCGTATTCCCTGCCGCTGCTCTGAGCGCAGGGCCGTTCTCGCTGCTGCCCGATAACCGGCGATTGGCTGATTGGTGAAAAGGTATTGCCTGGGGTTATCGATGAATGCGCAGAAGTGATTATCCGCGCGGGAGCGGCCTGGCTACAGTCGGCCCAACGCAAGCGGCCATGCCGCCTCCGCGTCGAACAACAACAAGAAGGAAGCCCTCCATGAGCGCCATGAACGACCACGCCAGGCTGCTGTCCTCGGCGATCGCCACCAGCCGCCTGCGGCTCCTGCCTTTCCTGGTCCTGATGTATGTACTGGCTTTCATCGACCGGGCCAACGTCGGTTACGCGCGGGCCTTCCTGCAAGCCGACACCGGCCTCGGCGATGCCGCCTTCGCGTTCGGCGCGAGCATCTTCTTCATCGGCTATGCCTGCTTCGAGGTACCCAGCAACCTGATGCTGCACCGCCTCGGCGCCAGGGTCTGGCTGTGCAGGATCATGGTCACCTGGGGCCTGGTCTCGGCGGCGATGATGTTCGCCGACGACGCCATGACTTTCTATGTCCTGCGCTTCCTGCTGGGCGTCGCCGAGGCGGGCTTCTTCCCCGGCATCATCCTCTACCTCACCTACTGGTTCCCGCAGCGCAGCCGTGCCCAGGCGCTTGGCCTGTTCTATTTCGGCCTGCCGCTGGCGCTGGTACTGGGCGGTCCGCTGTCCGGTTGGCTGCTGGAGTTCCACGGCATCTTCGGCCTGGCCAACTGGCAGTGGCTGTTCGTCACCGAGGGCCTGCTGGCCTCGCTGGTCGGCATTGCCGCCTACTTCTACCTGGTCGACCGCCCGCGCGATGCCGGCTGGCTGAGCGACGAGCAGAAGCGGGCGCTGGAAGGCGAGCTGGCCGAAGAAGACACCCGCAAACAGGCACGCGGCCCGCACGGCTTCCTCAGCGCTCTGCGCAGCGGCCAGGTGCTGAAGTTCTGCCTGGTCTACTTCACCATCCAGATGAGCGTGTACGGCGTGGTGTTCTACCTGCCGACCCGCATCGCCAGCTTCCTCGACGGCCAGGTCGGCCTGAACGTCGGCCTGATCACCGCGATTCCCTGGGCTTGCGCCCTGGTGGTAACGCGCCTGGTGACCCGCCAGGCCGACCGCAGCGGCCAGCATCGCCAGCTCGCGGTGGCCATGCTGGGCATGGCCGCAGCCGGTATCGCCGCCTCGGCGCTGGCCGGCAACCTGGGCCTGGCGGTGATCGCCTTCTGCTTCGCCGCGTCCGGCTTCGTCTCGGTGCAGCCGCTGTTCTGGACCCTTCCCACCGGCTACCTGAGCGGTGCGGCCGCGGCCAGCGGCATCGCCCTGATCAACTCCCTGGGCAACCTCGGCGGCTTCGTCGCGCCGAACCTCAAGACCCTCATGGAAAGCCAGTTCGCCGACCCGCGCGCCGGCATGTTCGCCCTGGCCGCCGTCGGCCTGCTCGGCGCCTGCCTGCTGGCCCGGCTGAAGACTTCCGGATCGTCGTCCGTCCCGCTGCGAGCGCGGCAGGCCGGCTGACTCACACTACGCACCGATAGGAGCTGCGACATGAAAATCAAATCCGTCCGTACCCGCGTCTTCGAATGGAAGGGCAAGGTCGTCCCGCCGCAGGCGCACTTCTGCACCAATGCCAGCGACATCCTATTCGAGAAGGGAGACGCCATGGGCTCGTTCCGCTTCCACGGCTGGCTGGTGGTGGAGATCGAGACCGACGACGGCCTCGTCGGCATCGGCAACTGCGCCCTGGCGCCGCGCGTGGCGAAGGAAATCGTCGACCTCTACCTGGCGCCGATCTGCATCGGCGAAGACCCGTTCGACAACGAGTACATCTGGCAGAAGATGTATCGCCGCACCCACGCCTGGGGCCGCAAGGGCATCGGCATGGCAGCCATCTCGGCGGTGGACCTGGCGATCTGGGACATCATGGGCAAGGCGGTGAACAAGCCGGTGTTCAAGCTGCTCGGCGGCCGCACCAAGGAGAAGATCTGGACCTACGCCTCGAAGCTCTACGCCAACGACAACCTCGACGCCTTCCTCGAAGAGGCCCAGGGCTACCTGAACCAGGGCTTCACCGCGCTGAAGATGCGCTTCGGCTATGGCCCCAAGGACGGCCCGGCGGGCATGCGCAGGAACATCGAGCAGGTCCGCGCGCTACGCGAACTGGCCGGGCCGGACATCGACATCATGCTCGAATGCTACATGGGCTGGACCCTGGAATACGCCCGGCGGATGCTGCCGAAGCTCGCCGAGTTCGAACCGCGCTGGCTGGAGGAGCCGGTGATCGCCGATGACATCGAGGGCTACGTCGAGCTGAAGAAGATGGGGATCATGCCGATCTCCGGCGGCGAGCACGAATTCACCGGCCACGGCTTCAAGGACCTGCTGGAGCGCCGCGCGGTGGACGTCATCCAGTACGACACCAACCGCGTCGGCGGGATCACCGCCGCGCGCAAGATCAACGCCATGGCCGAGGCCTGGTCAGTGCCGGTGATCCCGCACGCCGGACAGTTGCACAACTATCACCTGACCATGGCCAGCACCGCCTCGCCGATGGCCGAGTTCTTCCCGGTGTTCGACGTCGAGGTCGGCAACGAGCTGTTCTACTACGTGTTCAAGGGCGAGCCGCAGCCGGTCGACGGCTATATCCAGCTGGACGACCACAAGCCCGGCCTGGGCCTGGAGATATCCGAAGAGCACCTCAAGGATTTCATCATCATCGAGTGATAGTCGGAGCCCACAGGAGGAGCCGAGATGCGGCTGATTCAATTCGAGGACCGGGCAGGGCAGCGCCGGGTCGGCGTCGTCGAAGGCGCCGGGATACAGGTGCTGCGCGGCGTGCGCAGCACGCGCGAACTGGGGCTGGCGGCGATTCGCGCGGGCAGCGGCCTGCACGACGAGGTGCTGCGCCGAGGCAGCGAGCCAGGCCCGGACTATGCCGGGTTGCTGGAGGAGGGAAGGGTGCTGCCGCCGCTGGATCATGACGACCCGGCCCATTGCCTGGTCAGCGGCACCGGCCTGACCCACCTGGGCAGCGCCGCGACGCGCGACCGCATGCACCAGCAGAACCAGGGCGACGAGACCGCGCTGACCGACACCATGCGCATCTTCAGGTGGGGCCTGGAGGGCGGCAAGCCACCGGCGGGCCAGGTCGGCGCGCAGCCTGAATGGTTCTACAAGGGCGACGGCGGCATCGTCGTGCGCCCCGGCGCGGACTTCCCGCTACCGGCCTTCGCCGAGGACGCCGGCGAGGAACCGGAGCTGGTCGGGCTCTACCTGATCGGCGATGACCGCCGGCCTTACCGGCTCGGCTACGCCCTGGGCAACGAGTTCTCCGACCACCTGATGGAGCGCCGCAACTACCTGTACCTGGCGCATTCCAAGCTACGCGCCTGCTGCTACGGGCCGGAGCTGCGAGTCGGCGAACTGCCGCGCCACCTGCAGGGCGAGAGCCGGATCCTGCGCGACGGCGAAGTGCTCTGGCAGCAGGCGTTCCTTTCCGGCGAGGACAACATGTGCCACAGCCTGGAGAACCTCGAGTACCACCATTTCAAGTACGCGCAGTTCCTCCGTCCGGGCGACGTCCACGTGCATTACTTCGGTACCGCCACGCTGTCCTTCGCCGACGGGATCAAGGCTGCTCCGGGGGATGTCTTCGAGATCGCCATGGCCGAGTTCGGCGCGCCGCTGCGCAATGGCATCGCCGCCGTCGAGACCGCACTGACGCCGGGGCGGGTGGTAGCGCTCTGAAGCCCCACCGCCGTGCATAGGCCGGAGCTCCACGAGAGACCCGCGGCACGGTTTCCTTCATTCCTGCGGAGCCTTGGCTCCAACCCCGCCGGCCATCCCCGGCGGGGCTTCCCCTGTATGAGGTCGACATGACAGCCATCCTCGGACACAACTTCATCGGCGGCGCCCGCAGCGCGGCCGGCACGCTCTTCCTGCAAAGCCTCGACGCCGCCAGCGGTGAGGCGCTGCCGTACGGCTTCGTGCAAGCCACCCCGGAAGAAGTGGACGCCGCCGCCGAAGCCGCCGCCAGCGCCTACCCGCACTACCGGCAACTGCCGGCCAGCCGCCGCGCGGAATTCCTCGATACCATCGCCGCCGAACTCGACGCGCTGGACGCTGATTTCGTCGCCATCGTCTGCCGTGAAACCGCGCTACCGGCCACGCGCATCCAGGGCGAACGCAGCCGCACCAGCGGCCAGCTGCGCCTGTTCGCCGAAGTCCTGCGGCGCGGCGACTTCCATGGCGCGCGCATCGACCGCGCCCGGCCCGAACGCAAGCCGCTGCCACGCGTCGACCTGCGCCAGTGCCGGATCGGCCTCGGCCCGGTGGCGGTGTTCGGCGCGAGCAACTTCCCCCTGGCGTTCTCCACCGCCGGCGGCGATACCGCCGCGGCCCTGGCCGCCGGCTGCCCGGTGGTGTTCAAGGCGCACAGCGGACACATGGCCACCGCCGAACGGGTCGCCGCGGCGATCCTCCGCGCGGCCGAGCGCACCGGCATGCCGGCGGGCGTGTTCAACATGATCTACGGCGGCGGAGTAGGGGAGCGGCTGGTCCGCCACCCCGCGATCCAGGCGGTCGGCTTCACCGGTTCGCTGAAGGGCGGCCGCGCCCTCTGCGACATGGCGGCCGCCCGGGCGCAGCCGATCCCGGTGTTCGCCGAGATGAGCAGCATCAACCCGGTGGTGCTGCTGCCGGCAGCGCTGAAGAAGCGCGGCGAGGCCGTGGCCGACGAACTGAGTGCCTCGGTGGTACTCGGCTGTGGCCAGTTCTGTACCAATCCGGGCCTGGTCATCGGCATCCGCTCTGCGCAATTCTCGGCGTTCCTCGAACGCTTCGCCGCCCGCATGGACGACCAGCCGGCGCAGACCATGCTCAATGCCGGCACGCTGGCCAGCTATGAAAAAGGCCTGGCGGCGCTGCACGCCCACCCGCGCGTCCGCCACCTCGCCGGGCAGCCGCAGGAGGGCCGCCAGGCCCGGCCGCAACTGTTCCAGGCGGACGTCAGCCTGCTGCTGGAGGGCGACGAGTTGCTGCAGGAAGAAGTCTTCGGCCCGGCCAGCGTGGTCGTCGAGGTCGCCGACCACGCCGAACTGAAGCGCGCGCTGCATGGGCTGCACGGGCAGCTCACCGCAACCCTGATTGCCGAAGCGGAAGACCTGGCGTCCTTCGCCGACCTGGTACCGCTCCTGGAACAGAAGGCAGGGCGCCTGCTGCTCAACGGCTACCCGACCGGCGTGGAAGTCTGCGACGCGATGGTCCACGGCGGCCCGTACCCGGCCACCTCGGACGCCCGCGGCACCTCGGTGGGCACCCTGGCCATCGACCGTTTCCTGCGCCCGGTGTGCTACCAGAACTACCCGGACGCGTGGCTGCCGGAAGCGCTGAAGGATGGCAACCCATTGGGGATTGCGCGGTTGGTGGACGGGGTTGAGACGCGGGCGGCGATTGACTGAAAGAGGAACCGGGCAAAGACGAGGGTCGGAGGATATCGGAGCCTCAGAGGTGTGCAGCAGGACACTGGAGGAGCCCCGGAAGAGGCCCGCCGGTGTTCCTGCCTGTACCCCGAATGAGCAAAGCGAGTATCGATCCAGGGCTACCCGAGTGCTCCTATCGTCCCATGCCTGGACGCGGAAAAGCCGCTTCTCGGTGTCGAGGGATTCTCGGCCGATACCGCCACTTGCATCGGCATGAGACAGGAGGCGCGCCACAATCTCTCCGGGGGTCCTTCCTTCCGTGGCGAATGCCATGATGCCCCCCTGGCAGGATCGCCGCTTGGCTCCGTATAGCGCGATGGTGAAAAACACATGAGACAATATTGACTCATGTGAACTATATAAGCATCATGCGATCCCAGCGCTCGATCGTCGTCCAAGCGGCATGAATAGCGAGTCCGGCCCAGCCTGGCCAGATCGAGCCGAGCGGACAACTGATGCGCGTGAGTGGCCGAACCCATGCCATCGCTGTAACGCCCCGAACAGAATCGTCTTCCGACGGCAGCCTCCCCCGACAGGTGGTTTCCCCGTGCCCATTCCCTGCCGGGCAAGGCACAGGTTGGCCGCCGCGCTGGACGACGACAAACCATCACCGTCCCGGCAGAGATCCTGGAGAACGACAATGCGTGCGATCGATGCCGGCATTCTGGTCTGCGGCGAGTGCCACCAGTTGAATCGCGCCGACGGGAACGAGCATCCGCGTTGCAGTCGCTGCGGCGCGAAGCTGCATCCTCGGCGGCCGAGCAGCATTGCCCGTACCTGGGCGTTGCTGATCTCGGCGATGATTCTCTACGTTCCCGCCAACCTGTTGCCGATCATGACCGTCAACATGCTCGGCAAGGGCTCCCCGGCGACCATCATGGGCGGGGTCGTGACCCTGATCCAGGCCGACATGCTTCCCATCGCCCTGGTGGTGTTCGTCGCCAGTATCGTCGTCCCCACCTTCAAGCTGGTCGGCATCGCCCTGCTGCTCTATTCGGTGCAGCGGCACCAGCCGATGTCGGCCCGCCAGCGAATCATGATGTACCGCTTCATCGAATGGGTCGGGCGCTGGTCGATGCTCGATATCTTCGTCATCGCCATCCTCGTGGCGCTGGTGAATTTCGGCAACCTGGCGAGCATCGAGGCCAACCTCGGCGCCGCCGCCTTCGCCAGCGTGGTGGTGCTCACCATGCTCGCCGCCGTGACGTTCGACCCCCGGCTTATCTGGGACAACACCAATCTGGACGACGAGAATGAGTGATTTGCCAAGCCCGAAGAAACACAAGACCTCGAACTGGTCGGCGATCTGGGTGCTGCCGCTGGTGGCCCTGGCTATCGGGGCCTGGCTGGGCTGGCGCGCCTACGACCAGGCAGGGGTGCTGATCCAGGTGCGCTTCGAGAGCAGCGATGGCATCCAGGCGAAGAAGACCGAGGTGCTGTACAAGGGCATCGCGGTCGGCAAGGTCGTCGCGCTGGATGTCAGCGAAGATATCAAGGGCGTGGTGGCCACCATCGAAATGGACAAGGAGGCGCGCCAGTACCTGAGCAAGGGTACCCGCTTCTGGCTGGTCAAGCCGCGGGTTTCCCTGGCTGGCGTCACCGGCCTGGAAAC
>NZ_KV813635.1:197672-198432 GCF_001813645.1 Pseudomonas sp. HMSC063H08
AACTGGTCGGCGATCTGGGTGCTGCCGCTGGTAGCCCTGGCCATCGGTGCCTGGCTGGCGTGGCGTGCCTTCGACCAGGCTGGCGTGGACATCCAGGTTCGCTTCGAGAGCGGCGACGGGATCCAGGCCAACAAGACCGAGGTGCTGTACAAGGGCATCTCGGTGGGCAAGGTGACCGACCTGCATGTCAGCAAGGACATCAAGGGCGTGGTCGCGACCATCGAGATCAAGAAGGAAGCCCAGGAATATCTGAGCAAGGACACCCGCTTCTGGCTGGTCAAGCCGCGCGTTTCCCTGGCTGGCGTCACCGGCCTGGAAACCCTGGTCTCTGGAGTCTACATCGCGGTCGATCCGGTGAAGGGCGAGAAGGAAGAACGCTACTTCACCGCGTTGAAGGAGCCGCCACCCCTTTCCGACAAGCTGCCCGGCCTGCACCTGACCCTCAAGGCCGATCGCCTGGGCTCCCTGGAGCAGGGCAGCCCGGTGTTCTACCGGCAGATCCAGGTCGGCCAGGTGAAGAGCTTCCAGCTGGGCGATGACCAGAGGACCATCGAGATCAAGGTGCACATCGAGCCGGCCTACGCCGACCTGGTGCGCAAGCACACGCGATTCTGGAACGCCAGCGGCATCTCCATTTCCGGTGGCCTGTCCGGCTTCAAGGTGCGTAGCGAATCGTTGCTGACCCTGGCGGCCGGCGGCATCGCTTTCGCTACTTCCGATAGTCGAGGCGACAGCCCGCCGACCGATCCGAGCAAGCCGT